>DAOPYE010000012.1:0-8350 GCA_035352715.1 Holophaga sp. | reverse complement strand
ATCCTGCAGGTGGGCAGCTTCAAGCTGCGCGGCGGCAAGCGCATCTTCCGCATGGCGCCTTTCCATCACCACATGGAGCTGGGCGGCTTGAAGGAGACGAAGGTGGTGATCCGCCTCTGGATCACGGCCATCGTGTGCTCGATCCTGGCGATCAGTTCGCTCAAGCTGAGGTAGACATTCCATGTCCATTCTGGAACCGACCATCGCCAGCCATGGCCCTGCGGACGGCGTTCGCGCCACCTGGGCCGAAGTGGATCTCGGCCGCCTGCAGGCCAATCTCAAGGCGATCCGGGCCTATGTGCCTGGCGCCAAGGCCATGGCGGTGGTGAAGGCGAACGCCTATGGGCACGGGCTGGTCGAAGTTTCCAAATCCTTGGAAGAACAGGCCGACTGCTTTGGCGTGGCGGTGCCGGAAGAAGGCGTCCTGCTTCGGCGCAAGGGCGTCACCAAGCCGATCCTGGTGTTGGGCGGCGTGTGGGGCGATCAGATTCCGCAGTTTCTGGACAACGATCTGATGATCACGGCCTCCTCGGTGGGGCGGCTTCGGCAGATCGACGAGGCCGCGCAGGCCCGGGGCACGAAGGCCAAGGTCCACCTGAAGATCGATACGGGCATGGAGCGCATCGGCGTCCACTACTACAGCGCCGACGCGCTGCTGGAGGCCTCCCTGGAATGCCGCCACGTCGAGGTTGCGGGCATCTTCTCGCACTTTGCCAACTCTGACGCGCCGGATCTGGATCACGCCAGGCTGCAATTGGAACGCTTCCAGGAGGTGCTGCGCTTCTACGAGCGGCGCAGCCTGCCCTATCCCACGCGCCACATCGCCAATTCCGCCGCCATTCTGCGGATGCCCGAAGCCACCTTCGATATGGTGCGTCCCGGCATCATCCTCTACGGTGTCTACCCTTCGCCCCATGTGCCGCACAGTGTGATCGTGGAGCCCGCGTTGACGTGGAAGAGTCGCATCGTCTACTTCAAGGTGGTCAAGGCCGGGCATCCCGTGAGCTACGGATCCACCTGGAAGACGGATCACGATACGCGCGTGGTGACGGTCCCGGTGGGCTATGGCGACGGCTACTTCCGCGCGCTTTCGAATCGCGCGGAGATCCTGCTGCGGGGGCGCCGCTATGCGCAGGTGGGGACGATCTGCATGGACCAGATGATGGTCGATATCGAACAGGACAGCGCATACAACGGCGACGAAGTGATCCTGGCCGGTTCGGATGGCCAGGGCAACGCCGTCCGTCTGGAAGAACTGGCCCAGTGGGCTGGAACCATCCCCTACGAGATCCTGACGAACATCAACACGCGCGTGCCGCGGGTGTTCACGCCTCGGGAAGGATGAGCCGCTCGGGTTCGCCCAGGATGTAGCCCTGGCCCCAGGGCACTTCCGCCTGGCGGATGGTCGCGAGATCTTCCGGCGTTTCGATTCCTTCGGCGATGAAGCCCACGCCCATGCGCTTGGCGAACAGGGCCAGCGCGTTGAGCAGCGCGGCCTGGTACGGCCGTTCGTGGACGCGCTCCACCAGGGATCGGTCCGCTTTGATGAAGTCCGGCTCCAGGCGCGACATGTGCGAGAGCGACGCCGCGCCGGATCCCAGATCGTCCACGGCGATGCGCAGTCCCAGCTCCCGCAAACGCCGGGCATAGGACTGCAACCGGTCGAGATCGTGCAGCACGTAAGTCTCGGTGATCTCCAGCACGATGCGATGGGGCGGGATGGACAGGTTCCAGATCCAGGGCTGGATGCGGTTCCAGAAATCGGGCGAATCCAGCGTGGTCGGATGCAGGTTGATGAAGATCAGGTGATCCGTGATGGGGTGGTTGGCCAGGCCCTCGAAGACCGAGCCCAGGCAAAGCAGATCCAGCATGATCCGCATATCGGGAGGCAGGGTGACGTCTTCGAGCAGATTGCCGACGGTACACATGCGACCGTCCACATCTTCAAAGCGCGTCAGCACTTCCTTGGCTTCAACGAGCCCACTCTGCAGGTTCATGATGGACTGCGCGTGGGGGATGGCGGGGCGATGTCCCGCGAGGATGCTGTGCAAGAGGAATTCTTTCATCGTCTACAAGGCTACACTTGGTTCGGCGGAGGTTCCATGGGGCGCATCGTGGTGATCGGGGCAGGGCGGTCTGGATTGGCGGCCGCGTCGCATCTGGCGCGCAGCGGCGCTGATGTTGTGATGAGCGATCGCACGATGAATCCTGATCATGCGGTATTGGCGGAGTTGGTGGAAATCGAGGTGCCCGGCGTGTGGGGCTCCCACCCCGAGTCGCTGCTGGATGGCTGTGTCGAGGTGGTGCTGAGTCCCGGCGTTCCCCCCTCCATCCCCTTCGCGCAGGAGGCCCACCACCGGGGCATCTCTGTCATCGGCGAGCTGGAGCTGGGCCATCGCGTGCTGCGCGCCCGCAAGGATGGGTCGCAGATCCTGGCGGTCACGGGCACCAACGGCAAGAGCACCACCACGGATCTGCTGGCGCATCTCTTCAAGGCCTCGGGCCTGCCCTCCGTGGCCTGCGGCAACCTGGGAACGCCGCTCCTGGCGGCGCTGGAGGACGCGGATCCCGGCACGCGCTTCGCGCTGGAGTGCTCCAGCTACCAGCTGGAGACGGTGCGGGGATTCCACGCCGAAGGCGCGGCCATCCTCAATCTGACGCCGGATCACCTAGCCCGGCACGGCACGATGGAAGCCTATCTGGATGCCAAGCTGCGGATCTTCGAGCACCAGGGGTCCGAGGATATCCGCCTGACGCCCGCCGGCGATCCCAGCTTCAACGCCTTTGCGCCCGGACATGGCCGGATCGTGCGCTTCGGCTGGGGCGAACCGAAGGCCGAGGGCGGGTGGTGCGATGACGAGGGCGTGATGTGGCTGGTGGACGTGCAAGGCCGAGCGGAGCGCCTGTTGCACCGCGACGAGCTGCGCATTCCCGGACGCCACAATGTCGAGAACGCGCTGGCTGCTGTCGTGCTGGCCCGTCATGGCGGCGCCGCGCTGGAGGCCATCCGGGAGGGCTTGCGCAGCTATCCCGGGCTGGCCCACCGCATTGCCTTCGTGGCGGAAAAGGGCGGTGTGAAGGCCTACAACGATTCCAAGGGCACGAACGTGGACGCCACGCTGACGGCCATTCGCGCGCTGCCGGGTCCGCTCGTGCTTCTGTTGGGCGGGCAGGACAAGGGCGCGCCCTACGAACCCCTGCGCGAGGCACTGAGGGGCAAGCTGCGCCAACTCGTGTTCCTGGGCGAAGCCATCCCGCAGCTGGAGCGGGATCTGGGCAATCTGCCGCACCTCACGATCTCGCCGTTCGATGACGCCGTGCAGGCGGCCCTCAAGCTCGCCCAGCCCGGCGATCAGGTGCTGCTGAGCCCCGCCTGCGCCAGCTTTGATCAGTTCACGTGCTTCGAGGAGCGCGGCGATCGTTTTGAAGCCCTGGTGAAGGCCTGGGCACGTTGATGGCGCAGGCGCGCCAATCCACGGAAAACACGGGACGCCACGCGGTGCTGGTCGCCGCAGGCATCCTGGCCAGCCGCTTGATTGGCCTGGTTCGCCAGCGGGTGTTCTCGCATTTCTTCGGGCTCTCGGATACGGCGGACGCCTTCAGCTCCGCGCTGCGGGTGCCGAACATCCTGCAGAACCTGTTCGGCGAGGGCGTGCTCTCGGCTTCCTTCATCCCCGTCTACGCGCGCCTGCATGCTCAGGGCGACGAGCATGAGGCCGATCGCGTGGCGGGCGCGGTGGGATCCCTGCTGGCGCTGGCCATGGCCTGCATCGTGCTGATCGGCGTGCTTGCCACGCCTGCGCTGCTCTGGCTCATCGCGCCGGGCTACAGTGGCGCGAAGCGCGAGCTGACCATCCTGCTGGTGCGCATCCTGTTTCCCGGAACGGGGCTGCTGGTGTGTTCCGCGTGGTGCCTGGGCATCCTGAATAGCCATCGCAAGTTCTTCCTTTCCTACGCCGCGCCGGTGCTGTGGAACTTGGCGATGATCGTCACGATGGTGCTCTTTCGCCATGCCCGCCAGGAATCATTAGCAATCTGGCTGGCCTGGGGGACGGTGCTTGGTGCCGCGCTGCAGTTCGGCGTGCAGCTGCCCACCACACTGCGGTTGGCCCGCCATCTGCGCCTGAGCCTGGATCTGCGTTCGGAACACGTGCGCGAGGTGGTGCGCAACTTCGGCCCTGTGGTCTTCAGCCGGGGCGTCGTGCAGATCAGTTCGTACGTGGATCAGGCGCTGGCGAGCCTGCTGGGCGAAGGGGCGATGGCGGCCATGACCACGGCCGCATCCATCAACATGCTGCCCGTGAGCCTTTTCGGCATGGCGGTCTCGGCGGCCGAGCTGCCCGCCATGTCCCGGGCCCTGGGCCAGGATGCCCATGTGCTGGACGCGCAGGCCTCCGAAGCCCTGCGGACGCGCCTGGACGCGGGCCTGCGCCGCATCGCGTTCTTCATCGTGCCCTCCGCCATGGCCTTCTTCGCCCTGGGCGATGTGATCACCGCCGCGCTGTTCCAGTCCGGGCGCTTCACCCACGCCCATACGCTCTACGTGTGGGGCATCATCGCCGGTTCTGGTGTGGGGCTGCTGGCTTCCACCCTGGGACGCCTGTACGCCTCCACCTTCTATGCGCTGCGGGATACGCGCTCGCCCCTGCGCTTCGCCCTGGTGCGCCTGACGCTGACCACCGGGCTGGGGATTCCCTGCGCCCTGTGGCTGCCCTCGGCGCTGGGGCTCTCAGTGCGCTGGGGTGCGGCCGGATTGACCGCTTCCGCTGGCGTGGCGGGATGGGTGGAGTTCACGCTGCTGCGCGCGCGGCTCAATCGGCGCATCGGCGTCACGGGCCTGCCTGCGCGGTTCACGGCGAAGCTCTGGGCCTCGGCGCTCGCGGCCGCCGGGATCGCCTGGGCCCTGAAGGGCGCGTTGCCGCCGGGCAACCCCATCCTGCTGGCCTTGATGGTGCTGGGTCTCTACGGACTGAGCTATTTCGCCGCCACCTACCTGGTGCGCGTGGACGAATGCGCGGGCGTGGTCCGACGGGTTCTGCGGTTCAAGCGCTAGATTTGCTGCCTCAGCACGGCTTCCACGATGGCCACGTCGCCCGGCGTATCCACGCCCAGGCTGATGTGGGGCGTATGTGCCACGCCCATGGCCATGCCCGATCCCAGGGCGCGGAGCTGTTCGAGCATCTCCAGCTTCTCGAGGGGATGGGGTGGCAGCTGCATGAAGGCCTTCAGCGCGTCAGGGCGGTAGGCGTAGAGCCCCAGATGGCGGCGGAAGTGCTTGAGCTGCTCCGGGTCCAGCCAGGGCCGGAAATCCAGGCTGAAGTCCGAGGCGTTGCGCACGTAGGGGATGGGGCTGCGGCTGAAGTAGAGGGCACGCTGGCGATCGTCGATGACCACCTTCACGATATTGGGATTGAAGATCTCGTCGGCGCTCTGGAAGGGGCAGGCGACCGTGCCCAACTCCAGCTCGGGCTGATCCTTCATGAGCGCCACCAGGGCGCCTACGGTCTCCGGGTGCATGGTGGGCTCGTCGCCCTGGATGTTCACGATGACATCGAAGGGCTCATCCAGCAGGGCCAGCGCCGCAGCGGCGCGATCGGTGCCGGAGGGCAGAGCGGGGTTGGTCATCAGCGCTTCGCCGCCAAAGGCCTGGACCGCCGATTGGATGCGCGCATCGTCCGTGGCGACCACCACGCGGTCCACGCCGGGCGCGCGGCGCGCGGCCTCCCACACCCACTGGATCATGGGCTTACCCAGGATCGGCGTCAGGGGTTTGCCGGGAAAGCGGCTGGAGGCGTAGCGGGAGGGCAGGACGGCGAGGGTCTTCATTCATCCAGAATGGCGCTGGGCGCGGGGCGTCCTCAAGGGCTTTCCATGGAAATGTGGACGCCGATCCCTCACAATCGGAACTTGGCGCCTCTGGCGCTTCTTCGTTGGAGGCATCCTTGGCTCGTCCGTTCTCAATTCCTGTCGGCATCACGGCTACGGGGGAGTGCTTCCCGGAACGCGTCATCACCAACGATGATCTGGCCACCATGATGGATACGAGCGACGAGTGGATCACGACGCGCACGGGCATCAAGACGCGCTACTGGGTGGAACCGGGCATGGCCAGTTCGGATCTGGGCGCGAAGGCGCTGCAGATGGCGCTCGACCGCCGCGGGATCGGCGCGGATGAACTGGATGCCATCATCACGGCCACGGTGACGCCGGATATGGTCTTCCCCTGCACCTCGGCGCTCATCCAGCACAAGGTGGGCGCGACCAAGGCGTTCGGGTTTGACCTCAACGCCGCCTGCTCCGGATTCCTGTTCGCCCTGACGACGGCGGCGGGGATGGTCGGTTCTGGCCGATTTAAGCGCATCGCGGTGGTGGGCGCGGACGTGATGTCCTCCATCATCGACAAGACCGATCGCACGACCGCTGTGCTCTTTGGCGACGGGGCGGGCGCGGTCATCGTCGAGGCGGTGGAAGATGGCTACGGCATCCTGGACTTCGAGCACCACATCAACGGCGTGGGCGCGCCCTACCTGAACATGCCCGCCGGCGGCAGCCTGCGGCCCACGAGCCACGCCACCGTGGACGCCAAGCAGCACTACATCTACCAGCAGGGCGCTGAGGTGTACAAGAACGCCGTTCGCGATATGGCCGAAGTGAGCCGCGTGGTGCTGGATCGCAACGGCTTCAAGCCGGAGGATCTGGCCCTGTTCGTGCCCCATCAGGCCAATATCCGCATCATGGATGCCGCCGCCAAGCGCCTGGAGATCCCGTCCGAACGCATGGCGAACAACATCTCGAAATACGCCAACACGACGGCGGCCACCATCCCCACGGCGCTGCACCAGTCGGCGGTCGCGGGCAAGGTGGAGAAGGGCGATCTGGTGATCCTGGCGGCTTTCGGCGCGGGCTTCACCTGGGGTGGAACGCTGCTCCGCTGGTCGATCTAGTCTTCCGTGCGCATCATCGCTGGATCGCTGCGGGCGCGTCGGCTCAAGGGGCCGGAGCCGGGGGAACTGTCCATCCGGCCCACCTCGGACCGCGCGCGCGAAGCCCTTTTCTCGATTCTTCAGCGCTGGCCCAAAGCCTCGTTTCTGGATCTCTTCTCCGGCACGGGCGCGGTGGCGCTGGAGGCGTGGTCGAGAGGCTACGCCCCGGTGAGCGCCGTGGAGCGGGATCCCAGGGCGCTGAAGCTGCTGAACGAAAACGCGCGCGGCACGGACATCGGCGTGATCGCCAAAGACGTCCGGCGGCTTCCCGCCGACGCCTTCCGGAACCTGAAGCTGATCTTCGCGGATCCGCCCTACGCCGAGTCGGTTGCGCTGTGGCGGGAACTGGCGCCGCGCCTGCGTCCATGGCTGGATGCGGACGGCCTGGTGGTCTGGGAAACGTCCGCCGATGAGCGATTGGATGTGGATGAAGCCGCCGAAGGAGCGGCTTGGGCTCTGCTAGACTCCCGAACGTACGGCGCTGCGGGATTTCATTTCCTGCGCCCTCTCTGAGGCCGCTTCATGCCACGGCTATCCATCAAGACGAAATTGATCGCGGTGATCGGACTGATGGTGCTCGGCTTTGCGTTCTTCAACGCCTTCTGCGTGCCTCGTCGTTTCGGTCAGCTCACGCGGATGCAGATGGAGCGGAACGCGCGGAGAGCCCTCGATCACCTGGATTTCGTTCTGGCTTCGGCGTCGGAAATTCAAGAAATACGGCCGGGACAGGGATCCTCCCAGCCGTTTGGGGCCGCGGTCGCCAGGGTTCTGGGCAAGGGCTTGGCCGATCCCGAAGTCACCTTTTGCGCCATCTTCGATACCGATGATCGCCTGCTGTGGGCGACGGAGACCACGCCGACCTGGGTCAAATCCGGCGTGAGGGCCTTCGGTTCGAACGGCCAGCGTTATTACCCAAAGGAGTCGCTCTATCTGGCTGCGGCGCCGTTCGTTTTCCCGCGCGGCGGCCAGCCCATGGGCAGCCTGGTTCTGGGCTTTTCGACGGATCCCCTTCAGCGCGCGGTGCGCCGTGACATTTGGCAGGGCGTATGGGCGGGGTTGGGCGCGCTGGTGCTTGGCCTGGGCGTCGTGTGGTACCTGGCCCGGCAGCTGGTGTCTCCGCTGCAGCAGCTCACGGCGGGGGTGCAGCGGGTGGCGCAGGGGGATCTGGACAGTGTGGATGTGCGGATCCGCACCGGGGACGAGATGGAGGCCCTGGGGCGCAGCTTCGAAGTGATGACGAATCGCCTGCGGATCTCGCGGGACGAGATCGAGCGCCAGAACCGTCTGCTGGAGTTCCGCGTGCAGGAGCGCACGCGGCAGCTCATGGAGACCATCTGGGAGCTGGAGGAGATCCGGGCGAACCTGGA
>DAOPYE010000011.1:20292-45293 GCA_035352715.1 Holophaga sp. | reverse complement strand
CGCCAACCAAACAAAGCAAAGAGCCCGGAGTTTTCCGGGCTCTTTGCTTTTTCGGCGCGGACCGAAAATCCCCGCGATGAAGAATGAATTTCAGGTCAAGCTGGAAGCCTGATGGTTCGTGGCTATGGAAATGCGAAAGCTAAGTCCAGTGGCCCATGAACATCGTGTTCAAGGTGACGCATGAAAAAACGGATTCATTGGTCAACCCTCGCGCTGATCGGATGCCTTTTCGCCACGAACGCTTCGATGGCCTCGGATCTGAAGCTCTGGTACCGAGAGCCTGGCATTGAGACCATCACCGAAGGCCTTCCTATCGGCAATGGAAGGATCGGCGCCCTGATCATGGGCGGGGTGGACACCGAACGCCTCACCCTCAATGAAGGCACGTTATGGGCTGGCGGTCCCTACAACGCCGATAATCCCGCGGCGAAGGCGGCCCTGCCGGAAGTCCGCCGGCACCTTTTCCAAGGGAAGTATGCGGAGGCGCAGGCCCTGGCCCAATCCGATCTCATGGGCAAACCCATGAGCCAGATGCCCTACCAGCCGCTGGCCAATCTCGAGATCAGCTTCCCCGATCACCAACGGGCCACGGACTACCGTCGCGAGCTGGACCTGGAGCAGGCACTGGCGCGAGTCACTTACTCCGTGGATGGCGTGCGCTACACGCGCGAGTACTTCGCCAGCGCCGCAGACAATGTCCTGGTGATGCGCTTGAAGGCGGATCGCGCCGGGGCACTGAACGCGGTGTTCCATCTCACTTCGCCCCAAAAGGATTCTGATTCCAGCGCCAACAGCCTTGGCATCGGCCTGTACGGCCGCAACGGCGAGGCTTCGGGAATCCCTGGCGCCCTTCGCTTCAGCGCGAATCTGCGCGTGATTCCCGACGGCGGCATGGTTCGCTCCGGCCAGCAGGTCTTCATGGTCAAGGGTGCCAATAGCATCACCGTCATCTTTGACGGCGCCACCAGCTACAAGTCCTGGAAGGATGTCTCGGGCAATCCCGCCGCCCAGGTCGCCAAGCGCATCCAGGCCGCGGAAAAGCTCGGGTTCGATGCCCTGTTGCTGCGCCATGCGTCAGACTTTCATCCCCGCTTCGAGCGCATGAACCTGAACCTTGGCCAGGATGCGGATGCCGCGAATCTGCCGACAGACGAACGCGTGGCCCGCAACCTTTCGCACAAGGATCCTGCCCTGGCGGCGCTGTATGTGCAGTACGCCCGGTATCTGCTGCTTTCCTCCTCCCGGCCCGGCGGCCAGCCCGCCAATCTACAAGGCCTGTGGAACGACCGCCTCTCGCCCCCCTGGGGCTCCAAATACACCATCAACATCAACACGGAAATGAACTACTGGCCTGCGGACCCAGCGGGCCTGCCCGAATGCGTGGACCCACTGGTGCGCTTTGCGGAGGATCTTTCCGAAAGCGGCCAGCGCTCGGCCAGCGCCATGTATGGCGCCCGAGGCTGGGTCGCCCACCACAACACGGATCTTTGGCGCGCAACTTCCCCGGTGGATGGAGCGTTCTGGGGCCTCTGGCCCATGGGCGGCGCCTGGCTTTGCACGAACCTGTGGGACCACTACGAGTTCCGTCTTGATGCCGCCTACCTCCAGCGCATCTACCCCGTGCTCAAGGGCTCGGCCCAATTCTTCCTCGATACGCTGGTGGAAGATCCCCAGCACAAGACCCTGGTCACGGCTCCCAGCATCTCGCCCGAAAACGCCCATCATCCGGATGTGAGCATCTGCGCTGGCCCTACCATGGACAACGCCATTCTGCGCGATCTCTTCGATCACGTGGCCACTGCCAGCCGATTGCTGGGGATCGACGCCGACTTCCGCGCCCAGGTTCTCGCGGCGCGCCAGCGCTTGGCCCCCTTCAAAATCGGAAAGGCTGGCCAGCTTCAGGAATGGCAGGACGACTGGGACGCCGGAGCACCCGAGCAGGATCATCGTCATGTCTCCCATCTGTATGCCCTGCACCCCAGCCACCAGATTGATCCCAGGCACACGCCAGACCTCGCCGCCGCCGCCCGCAAGACGCTGGAACAGCGCACGGATCTGGGCACGGGCTGGAGCCTCGCCTGGAAGATCAACTTCTGGTCCCGCCTGCGGGATGGCAACCGCGCTTACACCCTGCTGCAGAATCTGCTGGCCCCAGAACGAACCTACACCAACCTGTTCGACGCCCATCCCCCCTTCCAGATCGATGGCAACTTCGGCGGAGCTTCCGGCGTGCTTGAGATGCTGGCCCAAAGCCGGATGGACTGGGATGGGCTTCGCCCCAAGGTGGAAGTGGACCTGCTTCCCGCGCTGCCGGATGCCTGGAAATCCGGTCAGGTGAACGGCCTGAACCTGCGCGGAGGGCTGAGCGTGGATCTCGCGTGGAAGGAAGGCCGCGTATCCGCCGCCAAACTGAAGGCCGCCAGCGCGATCCAGGCGGAAATCCACTGGAATGGCCAATCCCGGGTCTGCTCTCTGAAGGCCGGAGAGCAACTCGATCTGAAATGAAGGACGCGTCTCCGAGATCATCCTTCATGGCAGCAAAGGAAGGCTCGACCACCCAACCCCATCTCATGGCCCGCCTTTGGGGCGGCTACCGCGACACCTACGCCGGAATGCCCCGCAAGGCCTGGATGCTCGCGGGCGTTCAGCTGGTGAATATGAGCGGTTCGATGGTCGTGTTCTTCATGACCCTCTATCTGAAACAAACCTTGGGCATTCCCATGGCCCAGGCGGGCCTGGTCATGAGCGGATACGGGGCTGGCATGCTGGGGGGCGCCTGGGCGGGCGGCGTGCTCACGGACCGCATGGGGGCCTACCGCATTCAGCGGTTGAGCCTCACGGGCGCTGGCCTGCTGCTGATCGCACTTGCCTTTTTGCGCACCTTCCCGTGGATCCTGGCCTGCACGACCCTGTGGGGTTTCTTCGCATCCGCCCTCTGGCCCGCCAACGCGACCGCCATGGCCGCCAACTGCCCGGAAGAGCGGCGGGCCAAGGGCTTCGTGCTCAATCGGCTCGCCAATAACCTGGGGGCGACCATCGGCCCCGTCGTGGGCGGAATCCTGGCGCAATACGATTACCGCCTGCTGTTCTGGGTGGATGGAATCACCTGCCTGCTGGCCGCCATCGCGCTGCTCCGGCTATTTCCCGAAACGCACCCTCCCAAGTCAGAGATAGAAAAGGCCGCCTGCGAAACGAAGACCGTTCCAGGCACGGGAATGCGGCGCGACGGGTTTCTCATCCTGCTGCTGGTAGCGGCGTTCGGCATGGGCTTGGTCTTCGCCCAAGTGGTCAGCACCTACGCGCCGTACCTGCGGGATTTCTATCATCTGAGCGAGGCCGGGATCGGCCGCCTCATGGCCCTGAACTGCATCCTGATCGTGCTGTTCCAGATGCCCGCAACCCATGTGGCGGATGCCTTTCACGGCGCGCGCGTCGCGGCAATGGGAGCTGCGGCGCTAGCCATGGGCTTCGTACTGATGCCCTTCGGAAGCGGCTGCGCGTACCTCGCACTCTGCACCATCATCTGGACGGTCGGCGAGATCCTGGCCATCCCGACCCTTGCCACGTTGACCAGCTACCGCGCCCCCGCCCATCAGCATGGGCGCGTTCTGGGGCTGCACAGCCTGGCGTTCTCCTGCGGCATCACCCTGGGTCCCATGGCGGGAAGCCGCCTTTTGACGGCCGGGGGCTGGATGGCAGGTGCCGTGGGCCTCTGGAGCGCCGTGGCCCTGGTGGCGCTGGCGGCCGCAGCGCTGCTCCTGGGGATTTCATGGCGCTGGGATGGTCGGCCCTAACAGCGATCTTTGTTAATCTTGTGTTCACGAGGTGTCCGTGAACATTCATCCCGAAGCCCAGGAACGCAACGAGCGATTGAAGGCTGTCTCACCGCAGATCCTGAACGCGCTCTCCCCCTTGGGCCAGCGATCCTTCTCGCCCAAGGGCATTCCATTCCAGGCCGGGCAGGCCAAGAACTGCCAGATCAACGCCACCATCGGACAGATCACGGACGGCAAGGGCAATCCCATCCCCCTTGCGCCCATCGCTGAAAAGCTCTCCGGCCTGAACCCCGCCGACGCCTTCCTATACAGCCCAGTGCAGGGTCGCGAGGCCGCGCGCAAGGCCTGGCACGCCAAGCTGGTGAAGGAGGACGCGCGCATGGCCGAGGTCGGGCTTGGTGCCGTGACCATTGGCATCTGCCACGCGCTGACCATGGGCGCGGAGCTGTTCTTCACGCCGGGCGAGACGATGATCATCCCCGACCTGCACTGGGACAACTATCAACAGGTCTTCGAGATCCGCATGGCGGGCCGGTTCGACACCTTTCCCTTCTACAACGACCAGGGCGGATTCAACGTCGAAGGCCTGCGCCGCACCCTCGCCCAGACCGGGCACAAGGCGCACCTGCTGCTGAACTTCCCCAGCAATCCGAACGGATACAGCCCGACACCAGCCGAGATGAAGGCCATCGCCGACGTGATCGTAGAAGCCTCGGAACAACGCACGCTCATCGTCTGGTGCGACGACGCCTATCACGGCCTGGTTTTCGAGCAGGAATGTGAATCCAAGAGCCTCTTCTTCGAACTCATCGGCCGCAGCCCCAACCTGATCCCCCTGAAATGCGACGGCATCACGAAAGAGCTCTCGTTCTTCGGCGGACGCACGGCCTTCCTGCACTTCGGCGTCGCCAAGGAAGCCGCCGAGATCCTGGTCGACAAGTGCATGGGACTGGTGCGCAGCGGCATCGGCAGCCCCGTGGGGATCAGCCAGCACCTGACCGAGATCGAGCTGGCGGACCCGCGCCACGAGGCGGAATTCGAGCGCCTGCGCATGATCATGGAGCGCCGCTACCGCACCCTGAAGGCCGCGCTCGACCGCCCCACCCGCCACTGGACCATCTTCCCTTTCAACGCAGGCTGCTTCTGTCTTCTGAAGCTTCGTGAAGGCCTGAACGCCGGCGATGTGCGCCAGAAGCTGATCAAGGATGAAAGCGTCGGCGTCGTCAGCCAGGGCGACCGCTACATCCGCATCGCCTTCTGCTCCCTCGACGAAGCCTCCATCGCGCCGCTCGTGGAAGCCCTCGAACGCGTCTGCGAGGGGATGTAGCGCGAACGCGCCCCAGCGGAATCCGACGTTCATCGCTCCCAGCCCCACTCAGGATCACCCATGTCCACACCCATGTTCCAGCAGATCGCCTCGCTCAAGCGCGAGGCGGGGGATGCGATCCTGCTGACGCGCATGGGCGACTTCTACGAACTGCTCGGCGAGGACGCCGTCAAGGCCGCACCAGTGTTGGAGATCGCGCTGACGATGCGGGGACGGGGCTCTGAATCTGAGACCCCCATGTGCGGCGTGCCGCACTTCGCGCTGGAATCCTACCTGCCCAAGCTGCTGGCGGCCGGTTATTCGGCGGCCATCGCCGAGCCCACCGCCAAACCCGAAGAGGTCAAGGGACTGCTGCCGCGCGCCATCAAGCGCATCATCACGCCGGGCACGTGGCTGGATGACGATGGACGCTGGCTGGCCTCGATCCACCGGATCAAGGAGAGCTGGGGCATCGCCCTGCTGCAGTTGGCGTCGGGACAGCTTCGCGTCATCCCCGGCGAAGGCTGCGAACTCCTCGCCTCCACGCTGGAGCGGCTGGCCCCCCAGGAATTGATCCTTCCGGAAGGATCGAAGGATGATTTCGAACTGGAAGCGGCGCGCACGAGCCTGCCCGCTTGGCGCTTCGAACCAGAACGCGCGCGGCAGCAGATTCTCGCGTTTTTTGGATGGACGCACCTGGAAGGCGTGGGACTGGATCCCTTCCCTGCCGCCATTGGCGCGCTGGGCGCGCTGCTGGACCAGATCGAGGCCACCCAGAAAGGGCGCCCCGCCCATATCCAGGGCATCTCGCTGGAACTAGGCGCCGTGGGTCCCTTGCTGGATGCCACGTCGGCCCGCCATCTGGAAGTCTTCGCCAACACCCTGGATGGCTCCAAGCAGGGCAGCCTGCTGGCCCTGTTGGACGCCTGCCGCACGCGCATGGGCTCGCGCCTGTTGCGCGGGTGGCTGGACCAGCCCCTACGCGAGCGGGCCGGCCTCGAGAAGCGCTGGTCCCAGGTGGCCTGGCTGACGGAGGATCGTCGCCGCGAGCCCATCCAGAAACTGCTGGGCTCGGTTCCTGATCTGGATCGCCTGCTGGGGCGCGTGGCGATGGGCCTTGCGACGCCACCAGAGCTGGGCCAGTTGCGCGAAGGGTTGGCGCAGCTTCAGAAGCTGCCAGCCCTGCTCGCCCACGAGGGGTGGTTCGAGCAGGCCAACGATCTGGAACTCTGGATCGAGACGACGCCGCTGTGCGGCGAGCTGCTCGCGGAACTGAAGCGCTGCCTGGCGGAAGCCCCGCCTTTGGAGGTGGACAAGGGCGGCGTCGTCAACGAAGGGGTGGACGCGGAACTGGACGCCGTTCGGCGTCTGGCGCGCGACGCCAAGCAGGTGATGCTGGAGCTGGAGGAGGAAGAACGCGCCACCAGCGGCATCCAGAGCCTGAAGATCAAGTACAACCGCGTCTTCGGCTACTACTTCGAGATCACGAAAGCCAACCTGGCGGCCGCGCCCGCGCACTTCATCCGCAAGCAGACCCTGGCCAACGCCGAGCGGTTCACCACCGAAAAGCTCATGAGCTTCGAGCAGAAGCTACTCTCGGCGGAAACCGATCAGCTGAAGCTCGAAGAAGCCCAGTTCCGCAGGCTTCTGGCGCTGGTCCTGGATCGTCGGGCGGATTTGACAGAACTGTCGCAGGCCGTCGCGCGCCTGGATGTGCTGGCCTCCTTCGCCGAAAAAGCCCGGCACAACGGCTGGATCCGGCCCGAGATCGTGGAAGGCCGCGAACTGATCCTGAGCGCCGCCCGCCATCCCATGCTGGAATCGCGTCTGGGCCGCGAGTGCATCCCCAATGATCTGGACCTGAGAAGCGAACATCCCATGGCCGTGGTCACGGGCCCCAACATGGGCGGCAAGTCCACGTTCCTGCGCACCGGCGCGCTGCTGGTGGTGCTGGCGCAGACCGGCTCGTTCGTGCCCGCGGAACTGATGCGTTTCTCGCTGACGGATCGCATCTTCACACGCATCGGCGCCAGCGATTTCCTGGCCAAGGGCCAAAGCACGTTCATGGTCGAGATGACCGAAACCGCGCGCATCCTGTCGCAGGTCACCCCCGCCAGTCTGGTGATCCTGGACGAGATCGGCCGCGGAACCTCCACGCGGGATGGCCTTGCCCTGGCCGAAGCCATCGCCCTGCATCTGCGCGATACCCGCGGGGGAGCGCCCCGGACGCTGTTCGCCACGCACTACTTCGAGCTCACCAAGCTCGCGGAAGATCCCCGCCTCCGCAATCTGCACGTGGAAGTCCAGGAATGGGAAGAGCATCTGCTGTTCCTGCATCGCATCGCGGAAGGCCCGGCCGATCGCAGCTACGGCATCCAGGTGGCACGCTTGGCCGGCGTTCCGAAATCCGTCATCACCGCGGCGCAGCGCATCCTGGCTGAGACCACGGAGCCCCCCATCACCTCGCCCAAGCGCCGCAAGCCAGACGCCATCCAACCGGCCCTGCCCCTGTTTGAGGAACCCGCACCGGATCCGTTGCGCGAGGAGCTGAATGCCCTGGATCTGAACCGCATGACGCCCCTGGAAGTCATGAACTGGGTCTCGCAGCGACAGCATCACGCTTAAGTGCTATCCTCGCCCAAGTCTTATGGATGGATTTGCGAGATGCCCAAGATCCTGGTGATCGACGACAGCGCCTTCATGCGGCAATACATCCGGGGCTTCTTGGAGGACGCTGGCTTCGAGGTGGAGGACCTGCTTCCAGGCTCCGCGCTGGAAGCCCTGGAGGCCATTCGGAACGCCAAGCCGGACCTGCTGCTGAGCGACTACAACATGCCCAATCTGGATGGCCAGAGCGTCGCCCGCATGGCGCGCAGGGCCGATCCCAAGCTCCCTGTCGTCATCCTCACCGCCGCACGAGACGTCGATCGCGAAGCCAAGCTCAAGGAGCTGGGAGCCTGCGCCGTGCTGTACAAGCCCCTCAAAGGTGAAGAACTGGTCGCGCAGCTCCGCAAGGTCATGGGCCTGTGACCAAAGCCACGCCACGAGCGGGTTCGCGTCTGAAAGCGAAGTTCTAAGTGAATGGAAGGCAGGCGTTGCACAACCTGATTTTCCGGGTCGAAGGGTTTTCTGTCGTCGTTTGGATAGACTTGACATCTATTGTCTGAAATCCGAAAGAGTACGGGGGCCTCATGTTCAGAAACCCAGGTTCGGCGTTTCATCGGTGTGCTGTCCTGTGTCTATTTCTGTGTGTTTCTGGACTCCAGGCGACCGTCCCAACGGTGACACCCGCCGATCGAAAGGCTTGGATCGAGGGCTCCAGCGCCCACTTCCGATTCTTTTCCAGCGTCTCGCCCGCCGCAACCAGGGCGGTTTCCCAGGATTTCGAGACCTTGCGCGAAGTCGTACGTCAGATGACCTCGGGTCCAGAACGCGGCGGTCCTGCCACCCAGGATCCAGTTCCCAGCTATGTCTATTTGTTCAATCAGGAATCCACATTCAACCCCTATCGTGACCAAAAGTGGGTTGGGGGATGGTGTTCACCCCGTCCGGACGGCAATTACATCGCCCTGCGAATGGACATCGAACATGTCGAACGAACCGTCTTCCATGAGTATCTGCATCAGTTCCTCCACCAGCATTTCCCCAATATTCCGACCTGGCTGGATGAGGGCATGGCTGAGCTCTACAGCACGATGACCACAGATGGAAACAAGGTCCGCCTGGGCTCGCCGGACAAGAACCGCTTCATCACGATTCAGACACTGCAACTCATGTCCGTCCGCCAATTGCTATCGGAGAACGCGCCGATTCACGGTTCCTCTGATTCCATGCAGGTTGACCGTTTCTATGCCGGATCCTGGCTCCTGGTCCACTACCTGATGCTGGGCAACATGGAGCGGAGCCGACAACTCCGAACCTTCATGCGCATGCTCGCCGAGGGTGTTCCCCCCAAAGACGCCTTCCCAAAGGCCTTTCTTGGTCTATCCGAAACGCTGGATGCCGAACTCCATGAATACTTGGCCCAGATACTGGCGCGCCATTCCATCCCCATCCGTGTCCTCACCCTGGATAGCCTAGCGGTCGATGGCACCTTCAGCAGCCATCCCATCCCCCTGGACCAAGTCCACGGAAGGCTTGGTCTGCTCACGCTTTCTCTTTCGCGCCTCAGTGAGGATTTCGCGAATCTTGCGAGAGCCCACTTCAAGGCGGCGGAAAGTATCAATCCGGCCTGCGCCACTGCACAATTTGGACAGGGCATCCAATTGCTACAGGCGGCCAACCGCTCCGAGGCCATCCCATATCTCATGAAGGCTGCGGAGGGGGCGCCCGATGACCCCATGATTCAGATTCTGGCAGGGAAGACGATCTCTGCGCACAACATGGGATACACGGCCCGTCCCGATACCCTTTCACCCGATCTAGTCCTTGCTCGCGAATACCTGCTGAGAAGCCAGAAACAACCACCCTTTCAGCTCGATGTCATGAAACTGATCAGCCAGCTATACGCACTGGATATCAATCGGCTCGAGGAAAGCGTCTCCTTTCAGGAGAAGGCCATTCTCGCGTATCCCAATGAACCCGATTTCCCATTCTGGCTTGGGGTAACCCATCTCGCGCGAAATGATCGAGAGAAAGCCTTGCCCCTGCTGAACCAAGTGGCAGGGAAATTCTGGGGAACGCCCCGTGGGAGAGAAGCCAAACAGCAGCTCAATGACCTAGAAGAACAGGATCTGCGCGCCATGGTGACCCAGGCTGTCCAGCTCGCCAACTCCGGGAAACCATCGGAGGCCCTCCTCATGCTGGAGGCAGCTCAGCAAAGGGCTATTCAGATAAACAGCGCCCCCCTCCAGCAGCGGATCCAGAATGTGCTCATGCAGGTGAGAAACTTGGTGAGCGAATCGGCATCAGCATCGATGAAACGACCGACCACCGCGTCTTCGCGAAAAAAGAATCGCTAGGCTCGGTCATGTCCAAGCAGGTGGAGAGATGAAAGGATCTAGACTGGTCCGGACCATGGAGGATCCGCCATGCCCCATCGCCTTTCCATCCCGAACGCAAGCCTGCTGCTGGTTGCCGGACTTTGTGGAAGCCTTGCGTTGAACGCGCAACCGGCCATCTACAAGGACATCGTTCCGACGGCGCGCGAGAAGCAGGAGCTCCTGGACCGAGAGGCCTTCCTGACCCGCGAGAAGGGACTGGCACCATCCACAGTGGGAGAAAGCGCGGATCTCAAACCCATGCGCACCCTGAGCCTGGATTTCTCAGCGATGGATCGGCCAGCGAGTCCCCAGGCGTTCCAGGCGGCCTGGCATCTTCCGCCCAAGCGCCAGTGGTGGACGAATACCTGCTGGTGCTTTTCCACGACGTCATTCCTTGAATCGGAATTGAAGCGTCTCCATGGCCGCGAGCTGAAGCTGTCCGAAATGCACACGGTCTACTGGAACTACGTCGAGAAGGTCCGTGAATTCGTGCGAACCAAGGGCACCAGCCTCGTGGCAGAAGGCGGCGAAAGCGGCGATGTGCTGAGGATCTGGAAAGCCTACGGCGTCGTGCCCGAAACGGACTACACCGGATTGAAGGCAGGCGAAACCGCCTTCAATCACGAGCTACTGATCGGCGAACTGAGTGCCTACCTGGAACTTGTGAAGCGCACCCAGAACTGGAACGCGGATCAGATCATCGCCACGGTCCGCCTGATCCTCGACAAGCACCTGGGCGCTCCCCCAGCGAAGCTCACATTCGAGGGGCGCACCTACACGCCCCAGACCTTCCGCCAGGAAATCGTGAACCTGAATCCGGACGACTACGTGGATGTCATGTCCTTCCATTACGCCCCCTTCTGGGCTCACGCCGCCTACGAGGTGCCCGACAACTGGGCGCACACCACCGACTATCTGAACGTGCCGCTGAACGACTGGTACAGCGCCTTCAAGCGCGCGATCCAGAAGGGCTACACGGTGGCCATCGGCGGCGATGTCAGCGAACCCGGATACAACGGCGCCGAGAACATCGCCATCATCCCCAGCTTTGATATCCCATCCGATCGCATCGACCAGAGCGCCCGCGAGTTCCGCTTCACGAACCACACCTCCGAGGACGACCACGGCCTGCATGTGGTGGGCTATATCTCAAAAGGTGGGCAGGACTGGTTCCTCGTCAAAGATTCAGCCCGTTCCTCCCAGCGCGGCATGTTCCCCGGCTATTACTTCTACCGCGGCGACTACGTGAAGCTGAAAATGCTCACGTTCATGGTCCACAAGGACGCGGTCAAGGATCTGCTGGCCAAGGCCAAATAGGGCACTTTCCGACAGCGATTGTCTATTTGATTCGACCCATGCGCCAGACCAAACCCGCGTTCAAACCCAGTCTTGGCGCGGCCTGGTTGAGGCCTGACTCCACAGCGATATCCAAGGTCAGATCCCTAGAGATGCGCCGGCTCACGGCCAGGATGCTGGAAATAACGGTGGGGCTCAGCTCGGTCGCGCCGATCGCATAGGTATCCAGGGTCACGTTCCAGCCCGAAGCCACCAGCCAGGTGGCGCAGAACGAGCCCACCGGTTGGCGGACGCGCCCTCCACGGGCGTCATCCGCGCGTCCCACCCAATTGGCCCCCACATTCACATCGAACACCCAGTTCCCCGATGTCCGCGTCAGGACGAGGACTGCGGAATCGTCGGAGGCCCCGGTTCCAATGCCCTTGTGCGCGCTGGCCAGGGAGAACTTGTGCCAGTAGGCCAACCCCAGATCCACTCCACAGGCCTGCTGGGGGAGAAAACGGATCTGCGTGCCGATCTGCGGATCGCCGAACCCCTCGGCCCTCGATCCATCCACCCCCTGCAGACGGTTGTGGGCCGACCACCCCAAACGGAGATCCACCCAGGAGGCGACCCCCAGATTGAACTGGGTCGGAAATAGCAGGGATTGAGAACCATCCCTCTGGGCCAGCTTCTGTCCTCCGAATTCGAGTTCCAGGACGTTCGTCTCGGTGATCCCGGCGGAGGTGCTGAACAGCGGTCGACAGGGCGATGGAGCTTCTTGGGCCTGAATGAACGCAGGAACGGAATGGATTGGATCGGATGGCTCCGGACTGGACTGGGCGAAGCCGCGCAGCGCGGCCAAAAGAGAGACAGACAGGCCGATGGCAAGGCGTTTCATGGGAACGCTCCAAGCGAGAGATGGATGAGATGGATGAGGCGAGGCCGCAACCAGTTGTTGATACCGAGTCTCAATATCGCACCATTTGAATCCAAAGATCAATATCGTTTTTTGCACAATGTCCCCATACCTGGATCTGCGCATCGCCTAGCCAGTGCGTTGTCGGCATCTCAAGTCCGGGCGATGATGAAGCATTACCTTCCTCTGGCGGTCCCATGAGCACCGAACACCTTTCCCAGAAAACCCGCCTGCGGGTGGTTCTCCTGTCCATCGGCGCCGGCATCCTCATCCTCGGCCTGAAGTTCTACGCCTACAGCGTGAGCCACTCCGCGGCGCTACTGTCCGACGCCATCGAAAGCGTCGTCAACGTGCTGGCGGCCATCTTCGCCCTGGGCGCGGTGATCTTCGCGGACAAACCCGCCGATCGCGAACATCCTTACGGGCACGGCAAGATCGAGCATTTCTCCGCCGTCTTCGAGGGCGGCCTCATCTCGCTGGCGGCGGTGATCATCGCCTGGGAAGCCGTCGACACCCTATGGCACGGCGCCAAACTGGAGAATCTGGGACTAGGGCTCGGGCTGAACTTTATCGCGGGTCTCTTGAATGGCCTGCTCGGATTCTTTCTCGTTCGCATGGGGCGCCACCAACGGTCCAAGGCCATCGAAGCCGATGGGCACCATGTGCTTTCGGATTTCTGGACCACCCTCGGCATCGCGGCCGGCCTGATTATGGTGTGGATCACGGGCTTGCGCTGGCTGGATCCGCTCATGGCCCTGGCTGTCTCCGGCCTGCTGGCCTACACCGGCTTCAAGCTCGTGCGCAGCTCGAGCCAGGCGTTGCTGGACATGGAGGATCCGGAGCTGCTGGCAAGCCTGATCGCCATCATCAACCGCACCCGCCCGGTAGATATCATCGCGATCCACGAACTGAGAACCATGCGCAGCGGTCGCTACACTCACGTGGATATCCACATGGTGCTGCCCGAGTTCTACCCCATCGTCAAAGCCCACGACTTGGCCGAGACCTTCGGCCGAAGCATCATCCAGGAGGCCTCGCTGGAAGGCGAGCTGCACACGCACGTGGATCCCTGCCAGCGCAGCTGGTGCCGACGCTGCGGCGTCGCCCCCTGCCCCGTGCGTCAGGAAGCCCCGGCCGAAGACAGCTCCATCACGCTGGACGCCGCCACGAGCCCCGGGGAAATCTAGCGGCCACGCCTTGACGTCACACCCGTTTTACATGTGGATGCGAGACTTTTTGACATGAGCAGCCTCAGTCTTCGACCCGAATACATCCTGAACCGGGAACTCTCCTGGCTGGCGTTCAACGAGCGGGTGCTGGAAGAAGCCGAAGATCCGGCGGTGCCCCTGCTGGAGCGCGTCAAGTTCCTGGGCATCGTCTCCAGCAACTGGGACGAATTCTTCATGGTCCGCGTGGCCGGCATCTGGCGCCAGATCGACGCGGGCATCACGCACCCCGGCCCGGACGGACATACGCCCAAGCAGCTGCTCGCCAAGGTATCGGCGCGCATCCACGAACTGGCCGCCCGCCAGCACACGCTCTTCCATCACGTCATCGAGCCTCAGCTCAACGCCGAAGGCATCTACATCCTCAAGCCCGAGCAGCTGGACGCCGCCCAAAGGGAGTTCATCCAGGATTATTTCGAGCGCAACCTGCTGCCGCTCATCACCCCCCTGGCGGTCGACACGGGACATCCCTTCCCGCGCCTGGGCAATCGCGCCATGTTGCTGATGGCCGAACTGGACGCCGAGGAATACCTGGAAGCCGAGGGCCTGCCCGTCTCCCAGCTATCGGTGATCCATGTGCCAACCAGCGTCACACCTCGCTTCCTGCGCGTGCCCTCCATGCAGGGCCACCATGCGTTCGTGATCCTGGAGGACGTGGTGCGCATGCACCTTCCGCGGGTCTTCCAGGGCTATGCAATCAAGAACTGCCAAGCGCTCCGTGTCACGCGGGACAGCGATCTGCCACTGGAAGAGGATCCCTTCGAGGATCTGATGAAGACGGTGGAGGAACACCTGCGCAGCCGCCGTCGAGGTGCGGCGGTGCGGCTTCAGTACGAGAAGGGGCTCAGCCAGAATTTGCTGGACACCCTGATCCGCGAGCTGGAGCTGGCGCCGGAGGATCTCTATCCCACGGATGGTTTCGCCGCCTTTTCGGATCTCATGCAGCTCTACGACCAGTTGCAGCTTCCGCACCTGAAAGATCCGACCATGCCGCCCCTGCCGGTGCCCCAACTCGAGGCGCATCCTTCGGTCTTCGAGGCCATCCGGCACAACGACATCCTGCTGCACCACCCCTTCCAGAGCTTTGACGACAGCGTGGTGCGCTTCGTCCGCGAAGCCGCTGAAGACCCGCAGGTGCTGGCCATCAAGATGACGCTCTACCGCCTGAGCCGCACCAGCCCCATCGCCGCGGCCCTGGAACGCGCCGCGGAGCGCGGAAAGCAGGTGGCCGCCATCGTGGAGTTGCGCGCCCGCTTTGACGAGGAGGCCAACATCGCCTGGGCCCGGCGCCTGGAGAAGGCGGGCGTCCACGTGGTCTACGGCATGCCCGCGCTGAAGACCCACGGCAAGGCGTGCCTGGTGATCCGCCGCGAAGGCGACGGCATCAAGCGCTACTGCCATCTATCCACGGGCAACTACAACGAGCGGACCTCGCGTCTGTATTCGGATCTGGGCCTGTTCACGGCGCGGCCAGAATTCGGCGAGGACCTCTCGAACCTGTTCAATCTGTTGACGGGCTACACCCGGCCGCCGAAGTTCAACCAGCTCATCCTCGCGCCGCAGCATTTCCGGCAAGCCCTGCTGGACCGCTTCGAGCGCGAGCGCGCCCATGCCCGCGAGGGTCGCCCCGCCCGCATGATCCTGAAGATGAACGCGCTGGTGGATCCCACCATGATCCAGCGGCTCTACGAAGCCAGCCAGGACGGCGTGCAGATCGATCTCATCGTGCGCGGCAGTTGCTGCATCCGCCCCGGCGTGGCCGGGCTCTCCGACAACATCCGCGTGCTTTCCATCATCGACCGCTACCTGGAACACGCCCGCGCCTACTGCTTCGCCAACGGTGGAGACGCCGAAGTGCTTCTGGCTTCAGGCGATCTGATGCAGCGCAACCTGGACCACCGCGTGGAGGTGTGCTTCCCGCTGGTGGATCCCATCGTCGCGGCCCAGGTGCTGGAGCTGATGGAACTGCAACTGCACGACACGACCAAGGGCCGGATGCTGGGCCCCGATGGCGCCGTGCTGCGCCGAGGGCTCGATCCCAATGGCGCCCTGCTCTGCAGCCAGGCGCGCACCTATGAGCACGCCCTGCTCGCCAGCGGCGTGAGGAATCTGACGCAGAAGCTCGACCCGATGGAAGATGACATCTAAGGCAAGGGCTTGGATTTTGGCATGCGTTAACCCATATTGATGCCGGAGTTCAACCAACAGGAGTGCGAGATGACCCAGGTCAACCGCATCCGCCCCGCAGCCGTCGCCGGCCGGTTCTACCCAGGCGAAGCGGACCACCTCGCCTCCACCCTCAAGGCGATGCTTGCCGCTGCGCACCCGCAAACCGTCAAGCGTCCCAAGGCGCTCATCGTGCCCCACGCCGGCTATGTCTACTCCGGGTCCGTGGCCGCCAGCGCCTATGCCCTCCTGAGGGATCACTCCTACCGCCGCGTCGTGGTGTTCGGCCCCGCTCATCGCATGGCGGTGGAAGGGCTGGCGGTGCCCGAGGCCGACGGCTTCGCCACCCCTCTGGGAGTTGTCCCCATCGACCGAACAGCCCTGCAATGCGCGCCCAAAAGTTCGCGCATCGAGACCTCCGATCTGCCCCACGCGGAAGAACATTCCATCGAGGTTCAGCTGCCCTTCCTGCAGCACGTCCTGGGAACCTTCGAACTGGTGCCGATCCTAGTGGGATGGGCTTCCGATTCAGAGGTGGCCGCCGTCATGGACGCGCTGTGGGACGGCGATGACACGCTGATCGTCGTCAGTTCCGATCTCTCCCACTACCACCCCTACGACGAGGCGCGCCGGCTCGATCACGCCACCGTCCAGGCTATCCTGAACCGCAAGCCCCTGACCGACCACGAGCAGGCCTGTGGCGCCACAGGGATCAATGCGCTGATCCAGATCGCCCGCGACCGGCAGCTGTCCCCCCATCTGCTGGATCTCCGCAATTCCGGCGACACGGGCGATGCGCCATCCAGCGACCGGGGCCAGCACAGCAGCCAGGTCGTGGGCTACGCGGCCATAGCCTTCACCGAAAGCGCCTTCACCGAACCGGACACGCCCCATGCCTGACCGCGGCCTGGAAAGCCTTGGCCAATCCCTGTTGGCGCTGGCCCACCAGGCCATTTCCGGCCACTTTGGCCTGCGTTTTGAAAGCCCATTGTTGAACGCGGACGATCCTCGCCTCGGAGAGCCCGGCGCCACCTTTGTCACGCTCACCCAGGAAGGACAACTGCGCGGCTGCATCGGCTCCCTGACGCCCTGGCGGACCTTGGAACAGGATGTGCGCGCCAACGCCGTGGCCGCGGCCTTTCATGACTCCAGGTTTCTTCCTCTGGAGGTCGCGGAGCTGGCGCACACGCGCATCGAAGTATCCCGGGTCGGCCCCGCCACGGAAATGACCTTCGCGGATGAAGCTGACGCCCTGGCACAACTGCGGGACCACCCCGGCCTGATCCTGGATTGCCGCTGGGAGCGCCGTGAACACCGCGCGACTTTTCTGCCCCAGGTCTGGGAGAGCCTGCCCATCCCACGGGATTTCCTGGAGGCCCTCAAGCGCAAAGCGGGCCTGCCTGCGCACTTCTGGTCACCGGATCTCCGGCTCTCGCGCTACGCGGTGGACAAGTGGAAGGAGCCCGCTTGATGGCCTTTCCGGGCCGGTGGTGGCACCTTCTCGAGGATGGCCGGGTTCAGTGCGATCTATGCCCGCGCCATTGCCGCCTCCGCGAAGGTCAACAAGGCCTCTGCGCCTCCCGTTCCCGCCAGGGTGATGGGATCGTCTCCACCGTCTACGGCCGGACTTCCGGTCTGGCCATCGACCCGGTGGAGAAAAAGCCGCTGTACCACTTCCATCCCGGATCCCACGCGCTTTCCTTCGGCACGGTGGGATGCAATCTCACGTGCAGGTTCTGCCAGAACGCGCACCTCTCCAGGGCCCACCCCGACGCCCTGGGAAGCGATCTCCGGCTGGCTTCCGCTGCTCCCGAAGCCATCGCCCAGACGGCCCTGGCGCACCAATGCGCGAGCGTCGCCTACACCTACAACGAGCCCATCGTCTCGGCGGAATACACCATGGATGCGGCCGAGGCCTGCCGCGCGCTGGGGATCCAGAACATCGCCGTCACCGCGGGCTACATCGACCCCGCTCCGCGCCGCGAGTTTTTCGCCCGCATGGACGCCGCCAACGTGGACCTGAAGAGCTTCAGCGAGGCGTTCTACCAGCGGCAGTGCGGCGCGCGCCTACGGCCCGTTCTGGAGACCCTCATCTACATCCGCCACGAAACGAGCTGCTGGCTGGAGCTCACGACCCTCGTGATCCCGGGGCACAACGACGGGGACGTTGAATTAGCGGCCCTGGCGCGATGGGTGCGGACGGAACTCGGCCCAGAGGTTCCCCTGCACCTCTCCGCGTTCCATCCAGCCTGGCGCCTGCGCGATGCACCCCCCACGCCGCCTGGAACCCTGTCCCGCGCGCGCCGGATCGCCCTGGACCAGGGCCTGCGCTACGTCTACACCGGCAATATCCACGATCCCGAAGGCTCCGCCACCCGCTGCCCCCAGTGCGACCGCACGCTGATCGAGCGCGAAGGATTTGCCATCCAGCGCTGCGAGATCACCGGGGACGGCCGCTGCCCGCACTGCGCATTGAGCATCGCGGGATGTTTCGACGATCCTGGAAGAATGCGCGTCGAATAGACTGCACGGCCTCATACACGAAACCCCCGAAACCAAGTGGTGACGGGGGTTTGCGACTGGAGCGGGCGATCGGGATCGAACCGACGACGTTCAGCTTGGGAAGCTGACATTCTGCCACTGAATTACGCCCGCAGCAGGTTCTCAGTCTAGCCGCAGTGCGGCCTAAAGCGCCAGTCTTCGCGCCAACCTGCCGTGCCGCTTTTGAACCGCAGCAGGGGCACGCGACAGGGCCCAGGTCAGCCCAACAGGGATTCGATCTTTTCCTTCAAGGTATCCGGCGTGAAGGGCTTCACCACGTAGTTGTTCACGCCCGCCTGAAGGGCCTGGACGATGTCCTCCTTCGCAGCGTTCGTAGTGACCATCAGGATCGGAATATTGGGGTTCTGGCCGCGCACGGTCTGGACGAACTCCAGGCCGTCCATCTCGGGCATGTTCCAGTCGGTGATGATCATCTCGACGCCACCCTGACCCAGCTTCTCGAGCCCGGCCTTGCCGTGCTCGGCTTCGACCACATCGGAATATCCGATGCGGGAAAGCGTGTTGATGATGATGCGGCGCATCGTCGATGAGTCGTCCACGATGAGGATCTTCAAGTGCGCCTCCCACAAAGTTCGATTGGCCGGATCAGAATAGCCACTCTTTTGCAGGAAAGAACACGCGGCCTTCGTGGGGCATTTTCAACTGCCGATGAAATTCCGCTTGCCCAAGCGCCAAAGACGTCCATAATTCAACACGTGTTGAATAGGAATCCCCGTGAAAGAGTCACCGCCATCATCCCGACCGCGAGGCCCGAAATCCCAACGGATGGAGCCCGGCCAGCTGCTTGATGCGGCCCAGAAGGTGTTCGCCCGCGACGGTCTTTCCGGCGCGACCCTGCGGGCCATCGCAAGAGAAGCCGGATGCGATCCCGCGCTGATCTACTACCACTTCGAGAACAAGGAGGCCATATTCGCGGCCCTGATCGAACGGATGCTCCCTGTCATCCGCAAGGGCATCCAGGCCATCGCCCACGCCAAGGGTGAACGCCACGCGGCGCTACAGATCTGGGATGTGCTGGAGGTCTACCGCGCCCACCTGACGCACGATGCGGGTTTTCGATCCATGATCCGCGGCCAGATCGTGCTGGGCGCCGAGGGCATCCGGGATCAGCTCACGCAGCACATCCGCCCCCTCTTCATGGAGGTGGTCGAAGTGATTCAACAGGGCATCCGCTGCGGCGAGATCCGATCGGACATCCATCCCCTGATCTGCGTCTTCTTCCTGGTGCGCATGCAGCTCGAGATCCTGGATCTCATCCCCGCCATGTCCCAACGGATCATCGGCCAGCCCGCCGAAATCGCGCTTCCGCTCGTCCAGCGCCAATGGTTCGAAGTCTTCTGGCGGGGCATCGCCCGCCACCCCGAACAGCCCATTCCCTTTCCTTCGGAGCATCCATGAACCGAGCCCAGCTCCTGGCATCCGTCACCGTCACCGCCGCGCTTGCCCTTCACTGCGGGCGGAACCCCTCGGGTGAATCCATCCATCTTTCCGGCAATATCGAAACAACCCAGGTCGATCTGGGCTTCAAGGTGGCCGGTCGGATCATTGAACGCCCCGTGGATGAGGGCCAGATGGTCCAAGCCGGACAGCTGGTTGCACGGCTGGACGCGAGGGATCTGTCCCAGCAGGCATCGGCGCAGCGGGCCGGCGAAGCCACGGCCTTCGCCCAGCTCACCGAGCTGCGCGCCGGTTCCCGGAAAGAGGAAATCGAGTCGGCGAAGGCGGTCCTGGACCAGGCCGAGGCGGACCTCCGACGCCTGGAGCCCGACGAGGCGCGCGCCCGCGACCTGCAGCGCAAGGGGATCCTCTCCGTGCGCGACTACGAGGCCACCCAGGCTTCCTTCATGGCCGCCAAGGGCAAGGTGAACCAGGCCCGCCAGGCCTACATCCTGGCCAAGAAGGGCCCGCGCGCCGAAGAAATCGCCCAAGCTCAGGCAAGGCATGAACAGGCCAAGCAGCTCGCCGCCCTGGCCAGAACCCAGCTGGACTTCGCCACCCTCAACGCCCCGATGGCAGGCGTCGTGCTTTCCAAGAACGCGGAGCCCGGAGAATACATCGCCCCCGGCGCTTCCGTCGTGACGCTGGCGGATCTACAACACGTATGGGTTCGCGCCTATATCGAAGAAACCGAGCTGGGGCGCGTCAAGCTGGGACAACGGGCGCTGGTGAACGTGGACACGTTCCCCGGGCGATCCTTTGAAGGCCGGGTTTCCTTCATCTCCGATCAGGCGGAATTCACGCCCAAGAGCGTCCAGACCCGAAAGGAGCGGGTGAAGCTGGTCTACCGGATCAAGATCGACGTGGCCAATCCCGGCCTGGAGCTGAAGCCCGGCATGCCTGCGGACGCCCGGATCATGCTGGTGGATCAACACTGATGGATGCCATCCGAGCCGAACATCTCACCCGCCGCTTTGGCGAGACGCTCGCCGTGGATGATGTGACATTCAATGTCCAACCAGGAGAGATCTTCGGCCTGGTCGGCCCGGACGGCGCCGGAAAGACCACGATCATGCGCCTGCTCACGGGCATCCTGGATCCAAGTGCCGGCGAAGCTTTCGTGGACGGCCTCGACATCCGCAAGCACGCCGAAGCCGTCAAGGACCGCATCGGCTACATGAGCCAGCGATTCGGGCTGTACCCGGATCTCACGGTGATCGAGAACATCGACTTCTACGCGGATCTCTACGGCGTGACCCGCAAAGAGCGAGAGCCAAGAACACAGGAACTGCTGGCCTTCAGCAACCTGACGCCTTTCGCCTTGCGCAAGGCGGGCAATCTCTCGGGCGGCATGAAGCAGAAGCTGGGGCTCGCCTGCGCCCTGATCCACACCCCGCGGGTCCTGTTCCTGGATGAGCCCACAAACGGCGTGGATCCCGTTTCCCGGCGCGATTTCTGGAGAATCCTGTACCGCCTGCTCGAAGAGCGCGTAACGATCTTTGTCTCCACCGCCTACATGGACGAGGCCGAACGCTGCGGCCGCATCGGGCTGATGCACCGGGGGCGCCTGCTGGCCTGCGATTCGGTGCCCGGCGTGAAACGGCTCATGCCCGGCAGCCTTCTGGAACTGCGCTGCGACGCTCCCCGCGCGGCCGCGGCCCTGCTGCGTAAGGAGCACGATGACGTGGCGCTCTTCGGCGATCGGATCCACATCCGCGTAGACGATGCAGAAAAGGCCACCCGTTCCCTGCAGGAAGCGATGGGCAAGGCAGGCTTCGAGATCCATGAGCTGCGCGGGGTGGAACCGACGCTGGAAGACATCTTCATGGCCGTGCTGCCCAAGGAGACGCCATGAGCGAACGTCCTCTCGTGGTTTCCCTGCGCGACCTCGAGCGCCGTTTCGGCGACTTCACGGCCGTGAACCGCGTCAGCCTGGACGTGTTCGAAGGCGAGATCTTTGGATTCCTGGGACCCAACGGGGCCGGGAAGTCCACCACCATTCGCATGCTGTGCGGCCTGCTGGAACCCTCCGGCGGAACCGGCACCGTCGCCGGTTGGGATATCCGGACCCAGCGCGAACAGATCAAGCAGACCATCGGCTACATGAGCCAGCGGTTCTCGCTCTACGAGGATCTGACCGTCGAGGAGAACATCGACTTCTTCAGCGGCATCTACCGGATCGCACGCGAGAAGCGCGCAGCCCGCAAGGCCTGGGTGCTGGAAATGGCCGAGCTGGGCGATCAGCGAAGGATGCTGACCGGGCAGCTGCCGGGCGGCTGGAAGCAGCGGCTCTCCCTGGGCTGCGCGATGCTGCATGAACCGCGCGTGCTGTTCCTGGACGAGCCAACCTCGGGCGTGGACCCGTCCAGCCGCCGCAATTTCTGGGAACTGATTCACGCCATGGCCCATCAGGGCGTCACGGTGTTCGTCACGACCCACTACATGGAAGAGGCCGAATACTGCGATCGCCTGGCCCTCATCTACCGGGGCGAACGCATCGCCATGGGCACCACGCGCGAGCTGAAGGAACACGCGATGGCCGATCAGGTACTGCGCGTCGCCTGCGACAAGCCGCAGGAGGCCATGGCGTTGCTTTCCACCCTGGATGGCGTTCGCGACGCCGCCCTCTTCGGACGCGAGATCCACGTCATGACGGAAAGCACGGACGCACTCGCAGCCCAAGTGGGTCCCAGGCTTCGCGAGGCTGGATTCACGCTCGGAACGATCGAACGGATCACGCCTTCGCTGGAGGATGTCTTTGTCTCGTTGATCGAAGCCAGGGACCGCGAGGACGGTTCCCAGCGGGAGTTCAGACAATGAATGTCCAACGACTCAAGGCCATCGCCCGGAAGGAATTCATCCATGTCCTGCGCGATCCCAGGGCGCTGGGCGTCAGCCTAGCCCTGCCCCTGGTCCTGCTCCTGCTGTTCGGCTACGCCCTGACGCTGGACGTGGATCGCGTGCCACTGCTGGTCTGGGACCAGAGCCAAACGGCCGAAAGCCGCGACCTAATCGGCCGCTTTGAGGGATCGCGCTATTTCCAGTTGCGCGGCCATGTGGATCGCGGGGACCAGATCGACGAAGCCATGGATCGCGGTGACGCGATGATGGGATTGGTGATCCCGAACGATTTCGGACGAAGGGTCGCATCGGACCGAGCCACCGCCGTGCAGGTGCTCGCCGACGGCAGCGACGCGAACACCGCCACCCTGGCCATGGGCTACGCGGAAGCCATCGTCCGCAGCTATTCACAGGAGCGGCTGGTAGAGAAATCCAGGCGCATGTCCGGGCAGACGCCCAAGGCCGCGCTGGATCTCCGTGCGCGGGCCTGGTTCAACACGGACATGGAATCGCGGATCTTCATCGTTCCAGGCCTCATCGCCGTCATCGTCATGCTGATCTCGGCGGTGCTGACCTCCCTGACGGTGGCCCGGGAATGGGAAGTCGGCACCATGGAGCAGCTCATCTCTACGCCGGTCCGCGGGCCGGAGCTGATCCTCGGGAAGCTGGCGCCCTATTTCGCCCTGGGCGTGACGGATCTGGTGCTCTCCGTGCTCGCGGGTCGATACCTGTTTGATGTGCCCTTGCGAGGCAGCCTGTGGCTGCTGACGGCGGTTTCGCTCGTCTACCTGGTGGGCGCGCTGGCGCTGGGCATCCTCATCAGCACCCTGGCCAAGCGCCAGTTGTTGGCCAGCCAGATGGCCTTCACCATCACGTTCCTGCCCGCCTTCCTGCTCTCCGGCTTCATGTTCGATATCGGGAACATGCCAAGAGCGCTGCAGGTCTTCACCTATCTGGTGCCCGCCCGCTACTACATCGCCATTCTGCGCGGGCTCTACCTCAAGGGCACCGGACTTGCGGCGCTATGGCCGGAATGCCTGTCGCTGGTGTTGTTCTCGGTGGCGACCCTGGGCCTGGCCATCGCCACGTTTCGAAAGCGTCTGGAGTGATCATGCTTGAACGTCTGAAGCCCATGCTGATCAAGGAAGTCATCCAGGTGCTGCGCGACCCCAGGATGCGCGCGGTGATCCTCGTCATCCCCATCCTGCAGATGGTGATCTTCGGATACGCCGTCAACACGGATGTCCGCCATATCCCCGCCGCCGTTTTCGATCAGGACAACACCCCCGCGAGCCGGGATCTGGTGGCGAAGTTCCAGGGCAGCGGATGCTTCAACATCATCAGCCACCCTGCCACGGAAGACGAGGCCCGGCGCGTCATCGACCTGGGCGAGGTCAAGGCGCTGTTCCGTTTCAACCACGGCTTCTCCGGCGATCTGGATGGCGGCAGGACAGCCAATGTCCAACTCATTCTGGACGGCTCGGATTCAAACACCGCGGGCATCGTGATCTCCTACGCCTCGGCCATCGCAGCGAGATTCAACCAGCAGACCATGGTGCGGCGCATCGAGCGGAGTTCCGGCCTGCATGTGGACTCGGAACCCGTATCCACCGTTTCGCGCGCCTGGTTCAACCCCAACCTGGAGAGCCGCTGGTTCTTCCTGCCCGGCGTCATCGCGCAGCTGGTGATGCTCATCTCCATCATTCTGTCCAGCATGGCGATCGTGCGCGAACAGGAGATCGGGACCATGGAGCAGATCATGGTGACGCCCATGGGACGCGCGGAGTTCATCCTGGGCAAGACGATTCCCTTCGCGCTCATCGGCTTTGCGGACGTGGTGCTGGTGAGCCTGGTGGCCGTGTTCTGGTTCAAGATCCCCTTCATCGGCAATCCGCTGACGCTGCTCTTTGCCACGGCCCTCTACCTGCTCAGCACCCTGGGCGTGGGGCTTTTCATCTCGACGGTGAGCCGAACCCAGCAGCAGGCCATGATGACGGCCTTCTTCTTCGCCATGCCCGCGATCCTGCTTTCAGGCTTCATCTACCCCATCGCCAACATGCCCACCGTCATCCGCTGGATCACGCTCTTGAACCCCCTGCGCTACTTCCTGGTCATCATCCGGGGCGTTTTCCTGAAAGGTGTCGGTTTCGCCGTGCTGTGGCCCCAGATGGCGGCGCTCGCCGCGCTGGGCGCCGTCATGATCATGCTGGCCACCCTGAGGTTCCAAAAGACCGCCCAGTAAGGTCGGCCCCGACCTCCTCCGATAGACTGGACTCGGAGGCCTGATGCCCGGATTGTCCCTTCCCCTGCCCGCCTACATCCGCGACGAACGGCTGCTGCCGATCGCCGACAAGGTGCTGCGCGGAGAACGCCTTTCGTTCGAGGATGGACTGACACTTTACGAAAGCCCGGATCTGACGGGCGTGGGCGCCATGGCCCACCATGTCCGCCTGGCAAAGCACGGGCTGAAGACCTACTACGTGCAGAGCCGCCGCCTGTCCTACACCAACA
>DAOPYE010000011.1:9415-20192 GCA_035352715.1 Holophaga sp. | reverse complement strand
AAGCACGGGCTGAAGACCTACTACGTGCAGAGCCGCCGCCTGTCCTACACCAACATCTGCTGCACACATTGCCAGTTCTGCGCGTTCCAGGCGCGCCCCGAGGATCCCAAGGCCTACGTGCTGACGGTGGAGGACGTACTCCGCGAACTGGAGAAGCCTGAGAACGCCAAGGTTCGCGAGCTGCACATGGTGGCCGGACACCATCCCAAGCTGAAGATCGACTATTTCGAGGACCTGTTCCGCGCCATCAAGGCCCGCTTTCCGTGCATTCACCTGAAGGTCTTCACGATGGTGGAGATCGACTTCTACGCACGGACCTCCCGGATCTCCGTGGAGGAGTTTCTCGATCGTTGCATCGCTGCGGGACTGGAGAGCTGCCCCGGGGGAGGAGCGGAGATCTTCGATCCCGAGATCCGCGAAAAGATCTGCATCGGCAAGAAGGACGCCAGCACCTGGCTGCGGGTGGCGGAGTGCTGCCACCGCAAGGGGATCCCCACCAACGCGACCATGCTCTACGGCCACATCGAGCAGCCCCGCCACCGCGTGGACCACCTGTTGAAGCTGCGCGAACTCCAAGACCGCACGCAGGGCTTCCTGGCTTACATCCCCCTGGCCTACCAGGTGGAGGACAACGAACTGAGCAGGACCTACGAGATCCACGGGACCACGGGCTGCCAGGATCTGCGGGAGATCGCCGTGGCGCGCCTGCTGCTGGACAACATCCCGCACATCAAGGCCTATTGGGTGATGATCACGGAAGGGCTGGCCCAGATCGGGCTCAACTACGGCGCCAATGATCTGGACGGCACGATCATCGAGGAGGAAGTCGCCCATCAGGCAGGCGCCCAAACGCCGCAGGCCCTGAGCAAGGCGCACCTGGAGCGCCTCATCCACGCGGCGGGCTTCGAAGCCATCGAACGCGACAATCTCTACAACACCTTTGGAACCGAGACGCCATGACGCCAACCAAGGCCGAACTGCGCGGCCGCTTCCGCGCCCTGCGCGACGCGCTGCCGACGGATACGCACAGCGTGCGATCGCGGGCGATCTGCGCACACATCGCTGCCTTTTGCGTGAGCCGTCGCATCCGCCGCATCGGCGCTTTCTGGCCCTACGGATCGGAACTGGATCTGCGCTTCCTGTTCGAGGCCCATCCCCACTGGACCTTCTTCTTCCCGCGGATCTCATCGACATCCCCGCCGCGCCTGCTGTGGGGTTCCGACCCCCTGGAGCACGGCCTGTTCGGCTTGATGGAACCTACCCTCGCCCATCACACGCTGCCCCCCGTGCAACTGCTGATCGTGCCGGGACTCGTCTTCGACGCGCAGGGCTACCGCCTGGGATACGGCAAGGGATTCTACGACGCCCTGCTGGACCTCCTGCCGCCTGAAACCCTCGCCATGGGCGCAGCTTTTGAGTGTCAGCGCTTCCCCCACCTTCCGACCGATCCGCAGGATCTTCCAGTCCAGGGCCTTTTCACGGAATCCGGCCTTCACCGCTTTGCCACAGACCCCGGCGAACGCTTAACCTGATCCCATCCTTTCCGCCTCTGGAGAAGCCATGCCGCGCCGCTTCCGATCTTCACGCCTCCTGGCGTTCCTTCCCGTTCTCGGGATGGTGCTGGGGATCACCCTGCTCGTGAATTGCGGGGGAGGTGGATCCTCGGGAAGCGGAGCGCCGCCTTCAACTCCTACGCCCGATTTCAGTCTTGGGTCTTTCTCCCTGACGCTATCGGCCAAAGCAAGCACCTCGGACACCAGCGCCGGGACGATCACGATCCCCCTGAACCGCAGGGCCGGCTTCATGGACGCCATCACGCTTTCGATCGGAACCCTGCCATTGGGCGTGAAGGCCAATTTCAATGTCACGTCCACCACAGGTGACTCTGCAGAGCTCACCGTCCAGGCAGGCTATCCCGATCCCTCGGACGCGACGTTCAAGACTCAGGTCGTACCCAACACCGGAACCTACCCCATCACGTTCAAGGCGGTTTCGGGTGGCAACACAAAAACGGGCACACTCAGCCTGAAGATCACGAATCCGACAGGCAATTACGCGTTGGCGCTTGTCAACAACGGCCACCTCGATGGAACGACGGCCTTCACACTGCACCCAGGGAGCAGCATCACGCGCAACCTTGCAGCCTATGTCAGCATCGGTTCCCTTCCGTCTTCACCCGTATCCCTCAGCACGGAAGGCCTGCCCAACGGCATCTCGGTTCAGTTCTCGGCGTTGTCCATCTCTTTGAACGACCTATCGCCCACCGTCACGTTCACCGCAAGTTCGAGCATCACCCCAGGCACGTATGGGTTCCGCATCAAGGGCATGTACGGCAGCCAAGCCCGTTATCTCCCGGTCACCCTGGTGGCTAGCGCGGCGGCCTTCTGGATCGAATCGCCCACGGGACCCACAGTGGCGCAGGGGCAAACCATCACCTTCCCCCTGGCGCTCGGACACAACGACACCTTCTTTGTGGACAACGGTGGAACGGATCCGACCTACATCGGTTCCACCGACCTGAGCGCAATCTCAGTCCCATCGGGCCTCAGCGTCGTGCTGGGCGATCCCAGCCCTACGGCCGAAGCCACGGTTCCCATCACCATCAGCGCCCCGACAGTCGCTCCCGGAACCTACAACATCACCCTGCGCGCCACACGCGTGGGTGGCCAGGGTGAGTCCAGCGATGTGACCATCCCCGTGACCGTGACGTCTTCCAGCGCCAATGCCGCCACCTGGATCGAGCGGGTGGAATGGGGACAGACAGTCCTGGGCTCCACCCTGAAGTTGGTCCCCGGCAAGCCCGCGCTGCTGCGCCTGCATGTGCTCGCCGATCGCCCGGGCGCATCCCTGCCTGTCATCACAGCCGTTGTGAAGAACGGCAACGCCACTGTTGCCACCCTCCCCTTGACCCCACCCGCCCTCACCAGCACCCCCACAGAGACCTCCGAAGGCTATCTGGCCACCACCTATACGGCCACCCTGCCGAGTGCCAATGTCTTCTCCGGCATGACGGTCGTGCTTCAGTCCGGCGGCGTCACATTGAAGACATTGACACCCAATGTCCAAAGCACGGCCTACGCTTTCCCATTGAAGCTGGTCCCCATCGTCCACAACTCCAAACAGCCGCTGCTTCCCGCCGACAGCGACACTCAGGCGCTGCTTCTCGCTGTGTGGCCCCTTCGCGCGGTCAACATCACCCATCGCGCCCCGTACACCACCTCCACCGTGATTCCCACGCCTACCGACAACGCCACCACGGATCACAGTGGCGATGGGTGGAGTCAACTGCTCAGCGAGATCACGTCGCTGCGGATCATCGATGGGAGCTCCGATAGCTATTTCGGCATGTTCAACCTTGGCCTTCCCAGCGGATATACAGGGAAGTCGACGGTGGGCCTCCATTGGACGGGCATCGGTGCCGGTATCGGCATCGACGCGGAATGCGCGAAGAGCACCTTCGGTAGCGCCACCGAAGCCATCTGGTGCATGGCCCACGAACTGGGTCATGGATTCGGTCTTCAGCATTCGCCCGTCGGGGGAGCCGACAGTTCCCAGCTCAATTACCCCTACCAGGGCGCCAGCACAGGATGCTGGGGTTATGACCCAACGTCGGGCAAAACGTATGACCCCCGAACGCATGACGACATCATGGGCTACGGAACCAAGGCGACCTGGATCTCCGACTGGAACTACCTTGCAGCCATGAATTTTGCGGATATGCAGGTGCTGGGCGGAAGCCCCATCCCGTTGGCTGATCAGATCACCGTGGATCAGGCCCTGCCGGAAAGCGAGCAGGTGCTGGTGAGCGGCTGGCAGGGGCCGGATGGGCAGATCCACCTGTCGCCCCTCATCCAAACGACATGCAAAGCCGTCCCAGCAGAACCGGGCATGCTTGAACTGGCCCTGACATCGGATACCGGCACACAGCAGGTTACCTTCGGCGGGACCACCCTCCCGGATCTGCCCAACTACCGGCACTTCAGCTTCACCATCCCCGTCGGCGAGTGGAAGAACCTCGAGATCCGTTCCGCCGGAAAGGCCCTGCTGCGTCGCCAAGCCACCCAGACGCGGACCGCGAGTGCCCAAGCGCTCGTGCGGGAGAGCGCCTCCAACGCCGCGACCATGACCGAAGCGGATGGCATCCTGCATCTTCGCTGGAACGCAGCCACCCACCCCTATCTGACGGTCATCCACGAAGGCGTTCAGAGAACGACCTTGGCCTTGAATCTGGAAGGCGGAAGCGCGGACCTGCCCATCGCCGAGTTGCCCTCCGACGGCCAGTTCGTCTTACACTTTTCGGATGGCTTGAACACCGTTCGACACACCCTGTCTAGAACCTCATCCTCGGATGCAGGGGAATAGTCCAACGGCAAAGCGATAAATAGAGCTGCGAAGCGGTGCCGAGAATCCAACGGCCTCGCTTCGCAGTTTTCTTTCGCCACACACGCTTGGTGCGCGATCAGACACAAAGCGTCAGGATCGCTCCTGGGCTTGCGGACTCAGGCTTCCGTCAAGGCGTCGCGCAGGATGCGAGCCATGGGCACGACCCGCTCGGGTTCGCTGAGGTACGCCCCGCGAGACGCGACCAGGCGGGCGCTCGTGTGGTGCAGCACTGCGATTTCGCGCAGGCCATGGGCGCGCAGGGTACCGCCGGTCTGAACCAGATCCACGATGGCGTCCGCCAAGCCGAGGATGGGCGCCAGCTCCACGCTGCTCTGCAGAGGCACCAGCTCGGCGGTCATATCCTCGGCCTCCAGCCAGGCGCTGGTGCCGCGGATGAACTTGGTGGCGAGTCTCAGATGAGGCTTGCGGCGCAGCTCGTCCAGCGTCACGCCTTCGGGCGCGCACAGCGATAGGCGGCAGGCGCTGAACTTGAGATCGGCGAGTTCCAGCAGATTCGTGTCCGCTTCATCCAGAATGTCGGATCCCACCACGCCCAGGGCGGCGACGCCGCTGGAGACATAGCGGGGCAGATCCGCGCCCTTGAGCAGGAGCGCCTCCACATCCGGCGTGGCCGTGGGGATGTGCAGAATGCGGCTCTTGATGGCCTTGGCGTCCAGCGCCAGCGGCGTTCCCTCCAGCTTGGGAAGCAGATCCTCGCCGATGCGGCCCTTGGGGAGTGCGATGAGCATGGTCATGGGAATCCCCTTCTCGTCAGTCGATGTCAAAAAGCTCGGGACGCGTCTCGGCCAGGTCCAGGACATGGCTGAGGCGGACGCAGAAGCCCGCGGCGAGCCAGGGTCGGCCCAGTTCGGGGAAGAGCTTGTCGTAGCGGCCACCGGCTGCCAGCTCCTGCAAGGCTCCCGGCGCCCAGAGGCGCAGGGTCGGACCGGTGTAGAAATCCAGTCCCTTCACGTCCGCCAGATCCAGCCGCAAGGCCAGACCCGCAGGCAGCATGGGCCTCAGCGTAGCGATGGTCTCCTGGAGCTGGGCGCGCTCCTCCTTCAACAGCTCGGCATAGGGGCTGCCCGCGAGCGCCGCGAGACCCGATTCCCCATCGGGGCCGGATAGCAGCGCGTTCGCATGCGCACTCAGGCGTTCGGCGGCCGGATGCCCCGCCAAGGCTTCGGCCACGCGATGCGGGGCGCGACGGTCGATGGCCCACACGATGCGCTGGGCCAGCGCGGCGGGAATTTCTTCCGCTTCCAGGGGACGGCGCAGGAGCGCCGCGTGTCCCAGGGCCAGAAGGCCGCCCTTCAGGCCGATGGCGGCAGGCACCGCCATGAGCAGGCGCGCCAGTTCCACATCGACGGCATGGCTCTCGGACGCATCCGCGTGAATGCGCTCGCAGCCGACTTCGGAAGTCTGCACCGGCTCCCAGGCCACCGCTGTGCGGCGGAACACGTCGCCGGCATAGCTCAGGCGGCTCGGCGGATCGGTGAAGCGGCGCGCGGCCACGCGGGCCAGCGCCACAGTGAAATCCCAGCGCAGAGCCACCAGCTCGTCTCCGTCAAAGAAACGGACAGCCCGGTCGGTTTCCGCCTCGGGCAGCACCAGCGAGGGGCGCAGTTCCTGGTAGCCGTTGCGGTCCAGCAGATCCATGACGGCGGCTTCCCAGCGCCGCATGCGGCGCGAGGAAGGGAACAGCAGATCGGGGAAATGAGGCGTGTGCGTCGGCATCTCAGCTCCGCTGCTTGTGGCGTTCGCGCAGCACGGCGGCGATGTCCTGAAGGCTCAGTCCATGGTGGGTCAGCAGCACCTGAAGATGGAAAAGCAGGTCTGCGGCTTCGCCCAGGTATTCCTCGCGATTGTGCGCGGAGGGGTCCAGCTCGAAGTTCTTGGCGGCGATGATCACTTCGCCCGCTTCCTCGGTCACCTTCTTGGCGATGCGATCCACGCCCTTCGCGAAGAGCTTCTGCGTATAGCTGCCATCGAGGCTCGCGGCGGCCTTGCGGCCCTTCAGCAGGATCTCCAGATGCTCCAGCCAGGGCTGACTGAGGGTCTCGCCCTCGAAGCACGAAGTCTCTCCCGTGTGGCAGGTGGGGCCCTCGGGCTCGGCGATGATCAGCAGGGCGTCCTTGTCGCAATCGGGGCGGATCTCGATGAGCTTCAGGCGGTTTCCACTGGTCTCGCCCTTCATCCAGAGCTGCTTGCGGCTGCGGCTCCAGAAGGTGACGTAGCCCGTGTCCAGCGTCTTCTGGAGGGATTCGCGGTTCAGGAAGGCCTGCATGCGGACCTCGCCCCCGAGCGTCTGCACGATGCCAGGAATCAGGCCCTTCTCGTCGAATTTGAGACAGTTGATGTCAAACATGCTTCACCTGCGCACGGAAACGCCGTTCTCGGCGAGATAGTTCTTGAGTCTTGAGATGGGCAGCGTGCCCTCATGAAAGAGCGTGGCTGCCAACACAGCATCCGCGCCATTGCGAAGGGCATCCAGGAAATGCGCCTCGGTGCCCGCGCCGCCGCTGGCGATCACGGGAATGGGCAGGCGTCCGACCTTCTGGAGCAGTTCCAAATCGAAGCCCTCCAGCGTGCCATCGCGGTCCATGGAGGTGAGTAGGATCTCCCCCGCGCCCAGTTCGGTGCCCTGCTCCATCCACGCCACGGCATCCAGTTCGGTGGAGATGCGGCCACCACTGACGTAGACGCGCCAGCCCAGCTGCGGGTCACGCTTGGCATCCACCGCCAGCACGATGCACTGGCGGCCGAAGACATCCGCCGCCTCGGTCAGCAGCTGGGGATTCTTCACCGCCGCGCTGTTGATAGCGACCTTGTCCGCGCCCGCGCGCAGCAGGCGCCGCACGTCATCAACGCTGGAGACGCCGCCACCCACCGTGAAGGGAATAGACAGTGAATGTGCAACTTCGCGCACCCAGGCTTCCTGAGTGCCGCGGTTCTCGTGCGTGGCCGTGATATCCAGGAACACGACTTCGTCGGCCCCTTCGATGTCGTAGCGGCACGCCAGTTCCGCCGGATGGCCCATGTCCCGCAGGTTCTTGAACTGAATGCCCTTCACCACGCGGCCATTCTTCACATCCAGACAGGGAATGATGCGCTTGGCAGCCATTAGACAACTCCTTCGGGTCCGGCAACCGCCGCCCGCACGGCGGGATCCTCCAGGGACAGCGCCCCATCCAGCAGCGCCTTGCCCGAGATCGCGCCCATGACGCCGGGAACGGACTTCAGGCTCGCCAGATCCGCCAGGCTGCGCAGCCCGCCGCTGGCCTGGACCTTGAACCCCAGCGCGGCGATCTTGCCGATGGCCTCGAGGCCGGGGCCTTCCATGGTGCCATCGCGCCCCACATCGGTGACCAATGCGGTGTTAAAGCCGAGGGCCTTCAGTTCGCCGCAGATGGCTTCCGTCGATCGGCCCGCGGACTGAACCCAGCCGCGCGTCACAATTTCGCCATGCTTCATGTCCAGCGCCAGGATCACCTTGTCGGGATCCAGTCCGGCGATGGCTTCAGGATGTTCCACCGCCAGGGTGCCCACCACAGCGTCGAAGCCCAGATCCACGGCGCCCTGCACCGCATCGCGGCTGCGCAGACCTCCGCCCGTCTGGAAACGAACGCCGGGCCAACGCTTGGGATAGTCGTGGAAGACCGGCTGGCGGGCTTCGCCGAACGCGCCATCCAGATCCACAATATGGATACGGCGCGAACCCGCCTGCACCAGGCGTTCAATCCAGACATCCGGTGTCCAATCGTAATGCGTCACCTGCTGCCGATCACCGTGGCGAAGACGCACGATGCGACCTTCCAGGAGATCCATCGAGGGAATCAGTTGCATCGGTCCTCCGGAATCTCGCGGGGCGTTTCACCCATCCAGGTCAGCACCTTCTGAAGCAGCACATGCCCAAAGGGGCCGGATTTCTCAGGGTGGGGCTGAAAGCCCATCACGCGCCCGCGTGCTTCCACGGCGGCGAAGGTACGCCCGTGGAAGGCCGTGTAGACGGTCTCTGGCGTGGCCTCCAGCGCGTAGCTGTGGACGAAGTAGAGCCAACCGCCCTTGGGGTCCGGCAAGGCCGGATGGGCCGCGCATTGCTGCACCTGCGCCCATCCCATGAGCGGCACCTTCACGCCCGGACCCAGGCGGCGCACGATGCCCGGGATGAAGCCCAGACCGTCGTCCTTGGGACTTTCCTCGCTGCCTTCCGCCAATAACTGCAGGCCCAGACAGACCCCCAGCAGCGGGCGACCATCGGCCACGAGATTGGGCAGCTCGCGCCACCATCCCCGCTCACGCAGGGCGGCGCGGGCGGCACCAAAGTGTCCCACGCCGGGCAGCACCAGGGCCCCGCCGTCCCGCGCTTGGTCGGGCCGCTCCGCTCGCTGGTGCTGGAAGCCGAGACGATCCAGCGCACCCTCGAAGGAATGCAGATTGCCAGCGCCGTAATCGATGAGCGTGATCATGGGATCTCCAATCAGGCGCTAGACGGTCAGCGAACCTTTGGTGGACGCGATCTCGGTGCCTTCCACGCGCACGGCCTGCTTGAGCGCGCGGGCCAGGGCCTTGAAGGTGGCTTCGATGCGGTGGTGGACATTGGCGCCGTAAAGCACGCTGGCGTGCAGGTTCAAGGCGCCGCGCGTGGAAAAGGCCACCAGGAATTCCCGGACCATCTCAGTCTGAAAACCGTCGCCCAGCACGATGGCGGGCAGTTCCACGTCGAAGACGCAATAGGAGCGCCCCGAGAGATCCACCACGACGCGGGCCAGAGTTTCATCCATGGGCGCGTAGGCCTCGCCGAACCGCGCGATGCCACGGCGATCACCCAGAGCTTCCCGCAGCGCGTCTCCCAGGCAAAGCCCCACGTCCTCGACCAGGTGATGACTATCGATCTGCAGATCGCCCTTCGCCTTCACGGTGAGTCCGAACCCACCGTGGCGCGCGATTTGATCGAGCATGTGATCGAAAAAGCCCAGGCCCGTCTGGATGTCGACGGCACCCCCATCCAGGCAGAGCTCAAGTCGGATATCCGTCTCTTTGGTCTTCCTCTGGATCTCGGCGCGTCTCATGACGACCTCCTGGCCAATAGTGGCAGCAACGACCTCAGGCTCTCGGCCTGAAGATCCCCCTCAACGGCGATGCGCTCGCACTCGGGCCCCACGGCCGCAAACGTCCACGCGATCTCAGGGCGCTCGCGGCGCGCGGCCTGCAGGCTGGCGTTGTCATCGCGGGTGTCGCCCACAAAGACCACTTCCTGCGAGCGGAAGGTGTCCGCCAGTTGCAGCAGACCGCCGGGCAGCGGCTTGCGCAGGTGGGGCGCGAAATCGCAGACCGCGGGGAGCTGGAATCCCAGCACCTCCTCCGCCAGCAGCAATTCCTCAGGAGGACGTCCCGTGTAGATGGCCACATCCCACCCCAGGGCGTCCAGCTCATCGTGGGAGACCAGGGGCGCTTCCAGCGCCTTCGTGATGGCGTAATGGCGCTGCACGACCTCCTTGCAGCGGGGTTCGAGTTCCTGGATGCGGGCCTCCAGATCCGGAAAGCCCTTGCCCTCCGAATCCCACAGGCGCTCCATCTCGGCGCGCTCGGCCAGGGCCACGGCGCCCGCCGTCAGGCGGAAATCATTGTTGAAGCCTCCCACGCGCTTGAAGGCGCGGAAGTGCTCCAGGCTCCACGCCTGGCCGGGCACCATCTCCGCGATGGCACGGGAGACGGCCTCGGCAAAGCTGGCTTCGGCGTCGATCATCACGCCATCCACATCCAGCACCAGCAGACGGCGAACCGGCTCCGGCCGGTCCTCGGGCAACGCGCCTCCCAGGGATGCAGCGGCGCGACGGATCTCATCCTCGGAGCCCATGGACACGCGGGCGGCGCTGATGCCATTGAAGGCGCGCACCATCAAATTTTCTTTGGCCATCGCGGGCCCAGGATCGGGCGTGATGTAGAGGAAGTTCGAACGGCTGGGCGGTGCCTGGTAATCGCCCAGGCTCACAGCCAGGCGGTCCCTGCGGCGACTGGTGGCACGGATGTCACGGTCGAAAGCGCCCGCGAAATCCAAGGCCACATCCAACGCCTCCAGGCTGGCCGCGGGAATGGAATACGGCAGATGCAGTGCGGCGATGCGGCCCACCAGCTCGGGATCGCCCAGCAGGTAGCCCAGGCGCCATCCCGCGCTGGCCAGGGCCTTGCTGAAGGTGCGCAGCAGGATGACGTTTGGATAGCGGTCCACGAAGAGCCGGAACGTGAACGGCGCGAACTCCGCGTAGGCCTCGTCGATGACCATCAAGGGCGGATCCGTCAGCTCGGTGGAGGCCTTCAACAGCGGTTCCAGTTCCTGGGGCCGGATCCACGCGCCGGTCGGATTATTGGGCAGCGTGATCCACATCTGGCG
>DAOPYE010000011.1:0-9315 GCA_035352715.1 Holophaga sp. | reverse complement strand
TCGGTGATCTCGGCCTGACGCTCGGGATAGACGTGGAACGGCATCGCGGCCAGGCGATCCAGCAGGGCTTTGCGGGCTTCCGCCGGCCAATCGCCCGCCGCTTCGTTCATGTGCAGCCGCGCCTTGCCGGTGCCGTCGGCTTCGGAAGCCGGCCGCACGTAAGGCCGGATATTCGCAAGATCAGGACGAAGAAGACTCATGAAATTTCCCTTCACGGGACAGTCAATGTCGAATTCACGGAAAGCAGCGGATGACCGATGGTCGAGGGTCGGGGACAGGGGGCTCAGGCCCGATGTCCCTCCGAATGCTCGGCCGGGTGTCCAGCCTGATCACCACGCAGGCGGGCGCTCTCGGCGTGATGGTGCAAATGTTCCGCGTCCGCCAGGCGCGCCACACGGGGCGAAAGACGGGCAGCAAATTCGGGCTCCAGGCTCAGGATGCTCTGGCGCTTCATGTAGGTCTGCACACCCAAGGGCCCCGAGTAGCGGGCCGTGCGGTTCGTGGGCAGCACGTGATTGGGTCCGGTGCCGTAGTCCCCGAAGGATTCGGCACTGTACCGCCCGGCGAAGATCGCCCCGGCGGTGGTGAGATGCGGCAGCCAAGCCTCGGGATCCCGCACCACCAGCTCCAGATGCTCGGGCGCCCAGGCCTGGGCAAACTCGATGGCCAGCTCGCGATTCGTCTCGATGAGCCGCGCGAAGCGGGAAAGGCTCTGATCCAAAATGGCCTTGCGAGGCGAGGCCTCGGCGCGCGCGGCCAACTCGCGGGAAACGGCATCCAGCAGGGCGCGATCTTCGGAGAGCAGCACCGCTGCGGCATCGGGATCGTGTTCAGCCTGGGCCAGCAGATCCTCCGCCACCCAGGCGGGATCCGCGCTGCTATCGGCGATGACCAGCACTTCGGTGGGACCGGCCACGGAATCGATGCCACAGCGGCCCACCAGCTGTCGCTTGGCCTCGGCCACGAAGCGGTTGCCGGGACCGGCCACCAGATCCACAGAGGGTTCGCCGTAGGCCAGCCAGGCCACGGCCTGGGCCCCGCCCACGGTGTAGAGTTCTTCCAGCCCCAGCAGATCCGCGGTGGCCAGCACCAGCGGGTCCGGCCCCTCGGGCTTGGGCGGCGTGACCCCCACGATGCGCGAGACGCCCGCCACCTGGGCCGGAATCACCGTCATCGCAAGGGTTGATGGATAGAATGCACGCCCGCCGGGGATGTAGACGCCCGCCGTGCGCATGGGCACCCATCGCTCGCAGGCCCGCCCCCCAGAAAGGGAGCCACCACCGAGCAGGGGCAGATCCACATCCTTGAGCGCCGCGCGCTGGGCCAGGGCAAAACGCCGGATATCGGCGGCCATGCCCTCCAGGTCCGCCATAAGCTGCGGTTCTTCGCGAAGCATCCGGGCTCGCGCCTCGGCCATGGCCTCGCGGGTCACACGGAAGTTGCCTGCGTCCAGACGTACGCGATCGAAGGCCTCCGTATAGTGGAAGACGGCCGCCAAGTCTTCGCGACGCACTTCGTCCAGGATGCGGCTGACCGCTTCCTGGGTGCTTCGCTCGGTCTCGACATCCCGTTCCAGGGAGGCTACGCACTCGGGCAGTGTCGCCCGGTCATTAAGCAGAATGGGGGAGATGAAGTAACACCTATGCACCTCAGGGGTGAAGCATCCATGGTGACAGCGATCACAGTTCACGGCAAGCATGAATCCTGCAGGAATCGCGTCCCATCTAGTTCTGGAAGCCCATCAGGGTTTTCAGCCTGGGCACCAAGGTGCGGCTGACATCCAGGATCCGCCCGCCCTGCACCGTGATCTCCCCGCGCCCACCCAGCAGGGGCCGAAAACCGAGAATGGTCTGGGGGCGCACCAGCAGATGGCGGTGGATCCGCAGCAGACCTTCATCAGGAAAGGCCTCCTCCACTTCGAGGAGGGTTGTCCAGGAGGTACGGAAGCGCTCGCCACCTCCCCCGACTTGGCCAGAACCCGTCCAGGCGTAGATGACCTCTTGCTCCACCTCGAAGTGCGTCACCTTGCGCAGATCCAGGAAGACAAATCCGTCCCCGGCCTTGGCCGGAAAGCGCTGGACGGGCGCGGGCAGCAGGGCCGCCAGCTCCGGCCCCTTGCGCCGCGGGATCTGGCGATGGCGCAACCGATCCAACGTCTTGGCTAGGCGATCCTCTGTCACAGGTTTCAGCAGATAATCCACGGCAGCGGCCTCGAAGGCCTGCACGGCATATTGGACATGCGCTGTCACTAAGACCACCGGGGGCGGATCCTTCAATTCTGCGAGCGCTTCCAGTCCCGCGAGCCCCGGCATTTGGATATCCACGAATGGTAAAGCTCAATGGTTCCGCGATTGGCTCGCCCCGACGACCGGTGCGAAGCCTCCGGTGAACGGAATGGAAAGCCTCAGACGCGCCGCAGGACTTCCGCCACGCAGCGCTCGATGCCCACCCAGAGCTCGGCGAGGCGGGCGCCACCGAACATGTAGGCGGGCGTGGTGACCAGCTTCAGCGATTCATCCACCACGATCTCGCGCGCGCTGGCGACGGCCTGGTGGCGATGGCCCAGGGCCGCCACCAGCGCTTCGGTGCCCTGCCCATCCCCCAGGGTGAGCGTGGCCCGGCGGCTGGAGGCGTGCAGGCAGAGGGCGACCAGGGCCGGTGCGATGCATATGGCGCCGACCGGCTTGCCGGCGTCGAAAAAGGCATTCACGAAGGCCGCGACGTCGGGCCGCACCTGGGCCTTGGCCTGTTTGAAAGCCCAGTCGCAGGCGTTTTTCGCAACCCCCATGCCGCCGGGAATCACCAACGCATCGAAGTCCGAAGCGCTCGCCTGGACCAGATCCAGGCACTGTCCCGCACGGGCGATGCGGCTGGATTCCTCCAGCATGTTGCGAGAGGCACCGGAAACGACAGCCCCCTTGGCGTGATCGCACACATGGGTCTGAGCCGCGTTCGGCGAGACGCAGGTGAAGGCCGCGCCGTGCTGATCCAGCGCCAGCAGGGCCAGGACGGACTCGCGAATCTCGGAACCATCCATGTGGCCGCTGCCCACCAGCAGAACGGCGACCTTGGGCGTGCGTGTCGAAGCGGCTGTCATCGGGATCTCCTGGGTTCGAGCGATTATAGGCCCCTGCCCTATGCTGTTCCCATGCGCGTCTCGTCCCGCCTGCCCCGCTCCATGGAATCCAACGCCCTGACCCAGGCCCTGGCCCAGCTTCGGTCCGCAGGCAGCCCGCTGCTGGATCTGACGGTCTCGAATCCCATCGCCGCGGGCCTGGATTTCCCGGCGGATATTCTGCGAGAAGCCCTTTCACAGCCTGAAGTCAGCGCCTATTCACCGGATCCGAGGGGCCTAGTCCAGACGCGCAAAGCGGTCGCCGCATGGCATGGGCACGGCGTCCAGGCCGATGACGTGGTGCTGACGGCTTCGACCTCCGAAGCCTATTCCTGGCTGTTCAAGCTGCTGGCGGACCCGGGCGACGAAGTGCTGGTGCCATCCCCAAGCTACCCGCTGTTCGACCATCTGGCGCGGCTCGAAGGCGTCGCCGCGATCCAGATCCCCGCCTTCCATCACGAGCGCTGGCACCTGGACCTCGGCGCGCTGGAATCGGCCTGCACCAATCAGACCCGCCTGCTAATCGCCGTGAACCCCAACAACCCAACAGGACAGTTCCTGTCCAAAAGCGAATGGCACGCCCTGACGGATCTCTGCGCGAGAAGACGGCTGGCCCTGGTGGTGGACGAGGTCTTCGCCGACTACGCGCTGGAACCGGAGCCCGACGGCCTGCGCACGGCCCTGGAGGATTCGAACCCTCCCTGCCCGGTCTTCGTGCTATCAGGACTCAGCAAGATCGCCGCCCTGCCCCAGGTCAAGCTGGGATGGATCATCGCCCGCGGCACCGAAGCCCGCGAGCTGCTCGATCCCCTGGCGTTCATCGCGGACCAGTTTCTGTCCGCCTCGGCCTCGGCCCAGACCGCTGCGCCCATCCTGCTGAAGACAGCACCCGCGATCCAGGCCCGCATCCGCGAACGACTTGGACAGAACCTGTCCATTCTTGACACGGCCCTGGCGAGCCATCCACGCCTGTCCCGCCTGCCCGTGGGCGGAGGCTGGACGGTGCTGCTGCGCCGGCCCGCCGTGGATGACGACGAGACGGCGGCGCTACGCATCTTGAACGAGGGCCTAACCCTGGTGCATCCCGGCCACTTCTTTGATCTCATGGGCGACCGCGACTTGGTGCTCAGCCTGCTGACGCCCTCAGAACTGTTTCAGGAAGGCCTGTCGCGCGCGCTGCCCCTGGCCTGATCAGGCCTTCAGCAGCACCTTCTCGATTTCCCCAACGTAGAGCCGGTGGTAGTCCTTCAGGGGATAGAAGCTCTCCAGCGAAGGATCCACGAATTTGGAAGGATCCAGATCCTGGGCGTAGAGCTTGCGGCTGACGATCACGATCCGCGCCTGTTCAAAGCTCATGCCCCCTTCCAGCAGCAGCGGCTTCAGCCCGGTCTCGGTGGCCTTGTCGCGATCGCGGCCCGAGATGCTGCCCGCGAGGGAGAGCGCCTCGCGCCAGCGGTCATCGAAAAAGGAGAGGGTATGACGCTCCGATTGCTCCATGAACCCGAAGGTGTGGCGATTGGGACGCACGAAGGTGAAGGTCACCGGACGCCCCCAGAGCACGCCGACGCCGCCCCAGGAGACGGTCATGGTGTTCCAGTCCGATTCATCCCCGGCCGTGAGCAGCGCCCAGTCATCGATGAGCGCGATGGGGTTTTCCTTCAGTTCCTTGGGGAAAATGCTCTTCCAGGTCATGGCCAGACTCCCGCTTGAAACGCCTGCTTTCGCTTGCATGCTCGCCCAATCGTTTGGGTTCGGACGCACGCCGGAAACCCCATCTTCGGCTCCACGGAACCACATCTCAACAGATCGTTCATAACAGTTTGAAAACGGCGTGCATCAGAGTGGGTGAAGCGACATGAGCCGCAATCCCGAAGAGGAGCACATCATGGCTAAGGTTTCCATCGTCTACCACAGCGGATACGGGCACACGAAGGTCATCGCGGACGCGGTGGCGCGAGGCGCCGCGGGCGTTTCCGGCACCGAGGTGAACGTCATCCCTGTCTCCGAAGTTGAAGCCCACTGGGAGACACTTCGGGCATCAGACGCCATCATTTTCGGCAGCCCCACCTACATGGGCACCGTAAGCGCCCCCTTCAAGGCCTTCATGGATGCCACCGCCAAGCTCTGGTACGAGCGCCAGTGGGTAGACAAGCTGGCCGCTGGCTTCACCAATTCGGGAAGCCCCAGCGGCGACAAGCTGAACACGCTGCAGACCCTGGCGATTTTTGGCGCCCAGCACGGCATGCTCTGGGTGGGACAGGCGGAGTTGACCAACCCGGATGGCACCAACCGCCTGGGCAGCTATCTGGGCGTGATGAGCACGGCCGACAACGTGCCGCCCGAGGAACAGCCCATTCCCGCCGACCAAGCCACCGGCGAAGGACTGGGACGCCGTGTCGCCCTGGCTGCCGAGCGCTGGCGCAAAGGCGCCTGAGAAAGACGTTCAGATGAACGAAAAAGAGAGGGGCCATGGACCCTAATGCAGTTCAGTTAAGCACGGGAAAAAGTCGCCGAAGCGCGCTTGTAGCCGCTTCGGCGATCCCGTCTAGGGCTCAGGGGCGACGAAGGCGCCTTTTCTGGGAATCACCCAAATAGGACGACCGGCTTGGAGTAACTCTTCGGTCCATGGGTAGGGTGGCAAGTGGTCGAACACTTCGATGCTTGCCGCTAGCCACGCTTCTGTATCCAACTTCAGTTCAGGTTGGCCTAGTGTTGGCTCCAGTTGCATACGTCCCTCCTTCTGCATTCAGCAGCATCAAATAAGAGGGATTGCATCAAGAATGGGCTTTTGGTTTGTTGCTCGCAATGGCTTCAGCTCAATGAATCTGCCGAGGCCAAATTCGAAGATCGATTCTCGGCATGTACAGTCGCATGCTTACCTATCGCCAGGATCAAACGTTACCTGGTGGTCACCGAGGAGATCGCTCCCTGTGTTCGCTATGCGCTGGATTGCTGAGGTGGTGATCCGTGTGCAATTCGAACCCATCGCTCATGGTACTTCTTAGGTCGTGCCTTGACAATTCGCGGGCATTTTCGGCCATTGCTTGCCTTGTGTGGCAAATGTGCAATTTGCCGATGACGGCGATTCATTAAGGCATCAAAACCTTTTTTGTTTGCATGCTTTGCCGCGTGCATAACCAACTTGTCTTGGAGATAGTGCAGAGTTCGAACGAAGCTAAGCACGCAAGGAGATATCTTGGCTGAACGAGCGGCTTCAGCGATTTCTCTCCTGACGAGATTGTAAGCAATGAACGTCCCCCAGATCTCCTGTTTGACTGTTTCAGGGCTTTGGCTTCGCATTGTTAGGGCTGTTTGACTCATTTTAACCTTCAGTTCACAATAGCTCGTCTCGATCTCCCAACGTCTTGAATATAGAGCTATTATATCTTTTGCTAAATATGTTTTTGAGTTCTGTAGCGATGTTAAAAGATGATAAATGCGACCCTGCGAATCGGATGATTTTATCATTCTCATCGTCCACTTTCGTGGCAATTCTGGATGCAGTTTTTGCGCTTGTGGGCTTACCTCGACTGGGCAACGCAGGCCTTCCGCATCGCCGCCTCCGGCGTGAAGGACTCCACCCAGATCCATACCCACATGTGCTATGCCGAGTTCAACGACATCACGGAAGCCATCGCAGCCCTTGATGCGGATGTCATCACGCTGGAATCTGCGCGCTCCGCCATGGAACCCCTGCGCGCCTTTGAATCGTTCCACTACGCCAACGAGATGGGGCCCGGCGTATGGGATATCCACTCTCCGCGCGTGCCTTCAACCGAGGAGATGGCCGAGCTGCTGCGCATTGCCGCCTGCTACATCCCCGCGCAGAACATCTGGGTCAACCCCGACTGCGGCCTGAAGACGCGCCAGTGGCCCGAGGTCAAGGCTTCCATGAAGAACCTCGTCGAGGCGGCTCGCCGGATCCGCGAAGAGTTCAAGGAACAGCTCGCAGCCGAAGTCCTGACAAAAGACGAAGCGTAGGCGTGCAAAGGTCGCGCTCACCCGCCAGGTCAGGTGGGTGGGCGCGCCTCGCAATAGAAGGGAACAGGCATGACATCCTCATTCCAGCGCCAGCCACTCGTTCTTCCCGGCAATCATCGCAGGATCCTTCTGCACTCATGCTGCGCGCCATGCTCCAGCGAGATCATAGAAGCCCTTCACGCCTCCGATTTGGATGTTACGGTCTTCTTCTACAACCCCAACATTTACCCAATCCAGGAATACGAGCGGCGCAAGATGGAGAACCTGCGCTTCGCCCAAAAGCTCGGCATACCCTTTGTCGATGCGGATTACGATTGCGAAACTTGGTTTGCGCACATCCAGGGGCTGGAGTTGGAGCCTGAACGCGGGAGTCGGTGCAGCAAATGTTTCAACCTTCGACTGGAGCGCACGGCGCTCTATGCCTGCGAGCACGGATTCCCCGTCTTTGCGACATCGCTAGGGATCTCACGCTGGAAGAATCTTGGGCAGGTCAACCAATGCGGTATCCAAGCGGCTTCCCGCCACCATGGATTGATCTATTGGGATCGCGACTGGCGCAAGGGCGGCGGCGCAGATCGGCTGGTTGAGATCCGCAAGCGTGAAGGCTTCTACCAACAGGCATACTGTGGCTGTCCTTACTCCTGTCACGGTGAAGGTAAAGAATGCCAGAGGAGTGCTGGAGAATAATGCAAGGATATCAATCCCTAAATGCAAATTGAAACCCAATGGAGGTTTTAAATGTCTTCTCAACCCGTTGACCCAAAAGTCATTCAGCAAATTCTTGATTCATTGCCATATATATATGAGCGCCTTGGTGCAAGCACAAAGGGCGATCCGACCCTCGCGGAGGAATTTCGATGCCCCGATGATGGATCAAGTCGAACATGGAAAATCACTGAACAGCTTGCATCAAGGCCTCGTGGACATATATCCATAGGCGGCAAGCGAGCTTCCTTTGTCGGTGGAAATCCACGATTGGACGAATTAGACCCAGGGCCAGAGCCTCGCAATATGAACCATATTTTTATATTTGGAATGGTCATTATGGTGTTTGGATTGTTTACAGCTATGGTGGCTCCATCGCCAAATGGGTGTTACGGAGGGCTCTTCTTATTTGTTGGTACAATTCCAACAACCTATTCGTGGTACACCGATCGCGATCTTGTCGCGCGTCATGAAGTGTGGCTGGAGAAAAAACACATTGCCGATACCCACTGGCGCTGCGAAGCCTGTGGGCGAGTGTTCCTACCAGAAGAACGGAAGGATCTGCATGAGGATATGGCACAAAACGATGGAGTATCGCCTGATGCCGATGTGTTGGAAAATTCAATCCCTGAAACCACAGAAAATGTTTCGCATCTTCGGCGACTCGATTAAGCGCCGAGGGCAAGAGTAATTGTGCTTTTGATTCGGTCCTGAATTTGGCTTGAATCTGTTGCGTCCTTCGCCGCCCACAGCAACGCACTCGCGGCATATACAATTGAAACAACTTGAGCAAATCGAATTGATGTTGGATCAAGCCCTCTCTGCTGAAAGACTGAGGAGGTTAGGTTCAACACGATATTGAGCAATTCTGGATCAACCTCTTGATTTACAGGTGGCTTGATAGGGCCAGTCCCCTTCGAGAGCCATTCCACATTGACTTCCAGCGCCTTCGCCAAGTCCTTAATTGAGGTTGGCGAAGGGTTGCGCCCGCCTGTCTCCCAAAGGGTGACCTGGGATCGAGTGGTCCCCACGCGAGCCGCGAGAGCGGCTTGCGTGAGCCCTTTGGATTCACGAGCTTCTCGGATACGGATAGCCACTGCTGAAAGTTGCTCCACACATTGCCCCTTGACGAACCGGAGTGCATACATTAGGTTAACATTTGGATCTCAACGTGCAACGATTTTGTGCTGAGGAGGCCCCCCATGGTCGTCGCATGGCACCCACAAGACATCATTGCTGAAATTCGGAAGAGTGGCTTGACTCACCAGAAGATCTCGGACCATCTTGGCATCAGTAGGTCGACGGTGACTTTGACCATTCGGACGGGAAGTTCGCCTCGGGTTCGCGCTTTTGTCTCCGGGTTGATCGGTGTTTCAGAGGCCAAGCTATGGCCTTTCCGTTTCCCGTGTTCTTCGAAAGGTCGAACGAAGAAGTGACGGTTCTTGCTGCACGGCTCGTCCCCTTGCATCAAGAATCCTATACCAGGAGGTGAACGAATCATCACACATCGGCCC
>DAOPYE010000010.1:0-49043 GCA_035352715.1 Holophaga sp. | reverse complement strand
AGATCGACGACGGGCACCACCGATCCCCGCAGATTGATGACGCCCCGAAGGAACGAAGGCATCAGGGGAACCCGCGTCAGGCTGGCGTACTGGATGACTTCCTTGATGGACCGGATATCCATCGCGAAGGTCTCGGCACCCAGGCTGAAGGCGAGGTACTGGTTTTTGACCTCCGCAGCCGCTACCGATTGGGCCTGTCGTTTGTTGATTTTGAAAGATTCGGACATAGGCTCTCCAGCGGCTAGAAGCGGGTGAATTCGTCCTCGTCCAGGTGGGAGGGGGCTATCAGTCGTTTGCTTGATGCATTGCTCTGGCCGAGATTGAGGCGGCTCTTACGCACCTTGGAAGAAGAAGCTCCAGCCAGTGTGAAGAATTCCATGGTGGATTGCAGCTCCATGGCCTGGGCGCTGACCTCTTCGGAGGTGGCGGCCAGTTCTTCGCTGGCGGCTGCGTTCTGCTGAACGGCCTGGCTGATCTGCGTGATGGCGCCGTTGATCTGGCCTGCGCCGGAGTTCTGCTCGGCGGAGGCCGCCGTGATCTCCTGCACCAGATCCGCCGTCTTCTGGATGGAGGGCACGATGTTCTCCAGCAGGGCGCCTGCGCGTTCCGCCAGACCCACGCTGCCGCTGGCCAACTGCCCGATCTCCTGGGCCGCAATCTGGCTGCGTTCCGCCAGCTTGCGCACCTCGGCGGCAACCACCGCGAAGCCCTTGCCATGCTCGCCCGCGCGGCCCGCCTCGATGGCGGCGTTGAGGGCCAGCAGATTGGTCTGGTAGGCGATCTCATCGATGATGGCGATCTTCTGGGCGATCTGCTTCATGGCGCCCACGGTCTCGCGCACGGCAGATCCGCCTTCAACGGTGTCTTTGGCTGTGCGCGTGGCGATATCGCCCGTGACCTTGGCGTTCTCGTTGTTCTGGGCAATGGAAGCGCTCATCTCTTCCATGGAGGCCGATGTCTCCTCGACACTGGCGGCTTGTTCCGACGCGCCCTGGCTCAGGGTCTGGGCGGTGGCGCTGAGTTGCTCCGAAGCGCCTACCAGCATGCTGGAGGCCTCTTGCACCTGGCCCACGATGCTGCAGAGTTTCGCGACCATGTCCTTGATGGCGGCCATCATGCTGTTCGTGTCGCCAGCCTGGAGCTGCACATCGACGGTCAAATCCCCTGCGGCCACGCGGCGGGCGACCTCGGCGGCATCCTTCGGTTCGCCGCCCACCTGCTGCTTGATGACGCGGGTGACGAGCACACCCAGGACCAAGGCCAGCACCATTCCCATCGCAATGGCAACATTCATCAGCAGGGTGGCCTGGTTGGCGATCTTCGTGTTGCTATCGGAAGTCTGCTTGGCGGACTGCAGGTTGCCTTCAACCATCTTGTTCAGGACTTCGGAGATGGCGGTGCCCTTGTTCTTGAGGTCACCGTTCAGGAAGGCGATGGCTTCTGCGCTTTTTCCCGCGCGCTTGAGTTCGGCGAGCTGCTGAATCAGAGGCACAAAGGCTTCCCAGTCCGCAGTCATCTTCTTGTAATTGGCCTCCTCCTCAGCATCGACCAGAGCCTTGGAATACCCCTGCAGGTTCTTATCAAGTCCTTCGCGAAACGTTGCGATCCGGTTGAGGTAACCCTGCGCTTCCGCGTCGTCCTTGGACAAGGTGATGGAGGCCAGGTTCACGCGAATGCGGTTGAAGTTCCCTGTGATCACCGCCAATTGGCCGAGGGGGACGGTCGTTTTCTCGTACATCCAGGTGTCTGCGGTATCCACCTTGTGGATGTTGTAGGAGCCAAGGCCCCCCACAATGCCTGCGATCAGGGCGACCATGATGAACGCGAGGATCATCTGGGCGGCGAGCCGAAGGTTCTTGTACCAATACATTACGGGCTCCAAAAGAGTCGTTAGGCGGAAGCGTGGGTCGGCAAAATGCCGACGGGCTTGTATCTTCGGGTTTCAGACGTGAGATGAATGAGCTGGGCGACGTCGAGAATCAGCGCCACCTCGCCGGAGCCGAGGATGGTGGATCCGCCAATGCCCTTGATGTGCCGGAACAGTTCGCCCAGGGGCTTGATGACGGTCTGGAACTCGCCCAGCAGCTTGTCCACCACGAGGCCGGCGCGGATATCGCCGAACTGCACCACCACGACCCGCTCGCGCTCGGCGTGGCCAGGAATCCCGAAGATCTCGCGCAGACGCAGGAAGGGAAGCACCTCGCCGCGCAGATTGATCAGATGGTTCTCCTCGGATTCCAGGAAGGGTCCCAGATCCAGGCACTCAATCACCATCTCCAGGGGCACCACGTAGCAGGTGTCCTCCACCCCCACGCGGAAGCCGTCGATGATCGCCAGCGTCAACGGCAGGCGGATGCGCAGCGTCGTGCCCGCGCCCTCGTAGGATTCCACCTCGACGGTGCCGCGCAACTCGTCGATGTTGCGGCGCACCACGTCCATGCCGACCCCGCGGCCCGAGAGATTGCTCACCGACGAAGCCGTGGAAAAGCCCGGCTCGAAGATCAGGCTCGTGATCTCGGAATCGCTCAGGGACGCGCCCTCGACCACCAGACCACGCTCGATGGCCTTGGCCAGGATCCTGTCCTTGTTCAGCCCGCCGCCGTCGTCGCTGACCTCGATGACGATGCTGCCGGATTCATGGAAGGCGTTCAGCATCAGCGAGCCCACGTCGGGCTTGCCCCGCTCCCGGCGCAACTCCAGCGGCTCGATGCCGTGGTCGATGGCGTTGCGGACGATGTGCATCAGGGGATCGCTGAGCTTCTCGACGATGGATTTGTCCAGCTCCGTCTCGGCCCCATGCACCTCCAACTCGATGCTCTTGCCCAGCTCCTGCGACACATCGCGCACGATGCGGCGGAAGCGGCTGAAGGTGTCGCCGATCTGCACCATGCGCAGGCTCAGCGCGTTGTCGCGGATCTCCTCCACCAGCTTGTTCATGACGGCCGTGGTCTCGATCAGCGCGCCGTTGTTGGTCTAGGCCGCGCTCGCGTGGGCCGCGGCGCCCGCGATCACCAGCTCGCCCACCAGATCCACCAGCCGGTCCAGCTTATCCGCAGCCACCTTGATGACCTTCAGTTCGGAACTCTGCCGCTCCTGGGCCTTCTTCTGCTTGTCCAGCGCCGCGGCCACCACGGGCGGCGGCACCGCCTGGTCTTCCACGAGGATCGTGCCGATTTTTCGCGCCTTGCTGGGCGGGTCTCCCGCCGATTCCTTCCGCTGCGAGCCGAGGGCCTCCTCCAGATCCTTGGACGTGATGCATCCGCTGGCGACCAGGATCTGTCCCAGGCGCTGCTCCTGGCCCGGCAGTTCCCGGATCAGCTGGACGTACTCGGCGGTCTTGGCCTGGGGAGGGATGATGCGGATATGGCTGCCTTCGTGGACGAATTCGAAGACATCTTCGAGCGTCTGCCGACTGGCCTCGGAGTGCAGATCCAGTTCGATGCCGAAGTAGCAGCTTTCAGGATCGAAGGCGTCTCCTGTGGGGATGTCCTCCAGGATCGGTGTGCGCTGGACCAGGTTCCCGAGGGTCTCCAGATACCGCACGAAGGACAGCGGATCCATGCCATTGCGCAGGGCATCGCGGCTGAAGCGCAGCGACAGGTGCCAGCAGTCGTGCCCCGAGCACTCGCCTGAAGCCTGATCCTCGGGTCGGCTGAGCAGCTTGGCGCTGGAAGCCGCCTTGGCATCGGCACTCTGGGTTCCAAGGTGGGGCGTAAAGTGCGAGATCAGACGCTCGCCGGTTTGCTTGCTTTCGGGGGATTCCTCCTCGTTGGTCTGAATCTGGCCGATCAACTGCGCCAGGTGATCGTGGCATTCCAGGAACAGCGCGACCAGTTCCCGGGACAGGGACAGCTGATGGCTGCGGACGCGGTCCAGCACGCTTTCCACCGTGTGGGCGAAGTGGACGATGGCGTCCAGCCCGAAAAGCCCCGCAGAACCTTTGATGGTGTGCACGGCCCGGAACATCGCATTGATGGATTCGCCAGTGTCGACCTCGCCTTCCACGGCCAGGAGCGCGTCTTCCATGGAGGCCAGCAGTTCTTCGGCTTCGATGATGAACGTCTGTTTCGCCTGATCGAAATTCATGGCCGCTCCTTCATGAACCACTGGGTGAAAGGAGAATGGGATCTTCGAAAGCGCTCGCAAGATTCAACTGGTCGAAGACTTCCATCACTGCGGCGCTGTGATGCTGGATGGTCAGGCTGTGCCCATGCTCCCTGGCATTCCGCTTCAGCCAGTAGAGAACCTGCACGCCGGCCGTATCGATATTGGCAACGCCCGAGAGATCCAGCGCCAGATCGGGGTGGTTCTCCTGGCGGACGTGGAGATCGTGCCAGGCTTCCGAGGCTTCATAGATCGTCAGTTCGCCCGAGAGTTTGAGGACGACGCGGCCTTCGTGTTTGGATGAATGGATCTGGATCATGGATCACCCGTTTGGCTTCGAGACGATCAAGGAAGGATGAGCTTCGCCACCGCGGCGAGCAGTTGCTCGGGCTTGAACGGCTTAACCACCCAGGCGCGTGCGCCGGCGGCCTGGCCTTCCCGCTTCTTGTCCTCGCCCGCTTCCGTCGTGAGCATGATGATCGGCGTGAACTTGTAGGCGGGCAGTTCCCGCACCGACTTCAGGAACGTGATGCCATCCATGTTCGGCATGTTCACGTCGCAGATCATGAGATGGATCTTCTGCCCCGTGAGCTTGGATAGCGCGTCCTTGCCATCGCAGGCTTCGATCACGTCGTAGCCTGCGTTTTCCAGCGCGATGTGGACAACCTGCCGCAGGCTGGTTGAGTCGTCGATGATCATGATGGTCTTGGCCATGGATCCACTCAAAAGAAGGTGACGTCTGAATCGCTGGGACTTCCAGCGCGATCGCCGTGATGAAGGGCGTGCTGTTCTTCGGTGTGATAGGTGTTCTCCAGTTCTTTCAGCCAGCGATCCACTTCCAGCTCGGAGGGGTGGTGCTGAATCCACGCGCTGAACTTGTCCATGTCCTCGGAGATGGTCTGGAGGATCTGGTTCACCCGGTCCTGGAATTGGAGATGCACCAGCGTCTCGGAAATCTCGCCGTCCACTTCGCGGCTCATGGTTTCCGCCTGGTTTGATACCTCCAGGATCTTCTGGGCCGCGCTATCGAACCGGTACAGCAGGTGGTTGATGATGTCGCGGCTGACGCGCGTCAGGTTTTCGTCGTGCGCCGAAAAGGCCAGCGAAGAATCGACGGCCTCCTGCAGCGTCTTGCCCACCCAGCTCACACGCTCCGTGATCAGGCGGCCCGTCTGGCCCGAGCGTTCGGATAGCTTCAGCACCTCCTCGGCGACCACCGCGAAGCCCTTGCCCATCTCCTTGGCGTGGGCGGCCTCGATGGCGGCGTTCAGCGCGAGCAGATTGGTCTGGGAGGCGATGGCGGCGACCTCCTCCGACATGCGCCTCAGTTCATCCGTGATGCCCGCCAGGGTGTGGATGCGTTCAAGGAAGAGTTCCCGCTGCGTCTTTCCCTTCTTGATCTCCTCCATGATCATGGCGAGATCGGACCGGCCATTGTCCAGGGTCTCTCGGAGGATGCTGGACCCGGTGGTGCCGGAACGTCCCATGTCCATCGTCTGCTTCATGCGGGACTGCATGCCGGAAAAGCGCCCCACCAGGGCGGTGATGGCGTCCTCGGTCTGCTTGCGGGCGATCAGGGTCTGGTTGGCCCACAGAGGAACCACGGCCTGGGCGAACCGTTCCAGACCGTGGACCGGGTCGGTGGCTGCCTCAAGACCCACGCCTTCATCTGCGGGCCCGGCGATGGAGGGCGGGTTCCAGGCCCTCATTACCCACCCGAGCAGGGCGCCCAGAACCACGGCGCCCGCCAGGCCCACCAGCAACCCCCGCGAGGAGAAGCCGCTGGCCCACCAGGCGCAGAGGACGACAAGGCCGCCCGCTTCGCACAGGATCGCAATTCGGTTCTGGAACCATCCCGTCCAGGGGGTCGATCGTGGAATGGCCATCGTTGAAGGAACTCCTTGTTTGAAATGCAGATAAGCGGCGACATGAACTCGTTTCTCAAATATCGGGCAGAAAAGCGGTGGCTTTAGCTTTGGTGGTGACGGGCACGAATTCGGCCAGGGTGATGTTGGGCACCAAACGACGCCGACCGCTTTCGGTTTTGGTAGCCTCACAATCGTCCGTATCCGTCGATGGAGGTCCGCCGTGGCAAATTTGCTGGATGAACTGGAACCCAAACTGCTGTGGCACTACTTTCTGGAACTCTCCAGGATTCCGCGCGGCTCCAAGGTCGAAGGCGAAGCGCTCGCCTGGGTGGCCGAACAGGGGCGCGCCCTGGGCTGCGAGGTGGAGCGCGACGCCATCGGCAACGTGCTGATCCGCAAGGCGGCCACGCCCGGCCGCGAGTATCACCCCGTCACCGCGCTGCAGGCCCACGCCGACATGGTGTGCGAAAAGAACGAAGGGACGATCCACGATTTTGCGAAGGACCCGATCGCCGTGCGGCGGGACGGGGATTTCGTGAAGGCGACCGGAACGACGCTGGGGGCGGATAACGGCATCGGCGTGGCGGCGGCCCTGGCCGTGATCGCCTCGAAGGATGTGGCCCACGGGCCCATCGAGGTGCTGATCACCATCGACGAAGAAACGGGCCTGACCGGCGCCGCCAATCTGAAGGCGGGATGGCTGAAGGCGAAGTACCTGTTGAACCTCGATAGCGAGGAGGAAGGCTTTGTCACCATCGGCTGCGCGGGCGGCGTGGATGCCATCGCCACGCGCGCGCTGACGCTGGCTGCCCCCGCGCCTGGCGCCAAGCCTTATCGCATCAAGGTCTCGGGGCTGCGCGGCGGACATTCCGGCATCGATATCAACGGGGGTCGCGGCAACGCCATCCGCATCCTGGCGCAGGTGCTCAATGCCTTGCGGTCCGGGTGCGCCTTCGAACTGTCCGCCGTCAGGGGCGGCAACAAGCGCAACGCCATCCCCCGCGAGGCCTCGGCCCTGGTGTTCCTGGATCCCGCGCGGGAAGGGGCGGTGAAGGCGGAGCTGGCTCGCCACGAAGCCCACTGGCGGGCCGCGTTCGGCGCGTTTGATCCCAATCTGGCCCTGAAGCTGGAGCCCGCTGAGGCAGCGGATGCGCAGATCGTCTGCCCGCAGGACGCGTCCGCCATCCTAGGCCTGCTGTTGGCCGCGCCGCACGGCGTGGAATCCATGAGCCCCGATATCCCGGGCCTGGTTCAGACCTCCACCAATCTGGGCGTGGTGGATACGAAGAATGGCGTCGTGGAAGCGGTCTTCCTGAGCCGAAGCTCCATCGATGCCTCCAAATCCGCGCTGGCAGAGCGCATCGGCGCGGCCTGCGCCCTGGCCGGTTTCGATGTGCGCCTGGAGGGCGCTTATCCCGGCTGGAAGCCGGAGCCCGGCGCATCGCTCGTCCAGACGCTGACGGTGACGAACGAGGACTTGTTCGGCAAGCCCCTGGCGATCATCGCCATCCACGCCGGGCTGGAGTGCGGGCTCATCGGCGAGAAGTATCCCGGAATGGAGATGGCTTCCATCGGCCCCGACATGTTCGATGTGCACACGCCGGACGAGCGCGTGAGCATTCCCTCGGTGGCGAATTTCTGGAAGCTGCTGACCGCGGTGCTGGAACGCCTTTGATGGCATGGCAAAAGGCCGGGCCCGGAATTTGATCCGGTGCCCGGCCTTTTCGCGTGCTTGAGCGCGTCGTTCTTGTCGCCTACTGCTCGTTGCGCCTACTGTTCGGCGGGCTTGTAGCCGTCGGCGAAGGTGATGGGGAAGCGCTGTTTCACGTCCTTCAGCAGGCTTTCGGTCGCCGTCTGCTCCTGCTTCTGGCGCCAGGCGCCGGGGAGCGCGCCCTTCACTGCTTCGAACGCAGGCAGATTCTTGTCCTGCCCGGCGGCCTTGCGCTGGGCGACGATCTCGTCGTAGAGCGCCTTGAGCTGGGCATCCGTGGGATCGCCCTTGGGGATGCGCCGATCCAGGAGCACCTGGAAATAGGCGCGGGCCTGGGCCTGCTCCAGCATGATCTTGGCGCGGGGATCCTTCTCCAGGCCCTGGATCTTGCCGAAGCGCAGGATGGCCTTCTGCATGGCCATGGACTGCAGGAATTCATTGCGCTGGTCCTTCAAGGCGGGCGTGTGGATCAGGTCTTCCGCCTTCTTGTCGTCCTGCGTCAGGCTCTGGGCGGCGGTCTTGAGCTGGGCCTCGGTGATCTTCTCGCCAGCCACGTTGGCCAGCACGGGCGTCTTGTCCTTGGCGAACTTCCGGCAGGCCGTTCCCGTTCCGATCACCACCAAGCTTGCCGCACCCAGGGCGGCGATCATGCGAATCTTCGACATTTCTGCTCCTCGCGATTCGATCCAGAATGACAGTCCGGGCGATTGGCTCAAAGGAGAGACTGGGGGAGTCAGAGGATGTCCATCGCGCAATCGTTTCAGGGAATCGAGCTCCAGGTCTACACGGCCACCTGGTGCCCCGACTGCCGCCGCCTGGATCGCTGGCTGCGCGAACAGGAGATCCCGTTCCTGCGGGTGGACATCGAATCCAGCCCGGAGGCCGCGGCAAAGCTGGAGCGCGAGACGGGCAAGCGGGCCATCCCCTTTCTGCTGGTGAACGGGACGCGCTGGGTCCGGGGCTATCACCGCGAATTGCCCTCGCGATTCGATCCGGCCCTGCTGGTGCGGGAAGTTCTGGATGCGGCCGGGAATTAGGCGGGGTTCCGTGGCACACTAGAGGACTGCCTTGGAGTCTGGAGTGGCACACATTTTTTCTAGTCAATTCTGGTCAAACCTGTTCACCACGGATCTCGCCATTGATCTGGGTACGGCCTCGGTGCTGGTGCATACGCGCCAGGCCGGGCGCATCGTGATCTACGAGCCGTCCATCGTCGCGCTGAACACGCATACCCACGAAGTCGAGGCGGTGGGCGACGAAGCCAAGCAACTGCTGGGCCGCGCGCCGCAGGGCGTGCAGACCATCCGTCCCATGAAGGACGGCATGATCTATGAAGTGGAAGCCGCCGAGAAGATGCTGGACGCCTTCATCAAGAAGGCCCGCCCCAACCGCGGCATCGCGCGCACGCGCATCGTCGTCAGCGTGCCTCCCCGCGCGCACCAGGTGGCGCGCCGCGCGGTGAAACAGGTCTGCTACGAAGCCAAGGCCGGCGAGGTCTTCCTGGTGGATCAGACCATGGTGGCCGCCATTGGCGCCGGGCTGGCGATCAACGAGAAGCGCGGATGCATGATCGTCGATATCGGGGGCGGCACCACGGATGTGGCCGTGATCTCATACAACGGCAAGGTCTTCGCCGATTCCATCCTCATCGCGGGCGATGAGATGGACGAGGCCATCATCAAGTACATCCGTGAGAAGTACAACGTGCTGATCTCGGAAGCCGCGGCGGAAGAGGTGAAGTGGAACCTCGGTAGCGCGTATCCGACGGAAAAGCCCCGCACCATGAACATCTCGGGCCGGGACCAGTTCGAGGGCCTGCCCAAGACGCTGACCCTGAACGATACGGAAATTCGCGAGGCGCTGGCGGAACCCATCAGCGCCATCATCGACGTGGTTCGCAAGGCCTTGAATGAGACGCCCCCCCAGTTGGCGGCGGATCTCATCGACCGCGGCATCTGCCTCACCGGCGGCGGCAGCAAGATCCAGGGCCTCGATACGCGTCTCGCCAAGGAAACACATCTGCCCTGCTATCGGGCCGAGAATCCGGAAACCGCTGTGGTGCGTGGAACGGCCGTGCTGCTGGACGATATCCCGTTCCTGAGGCGCATCCAGATCATGGACTAAGACATGACGGGCATGGGGCATCGTCCATGGGGCTGGAGCCCGGAAGGGCGTCGCCGCTGGGCCATGCTGGTGGTGTGGTTCGCTCACCTGTTCTGGGTGATCCTGGGCCGGGGAACCGGCGGGCACTGGCAGACGGCCCTGGGCCTGTTCTCCCGGCCCGGTCAGGTGGCGGCCCGACACTGGGATCTCTGGCGCACGGCGCGATCCCAGAAAACGGGCAATCTGAAGCAGGCCCAGGCCGAACTGGAGGCGCTGCGCTGGCAGGTCCAGGGCCTGCGCGGGGTCGCCATGAGCAACGCCGCGCGCGTGGCAGAGGCCGATTCGGCGGTGCGCCTGTTGGGGCTCAAGCAGCAGCTTCCCCTGGAGATGAAGGCCGCTCGGATTATCGTCAATGTGCGCAAGGCTCCCTTTGGCGGCATGGTGCTGGATGCGGGGCTGGATGAAGGATTGGTCCAGGATCAGGGGCTCATCTGCCCCGAAGGCGTCGTGGGCCGCCTCTGGCAGGTTTCGAATCATCAGGCCAGCGTGCTGCCTCTGGACGCCTACAACGCGTCCACGGCGGTGATGCTGGGGCGCAGCCGGGCCACGGGAGTGCTGCAGGGCGTGGGCCCGGGCAAGGCCGAGATCCGCTACATCGGTGTGCAAGAAGTGGTGCAGCCCGGCGAGCCCGTGCTCACCTCTGGCCTGGATCGGGTCTTCCCCCGCGGCCTTCTGGTGGGGTATGTCTCCGCCATCAAGCCCCGTGATACGGAGTTGGGTATCCAGGTGGCCCTGGCCGCGCCGCTGGATCGCGTGGATCTCGTGCTGATCCTCCCGCCGCGCCCCGAGATCGAGCTGAAGCCGCCTGCGGAGCCCCCGGCACCCAGCAAGGGCAAGCGAGGTGCGAAATGAGCCAGAGTGGTTCCGCCTTGGTTGTTCGTCACGCCTTTCTGGCCGCCCTGGCGCTGGCGCTGATCCCGCTGACGGCCTCCTGGCCGGGGCTTCAGTGGCTGTTCCACGCGATTCTCGTGGTGGCGCTAGTGCCGGAATTTCGCTCGCCGCTGATCGCCATGCTCTGGGCGGCGGCCGCTGGATGGGCCGTGGAAGGCGTACTTCGCTTCTACGCGCATACGGGCGGCACACCCCTGGCTGATATGACCCTCTGCCTGCTGGTCCGGTGGACGCTGATCCACTGGCCCCCCCAGGAACGGCACGCCTTCTGGGGCCGCATGCTCGTGTTCGCGGTGCTGCACTTCCTTCTGGTGCATGCGACCGTCCGCTTGGCGGCGGGCCCGCACGCCTGGGGCTATGGGCTTTTCTGGACGCTGCCCACGATTCCGCTGTGGGGAGATCTGGCCTTCCGGATCCACCGCCCCTTCCGGAGCTGATGTGGACATCCGGAATCGCGTCAACCTTCATCGTCGGCTCGCGGTGCTCCAAACCGTGGCCTGGGGGCTGCTCCTGGTGTTGGTCGTCGCGTACGGATGGATCCAGCTGGTCAAGCGCAGCGCCATGCGCGACGCGGCCTTGAGCCAAGCGGTGAAGAACCGCACCACGCCGGCGCCCAGGGGCATCATCTACGATCGCAACGGCTACAAGCTGGTGGTCAACCACAATGCCCTGCACCTGGTGATCCAGAACGAGGATCTGCCCTCGAACGCCCACCAGATCACGGCCGTGGCCCAGGTCCTGGGCATGGATCCCGCATGGCTGAACCGCCGCATCCAGGCCAGCCGCCAGGCGGCGGGCAATCGCATGGTGGTGCTCAAGGACAACCTGGACGAAGCAGGGCTGGCGGAAGCGGAAATGCTGCGCGCACGCTTCCCCTTCCTCAGCATCCAGGCGGCGCCCCGACGCGTCTACCTGGGCAACGATCTCGCGGGCCACGTCATGGGCTACGTGGGCGAAGTCTCGCCCGCCCTCATGGCCAAGGAGCCGGGCCGATACCAGATCGGCGAAATCATTGGCGTCAGCGGCTTCGAAGCCTCGCACAACGAGCAGCTCAAGGGGCTGGATGGCCAGCGTCGCATCCTGGTGGACAACCTGGGGCGAGAGGTCGCCCTGTTCGGTCTGCAGGAGCCTGTGGCTGGGCACAACGCCTACCTGACCATCGATGCCGGGTTGCAGGAGGTCATGAAGGAAGCCTTTGGCGAAGAAAACGGCGCTGGGGTCGTGATCGATCTGCGCGACGGCGGCATCCTGGCCATGTATTCCAGCCCATCCTTTGATCCGAACACGTTCCTGAACCGGCTCAGCCAGGCGGATGTGGACAACTTCTATCGCAATCCGGCGCGTCCCCTGCTGAATCGCGTTACCCAGGGCCTCTATCCGCCGGGATCCACCTTCAAGCTGCTGGTGGCGCTGGCGGCGTTGGACAAGGGCATCATCACGCCGGACACCCAGTTCACCTGTCCGGGGCACAAGGTTTTCTATGGGCGGGATTTCCGCTGCGACGCAACGCACGGGACCATGAATCTGACGCAGGCCATTGCCCATAGCTGCAATGTCTACTTCTGGGAGCTGGGTGCCCGCCTGGATGTGGACGACATCTACGCCGCCGCGAAGCGGTACGGCCTCGTGGAGCCCACGGGCATCGACCTGCCGCACGAGGCGACAAGCCGCGTGCCCAGCCGGGAATGGAAGGCGCGCACCGCGAAGACCAAGGAGCAGCAGAAGTGGTACGCGGGCGAGACCATCAGCGTGGCCATCGGCCAGGGGCAGAACGGCCTGACGCCCATCGCCCTGGCGCGCTTCTACGCCATGCTCGCCACCAAGGGGAAGCTGCTGACGCCGCACCTGTTCTACGGAACCCGCAACGAGTCCAACGGGCAATTGGATCTCTTGCAGCCTGCGCCGCTCCGGCAGGCGCCGCTGGACCCGGCGACCTGGGCCGTGCTGGACGAGGCGATGTTCCAGGTGGTGAAGGTGGGCACCGCCAAGGCTTCGAATATTCCCGGTTTCGATATGTGCGGAAAGACGGGCACCAGCCAGGTGCGCGCGCTGGGAGCGAACCGCGAGGCCTCGCGGTCCCAGGAAAAGAAGTTCCGGGATAATGCGCTGTTCGCCGGGTACGCGCCGCGCCAGAACCCCCAGATCGCTTTCGTCGTGGTGGCCGAGAACGCGGGCTTCGGCGCGAGCAGCGCCGCGCCCGTGGCCAAGAAGCTCTGCGAGTACTGGTTCCTGCAGCGGCCCACCAATCCGCGCAAACCCCCGGCGGAATACGGCGTCGTCCTGCAGCGCCCCGGCACCCAGCCGCCGTCATCCCAACCCACACCATCCACATCCCAGGAAGCTCAGCCATGAAGGAACGCCTGCGCGCCCTGGACATGGGCCTGCTCATCCCCATGATGCTGCTGGTCTTCATGGGGACGCTGACCATCTATTCCGCGGGCCGCGGCATGGCGGTGCAGTCCGATATCTGGCTGAAGCAGACCTTCTGGAACCTGATGGGCTTCACCCTGATGGCCTGCGTGGCAGGCGTCGCGCCCCAGCGGTTGTTTCGGCGCAGTTCGCTGTTCTACATCCTGGGGCTGCTGACGCTGGTGGCCGTACTCGTGGTGGGCAAGAAGCTGGGCGCGGGCGCGGGCGCGCGCCGCTGGATCGGCATCGGCAAGCTCACCTTCCAACCCTCCGAATTGATGAAGTGGGTCACGTTGCTCTTCGTCGCGCACCGGCTGGGCACGCAGCCCGCCGAGCATCTCCAGACCTCGGATCTTCTGGGCGCCATGGCCCTGGTGTTTTTCCCCATGCTGCTGGTCTTCAAGCAGCCGGATCTTGGCATGGCCATCAGCTTCCTGCCCATTCTGGTCCTGATTCCGCTGATCCGGGGCCTGAAGAAGCGCTGGATCGCGCTGGGGCTGGTGGGGGTCTGCCTGTTCGGGGTTTTCGCGTGGAAGAAGCTGCTGAAGCCCTACCAGAAGGAGCGCGTCATGAACTTCCTGCGGCCCGACGCGGATCTGCAGGGGAAGAACTACCAGGTGAACCAGAGCCGCATCGCCATCGGCGCGGGTGGGCTCACCGGGCAGGGCTTCACGGCGGGCAGCCAGACTCAGCTCAATTTCCTGCCCGTGAAGACCACGGATTTCGTCTTCGCCGCCTGGGCGGAGGAGCGGGGCTTCATCGGCGTCTTGATGGCCCTGGGGCTCTTCGCCGCCGTGCTCAATCGCATCCTCAGCATCGCGCGGCAGGCCCGGACCCAGTCCGAAGCCTACTTCTGCGCCGGAGCGGCGGCGATCTTCCTGCTGCACATCTTCGTGAACGTGGGCATGGTGGCGGGCGTGCTGCCCAATAAGGGCATCGTGCTGCCCTTCTTCAGCGCGGGCGGCAGCAGCACGCTGAGCTACTTCCTGGGGTTGGGCGTCGTCATGGGCGTGCAGTACCGCAACCGCATGAAGTGACAGAGGCGTTGCCAGGGCGGGCCCGACCCGCTGGTATTCTGTGGGATCTCATTTCGGGGCTTGCCGTGTCGCCTGAACGCTATCGTGTCGCATTGATCCAGATGTCCTGCTCGTCAGAGCCGGACGAGAACCTGCGCAAGGCGCTGGATGCCATTGGCGAAGCCGCTTCCAAAGGCGCGCAGGTGGTGTGTCTGCCCGAGCTGTTCCAGACCCAGTATTTCTGCCAGCGCGAGGACGCCGCCCTGTTCGATCTGGCCGAAGCCATTCCCGGCCCCACGACGGACAAGCTGGGCGAAGCCGCGAAAAAGCACGGCGTCGCGCTGGTGAGTTCCTTGTTCGAGCGCCGGGCTGCGGGGCTTTACCACAACACCGCCGCGATCTTTGATGCGGATGGCGCGATGCTCGGTACGTACCGCAAGATGCACATCCCCGACGATCCGCTCTTCTACGAGAAGTTCTACTTCACGCCGGGCGATTTGGGCTTCAAGGCCTTCGATACCCGGTTCGGTCGCATTGGCACCCTGATCTGCTGGGATCAGTGGTATCCCGAAGGCGCGCGCCTGACGGCGCTCCAGGGCGCCAGCATCCTGTTCTATCCCACGGCCATCGGTTGGCATCCGGCCGAGAAGGCGGAATACGGCGAGGCGCAGTACGACGCCTGGCGCACCGTGCAGCGCGGACACGCCATCGCCAACGGCATCTATGTGGCGGGCGTGAATCGCGTGGGCTTCGAGACGGGCAATATCCGCGGCAACGAAGCCAAGGAGGGCAAGGGCCTGGAGTTCTGGGGCGGCTCGTTCCTGGCGGATCCCTTCGGTCGCATCGTGCTGCAGGGCAGCCATGACAAGGAAGAAATCCTCATCGGTGAGGTGGATTTGAGGCTGATGGAGGACACGCGCCGCAACTGGCCCTTTTTCCGCGATCGTCGCATCGACGCCTACGGCGCCATCACCAACCGCTTTCTGGATTGACGCCCATGCGCCGCATGCCTGCTGAATGGGAAACCCACGCCGCGACCTGGCTGGCGTGGCCGCACAATCGCGAGGATTGGCCCGGCAAGTTCGCGCCGATCCAGTGGGTCTACGCCGAGATCATTCGAAATTTATCGAAACACGAGCGCGTGGAAGTGCTGGTGCAGGATGCGGCCAGCGAAGCCAAGGCGCGCAAGGTGCTGAAGCGGGCCAACGCGCTGAACGACAATGTGCGCTTCCACATTCAGCCGACCGACCGCATCTGGATGCGCGATTCCGGCTGCGCCTTCGTGCGCGAGGACGGCGCGATGAGGGCGGTGAAGTGGTCCTTCAACGCCTGGGCCAAGTACGACAACTGGGCATTGGACGAGCAGGTGGGCTCGCGCATGGCTTCCATCACGGGCTGCGAGGAACTCCGTGCCCAGCGCGGTCCAAATCTGGGTTCTGGACGTGTCGTGCTGGAGGGCGGCTCCATTGATGTGAATGGTCAGGGCGTGCTGCTGACCACGGAGGAATGCCTGCTCAGCGAGATCCAGCAGCGCAACGCGGGCTTTGCAAAGGCCGACTACGAGCGCGTCTTCGCCGAATACCTGGGGATCAAGAAAGTGATCTGGCTGGACCGCGGCGTGGAGGGCGACGATACCCACGGCCATGTGGACGACATCACGCGCTTCGTGTCCGCGGACACCATCGTCACCGTGGTGGAGCCTGATCCCAGCGACCCCAATCACGCGCCCCTGGCGGAAAACCTGCGCCGCCTGAAGGCGGAGCGGAACCTCGATGGCCAGCCCTTCCGCATCGTGGAGCTGCCTATGCCGCGGCCGGTGTTCTTTGAAGGCCGCCGCCTGCCCGCCAGCTACGGGAACTTCTACATCGCCAACGGCCTCGTGCTGGTGCCCGTCTTCAACGATCCCAACGATCGCCACGCCCTGAACCTGTTGGCCGACCTCTTCCCAGATCGCGAAGTGGTGGGCATCTACAGCGGCGATTTCATCTGGGGCTTCGGCGCCATGCACTGCATGACGCAGCAGCAACCGGCGTAAGAAACGACAAAACAAAGCGGCCTCCGAAGAGGCCGCTTTTCATTTGCAGAAGGACAGAACTTAGACCTTCTGGACGTTCGTGGCCTGGGGGCCCTTCTGGCCCTGACCCACTTCGAAGCTGACGCGCTGACCCTCGTCCAGGGTGCGGAAGCCCTGAACCTGGATGGCGGAATGATGAACGAAAAGATCCTGACCGCCTTCATCGGGGGTGATGAAGCCGTAGCCCTTTTCAGCGTTGAACCACTTGACGATGCCTTGAGCCATGTTGACTCCCTATCAATCTTTTCCCGGATATGTAGTGCATTGTTCCTTCCAGGAATGAGGAGGCAACGCGTGTGTTACGCCCGCATGACGAGTGGGCCTATAGAGTATGCAATGGAAGGGGTTTTCCTGTCAGAGGAAAATTGGTTCCTGCCCTACCGGGTCCCACGCCGCGGCTGGCGCGGGGGGCGAGGCGAGGCTTGGCGCCGGTGTTTGGCGTCGGCAGGGACATTCAGGGGAATCAGGCTGGCGCGCTTGACGCGGTCCAGCATCGAGAAATATTCATCCAGGTAGGCCCGGCCGCGCTTTTCGATCTCCTCCTGATCGGGCCCCATGCCATTGGGCGCGCCTTCGCCGTAGCCGGAGAAGAAGGCGTCCACCGCCGGCAGGCCCGGGGCCTCGACCTCGCCGAAGGGCGCGAAGCCGTGGGCATCCAGGCGCGCGTTGTTGGCGAGGTTGATGAACAGCTGGGTCGTGCGTGTATCCGGCCCCGCCGTGGCGAAGGTGACGCGACCCCGCTGGTTGCTCTGCGTGGGCATATCGTCCTTGAGCACGGCGTTGGTCCATGCGCTCGTGACCTCCGGCCGGGGGCTGATGCCCCACTGGGCCACGAAATTCGGCAGCACGCGAAAGAAACTGGTGCCGTTGTAGAACCCGTGCTTCACCAGGTTGTAGAACCGATCGGCGCCCAGGGGCGCCCAGGCCCGCGTGACGCGGATGATGAAGATGCCGCGCGTGGTTTCAAACTTCGCCCGGAACACCGCGGGCGCTTCTTCGCTCAGCAAGGCGGGCTTCAGCAGAGCCTCGTCGAAGGCGGGTTCTGCGGTTGCCTTGACGGCCGCTTTGGCGCTGGACTTGGAGGCTTTGGCCGACTTGGCCACGAGCGGATTCGAGGCCATCAGCGCCGCCAGCGCGATCATCGACCAGACTGTTTTCCGCATGCGGGACTCCTGTGTGCGAATTCGGGGCAGATCCCAGGCTAACCCATGGGCGCTTCCCCCTTCTTGTGTCTGAATGGAGGATATGGATCCGATCGCGCGCATGAAAGAACTGGCCGCCCTGGTGCTGGAGCACCGGAGGCGCTACTACGTGCTGGATCAGCCCACCCTTTCGGATGCGGAATATGATGCGCTGGAGCGCGAGTTGCGCGATCTGGAGGCGGCCTATCCCCTGCTGGTCGATCCCAATAGCCCCACGCGCCGCGTGGGCGCGCCGCCGCTGGAGCGCTTTCCCAAGGCGAGCCATCGGACCTGGATGCTCAGCCTGGACAACGCCTACTCGGAGGGCGAGCTGCGCGAGTGGGCCGCCCGCGTGGCGAAGGGACTGGAGGGCGTTGTCCCCGCGTTCGCCGCGGAGCTGAAGGTGGATGGCCTGTCCCTCTCGCTGATCTATGAAGGTCGCGAGCTGGTGCGCGCCGTCACGCGCGGGGATGGCGAGACGGGCGAGGATGTGACCGAGAATGCTCGCACCATCGCCGATATCCCCCTGAGCCTGCCCGAGGACGCACCGGAATCCCTGGAGGTGCGCGGCGAGGCCTTCCTGTCCCGCCGCCGGTGGGAGGAACTGAACCTGCAGCGCGACGCCCAGGGCGAGGTCCGTTTCGCCAATCCCCGCAATGCCGCCAGTGGCACGCTGAAACTGCTGGATAGCCGCGAAGTGGCGCGGAGACGGCTCCAATTCCTGCCCTGGCAGCTCATCGGCGCGCCCAGCCACGCGCGGGCCATGGAGCAGCTTGGCGCCTGGGGTTTCACGCTCATGCCCGCAAGGGTCGAGGGCGATATGGACGCCGTGCTGGCCTTCATCGAGGCCCAGCGCGAGGCCCGCCTGAACCTGCCCTTCGATACGGATGGCGTCGTCATCAAGGTGATGGATCTGGCGCAACAGGAGCGCCTGGGCACCACGGATCGCGTACCCCGCTGGTCCATCGCCTACAAGTTCCCTGCGATCCAGGCGGCGACCACCGTGCGCGGCATCACCTGGCAGGTGGGGCGCACGGGCAAGCTGACGCCCGTGGCGGAGCTGGATGCGGTGGAGGTGGCGGGCTCCACCGTGCGCCGCGCGACCCTGCACAACGCGGACGAGTTGGAGCGCCTGGGCCTTCGCATCGGCTGTCGCGTTTTCATCGAGAAAGGCGGCGACGTGATTCCCAAGGTCGTCGCCGTCGTGCCGGATTCCATGCCTGCGGACGTCCTGGCGCCGGAGATCCCGTCGGCGTGCCCCGTCTGCGGCGGTTCTGTCGGCAAGGATGACGATGCCGAGGTGGCGATCCGGTGCCTGAACGCCGAATGCCCCGCCAAGCTCGCGGCCCGCCTGCTGCACCTGGGCAGCCGCGTGGCGCTGGATATCGAGGGGATGGGGGATGCGCTGGTGGAACAGCTCGTGGCTTCCGGCCGGTTCCAGCAGCCCTGGGAGATCTTCACGCTGCTGCGCGAGCCCGCCCAGGGCCTGGCGTTCCTGGCGGCCCTGGATCGCATGGCGGAGAAAAGCGCGCGCAACGTGATGGAGGCCCTGACCGCGGCGCGCGTCAAGCCGCTCTGGCGCTGGATCCACGCCTTGGGCGTCCCGTTCGTTGGGGCCAAGACGGCGGAATTGCTGGCGGAGACCTTTCCCAGCCTGCGCAGCCTGTGGGAGGCCGACGCCGATCGCCTTCAGGCCGTCGAGGAAGTGGGCCCCAAAGTAGCCTCGGCCATCCGCGCCTTCGTGGCCCTGCACCCCGAGCTGCCGGAAAGGCTGGCCGCGCAGGAGATCCAACCCGAGCCGCCCGCGCCGAGGGATCTATCGGCGCTGCCCCTGGTCGGGCAGGTAGCGGTCGTGACGGGGACTCTGCCCACGCTGAGCCGCGAAGAGGCCGAAGCCCTGCTGAAGCGCCTGGGCGCCAAGGTCACGGGCAGCGTCAGCGCCAAGACCACGGTGCTGGTGGCGGGTGAAAAGGCCGGCTCCAAGCTGGCCAAGGCGGAAGCCCTGGGGATCGCCATTCGGGACGAGGCGTGGCTCACCGGACTTCCTGGAGCTCCCTCAGCTTCCAACGACTCCCTTCCTTCTCCCAGCGAAGGCTGAAACTCCGGCGCGAGGCGTCCTCGGGCAGCAGACCGCCACCTGTGCGGCCGGTGAGCAGCAGGCTCACCTGCTGTTCGGCCCGCCGTCCCCGGACGGCAAGCTGGGTGGAGACCACAGTGACGCCGACCTTCTGCCGGGAGAGGGTGCCCATCAGGAACAGGCGGGCTTCTTCGCGCTTCATGCCCTCGGGGCCCTCGAAGTCCTTGGACAGCGCCTCCGCCGCCGCGCCAGCGTCGCCGGATTCCACGGACTGAACGCAGCGCCGGAAGGCCCGCTCCACCTGGCGCTCCGCTGATTCCGAGGCGCAGGCCATCAGGAGCCCCACCAGCGGCAGGCCTACCAGCCGTGCCAGGAAAGGGCATCGGCCCATAAAAAAACGGAAGCGCATGGGTGGAGATTAGGCCATGCGCTTCCGGACTGCCAGAGGTCTTCCCCGCCCCTGTTCCGCAAAACACAAACGTGGGGAGGCAAACCACGTCCGTCCTCTGCGGCTTCTTCTTCCAACTGTCTGATGCTTCGGCGGGAGAAAAAGTTTCTGAAGTTTTTTTCTATTTTGATGTCAAGCGGCGGTAGGCAAAAACGGTTGCCAAGGGGCGGCCTTCTGGGCCACAAAGGCGGCGATGGCGGCGCGATCTGCCATTGGCTGGCGCTTCTGCCAGGGGGCGGGGCGGGTCCAGAGCGCCAGCATGTCCTCGGGGCATCCGACCTTCTCGTAGATGTTCTCCACCACCACGGCCAGGGCTTCGGTGGTCAGGGGAGCCTCCATGGCGTCCTTCAGCAGGGCGACGCGCCAGCGATCCTGGGCATTGGCCCAGCGGTGTCCGCCCGGGCGGGGCGTTTTGCCCGTGGCTTCGGCGCAGGCGGCCCACAGGCAGCCCTCGAAGCATTCCATTCCCTCGTCGTGTAGCTCCACCAGTTGGGAGCAGAGCGGCCCCTGGAAGCCCTGGAGCGCCACCCAGGTCTGGATGTCCGGGGGGCTGAAGAGTCCGAAGTCGTGGCCGACGACGATCTCGTCGAAGGTCACCGGGCCAGGGGTCTGGCGTTTCAGTAGTTCGATCCAGTGGTTGAGGATCATGGGATCACCTCTGTGTTCAGATTCGTATCCGGGTGTTGTGCGCCTGTGAACATTCCGCACGACGGTGGAATCTTTCAGGCAAGAAGCTGCAACGCCAGATGGGAGGCGACGCGAGCGGTCTCCTCGCCACCGGGCAGGCTGGGGGCCAGCTCCATGAGATCGGCGCCGACCCAGGGCTGGGGCCAGCGATGGATGTTCCGCATCAGGGGAAACAGATCCATGGGGCTGAGGCCGCCCGGCACCGGCTCGGCCACGGCGGGGCAAAAGGCGGGATCCAGCACGTCCAGATCCAGGCTTACGTAGGCAGGCCCTTGTCCCACGCGCGCGATATCGCCCTGGAGTTGGGTGCCAAGCCGGGCATCCTTCAGATCCCAGGGGGTCCACATGTGCACCCCAGCGTCCGCCAGGAACACCAGTTCCTCGCTATCAAAGCGGGGGGCTCGCAGTCCGATCTGGACGGTGCGGTGGGGATCAATCAGGCCCTCCTCGATCGCGGCGCGGACCCAGGTTCCGTGGTGCAGTTTGGATCCCCACAGATCGCCCTGGGCGGCGTCCGGGTGGGCGTCCAGATGCAGAAGCCCCAGTGGGCCGTGCTTGCGGGCGTGGGCGCGCAGGGCTCCCAGGGTCATCAGGTGATCGCCGCCCAGCATCAAGGTGCGCGCCCCTTGCGCGATCCACGCGGAATGGGTCTGGTCCACGGCTTCCAGGGCTTCGGCTTGATTGAAGGGCCGGGTGGGGATGTTTCCGCCATCCACCCAGTCCACCGCCGCCAGGCCTCGCCCGCCTTCATCCACACCCTGAAGGCGCAGGGGCATGGGCGAACGGCCCAGGCCCATGGAGGCATTGCGCAAGGCCCATGGGCCCAGGCGGGCGCCGGGTCGGTTCAAGACACCGCCGTCGTAAGGCGCGCCCAGGACAACACCCGGCGCGGGGATGGGTAAGGCGCCGGGCTCCGTGGCCAATTCCAGGCCCAGGAAGGGCGTGAGGCCGGAGCGGAGGACGTTTAGAAGGGATTCGGGGTTCAAGCGCAGCCTCTCAGATCATGGGCGTACGGGGCGAGGTGGGTTCGGATCGCCTGGACCCACTGGGATTCACTGGCGCATTCACGGGGATTCATCACCTGCCCCGGGTGGAGATGAACGCAGGTGGTGCGGGCTCGCGCCAAGGCGACCAGATGCGGCGGCAGTTGGTCGTCGCCGGTCCAGGGATAGTGCGCGTCACGGCAGACCAGCCGGATCGGGAGCACCGTGACGCCCAGGCGGTAGGCGGCGCGCAGGGCGCCTTCCTGCAGGGGCGCCAAGGTATCCCCCAGCGTGGTGGTCCCTTCGGGAAAGACCAGTAGATCCTTTCCGTTTCGCAGGTCCGCGCAGAGTCGCACTAGGGCCGCCGCGCGGCTCAGCGGATCCTCCCGCTGCACCAGGCGCAGGCCCATGCGCACGGCGGGTCGTCCTACCAGGGGATAGCTTCCCACTTCCGCTTTCGCCAAGGCCGCGCTGGGACGAAGGGCCAAGCAGACGAGGGGATCCAGCCAGCTCAGATGGTTGCAGACCCAGAGCTGGCCATTCGGGGGCAGGAGGCCGTGAACGCAGATCTCCACGTGCAGCGCGTCGAGAAATCCTGCGGCCCATGCGCTCAGGGTATGCTGGGGATCGTCTTGTTCCTGCGTGGCCAGGAGTTCAGCCGTGCGGGCCAGCGCCAGCGCCAGCCGTCCCCAGGGGCGGGGATGCCATGGTCCGAAGGGCCTCTGGATGAGGCGCGGATCCGTGTCCATGCCTCAGGACACCAGCTTCAGGCGGGTGTAGCGTCCACGGATGCGCTCCAGATCGGCCTTGTTGATGACGGACCACAGGCGTTTGTCTCCGGGGTGGTAGTAGTCGTCCATCTCGGAGACCACGCGCGCACCCAGGCTCTGGTGAACGCTGCGGGCGTCCAGGTTGTCCGGCTCCACGCAGAACCGGCATTCCTCCATGTCCTCGTCGAGCAGCTTGGTGACCATGGCGCGAATCAGCAGGTAGTTCACGCGTGTCTTCTGATAGCGGGGCAGCACGGCGAGCGTGGCGCAGTAGTTGATCTTGCCGTTGGGGAAGTTCAGCACATAGCCCGCAGGCTGGTCCCCGTCGAAGGCGATGAAACACCAGTCGGGGTAGTGTTCGGTGCAGAGCCTCAGGTAGTAGGGGCAGAGCTGGCCCACGGAATCCGAGCCCCAGAGTTCCTGTTCCAGTGCCTGAAGGTGCTGGTAGTCGCTCGATGCGAGTGTGCGCACGCGATAGCGGCCGCCGTCCGGGGCCGGAGTTGCCTGGATCTCGATGGGAGTCATGGGGAACCTCATGCCCAACACGATGGGGCGGCCGCGTAAAGGCCCCGTGTCGGCGAGGTGCCGGATCTGGAGAATTCCTGGAACGGCTCTGTGACGTCAGTCGGTTCGTGAGCTTGTTACGCGAGGCCTTGTTCGCGGAACAGTGTCGGATAGCTGCGGGGTTCGACCTGAAAGGCCTCCAGCCCCATGGCGTCCATGGCCTGCTCGATGGCTTCGGGTGCGCCTTCCAGCTCCAGGAAGCATCCGAAGGGCGTTTCGTCCAGGCACGCGGTCAGTTCCGCGCTGCGCCAGACTGCGCGGGTCTTCTCCATGCTCATCACCGGGGCATAGCCCAGGGCCCGCAGGATGCCTTCCATTGCCGCCGGGTTCTCCACCAGCGTCTCGATCTCCGGTCGGATCTTCAGCAGCGGATCCTCGCGCTTGGGGCCTTTCCAGGTGAGCAGGCACCGCCCGCCGTACGATCGCAGGCGCAGCGCGCTGCCCTGCTCCAGCAGTTCCGTGCCACGGTCCCACAGCACGCTGCGCTCCTCTTGAGCCGAGGTTTCCAGCCAGAAGCCGTGGATTGCCAGATCCGGGATCAGCGGTTCGATGGCGGGAATGCGCAGCTTGATTTCGGTTTCGATGGGCAGGTCGGGGGTGGGATCAGGAATCATTGGGCTTTTCCGGGCATCATGGGCATGGAGCTGCCAGAGGTGTTTCCCAAGAAGTATCTCATCGCCACGCTGTTCATCGCGGCCATGCTTGTGATTTTGGCCGTGGTGCAGGCGCCGCGTGCGGGCAAATCCGGCGGCGTGGCGGCGACCAACGCCCCGGCGGCGCTGATGTTGGAAAGCTACGAGACCCTGGCGGAATACCGTCTTCAGGAAGGATGGGCGCCGCGTTTCCAGGGGGCCCAGGATCCAGACCAGCCAGAGCCGTGGCCCTTTCCTGGCGGCTTTGGCCTGCCCTGGGAGCCCGCTTCTCCTTACTTATCGGACCAGGCGCTGGCCCTGAACGGCCCCGGCGAGCACAGCGAGGTGGTGCTGTGGCGCGGCCTGGAATGGCGCCATTACCGCTTTGATGTGCCCCTGGCTTCGGCGCGGCTGGATCCCGTGAAGGGTAATCGCCTGCTGGTGACCCTCGCCCGCGGCCGGTCCAGATTCGAAACCCGGCTGCTGGAGGTGCCCGAAGGTCGGGTGTTGTGGTCCACGGACAGCGGCCCCTGGAGCCGTTTTAGCTGGGATGGCAGGGCTGTTTTGACGGGGCTTCGCGCACCCGAAGGGGATCGCCTACTGCTGGCCTCCTTGCCGGTGGATGCAGAAATCCCCCACGCCAGCCTAGCGGCCTGGGCCGAAAAAGGGCTTCCGGCCCCACCCCGGAACTGGCCGGTCAAGATCGAGCAGTTGTGGGACGACGGCAAGGATATGCTGGGCGCCAAGCTGCTGGTCCCCTGGGCCGAGGGCGGTCGCTTGTGGTTCCCTCGGCATGATCGGCTTTGGATCTCGGCGGGCGGAACGTGGACCCTCTGGGCACAGAAAGCGAGCACCTGGTACCGCGTGGATGCGGGTCCGGGCGTGCTGGACGTTCATCCGCCCAGGGCCGTGGGAAGGATTTCCGTTGGGAAAGATGATGTGGCCACCCGCACCCTGGGACCCGTGGATGAGGCGCAGTGGCGGGATGTCCCCAAGGAGACGCCGCCATGGCCCGCTTTCGATCCCGCCTGGACCTGGGTCGCAGAGGATCTGGCGATCACTGGGTGGGACCGGCGCTGGGGCCATGAGCCGGACCCGCTGCCGGTCGAACGCCAGCGCGAAGCCCTGGCCAAGGCCTTCAATGCGGATTACCGCGTTGCTGCGGATCTGCGGGCCTCCGTCGCCGGGTGGCTTCCGGAGGGTCCCGAGATTGCCCTGCGGGAAGGTCAAGGCGTGGCCTGGGTCTGGCTGGGCGATCGAGTCCGGCTCGTTCGCCTCCAACCAACAACGCGGCTGCGCCAGATGAAGAGCCTGCTTAGATTGAGGTAATGGCCTCTTCTTTTTCTGCTAGTGTAGGCCCAGCCATATCATTCTCACTGGCATCCCGAGGTTCCTTATGCCGCGTCTTCTCCTCGTGGACGACAACCCGAGCATCCATAAGATTGCCGAGACCCTGCTTTTGCGCAGTGGCATCGAACTGGTCTGCGTCGATTCCGCGGCGCAAGCTCTGCGCTTGGTCGAGAGCGGAGAACGCTTCGATGTCGCGTTGCTGGATACGGCCATGTCCGGCATGGACGGCTGGGAACTGCTCGACCAGCTTCGCCGTCATGCAGCGACCGCTGGCATCCCCATCGCCATGATGGCGGGTGTCCTGGATCACGTTGATCCCCAGCGCATCGAGCGCGCGCCCATCCAGGGCTTCCTGAAGAAGCCCGTGGAGCTGCGTGATCTGAGCGATCGCGTGAAGACCCTGCTGGAAACCCCCGTTCCGCCTCCTCCGCCGGCTCCAGAACTGGAGCCCGAGCCCGTTGCCGAGCCTGTGAACGAAGGGCCTTCGGCCTTCGCCACCCTTCCTTCCCGAAGCGTAAGCGAATTCGCCTCCATCATCGCGCCCCAGGCGCCCGTTGCCGAGGTGCTTCCTGCAGACAATGGCGATGACATCCTGGAGCTCGTGGAATCCGACCTCTTCATGGAGGAATCAGCCGATCTCGCGCCCTCCGAAGTTGGAGGGGCGGCCCTGGAAGTCTCAGGCGAAGAGCCTCTGGATCTGGAGGAACTGGATCTTGAGGGCCTGAAGGAGCTTCCGCCGCCGGATGTCCAGGTCACGACTCCCAGCCTGCTTTCTGCGGCTCCGGTCGAAGATGCTTTCGCCGATCTGACGCCGCCCTACGGCTACGCCGTTCCTGACGAAGGGGATGAAATCCGGGCGACCCTGGATAAGCTGCCGGCCCTCGATCAGGCTTCCGAGCTTGAAGATGTCTCGGCTGCCGAAGAGCCCTTCGTGGACTTTCCGGATCTGGGGGCCATCGAACCGCTGGCGGAGTCCGTTTCGGAGGTTGCCGCAGTGGAATCCGCTGCCGAATCCGCTGTCGAGCCTGTCTCCGAGCGGGTCGTGGATGAGCCCATCCTGGATTGGATGGATGAAAGCGAATCCATGCTCAAGCCGCCCGCGCCAGCCGTCCTGGCTCCCGTCGTGGAAGCGGAACCGGTCCTCGCGGAAGAGCCGCCCTTCGATTTCGGTGAGGCCGAATTGGAGGTTCTGGACTCGGATTCTGTCGAGCCCGAACCCCTCGCGACCCTTCACGCAGAAGCCGTCGAAGAAGAGACAGCTCCCGGCCTGTCCGAAGGGGTTGAGCAGCTCCCGGAGACCTTGGCGGATATGCCCACGGGGCACTTTGGGGCTTTGATTGAGCCTTTCCCGGAGCCTCTCGTTGAGCCTCCTGCCATGCCTCGGGTCGAGCCTCTGATAGCCGCCGTTCCTCCCGTCGAGCCGGTGCCTCAGGCACCGGTCCAGATCGAGGCTCCCGCCGCCACGGCTGCCGCCCCCTCATCGCGGGAAATCGTGGACGCCATCCTCGCGGATCCGGCGCTGGTGGATGCCATCAGCAAGGCCGTGGTCGCAAGGCTTGGGGACCAAGCGCTGCGCGAGATCGCCTGGGAAGTCATCCCCGAGCTGGCAGAGCGCCTTCAGATCCACTGAGGCTTGCTGATATCGTGGTGCGGGAGTTCGCATGATCACCGGGTACAACACGGACGTTCGCCACGGCAACAAGGTTTTCCACGTCCAGACCGAAGATAAGGGTCTTGGCAATCCCAAGATCGAGACCTTGATCTATGTGGGTGGCGAGATCCTCGATAGCTTCCGGGGTTCTTACGAAGATCTGATCAGCTCTGGCCAGGCCTTCGAGATCCAGATCCAGGCCCGCATGGACGAACAGCACCGTGGCATCATCCGGGATATCAAGAACGGGAAATACGACACGACGCCCCATGATCCCGAGCTTGCGGAAGCGGCCGTGTTCACGGATCGTCCGCTGGATCAGGCCATCCTTGAGTACCTTCAGGCCGAAGGCGACGTGGACACCCTGGAGTTGGTGCTGGACGAGCCCATGAAGCCGACGTTCGGATCGACCTTTGCCTGTCGTGTGCGCGCCCGGCTGTGCATCAGCCAGAACCCCGTCCCCGATGCGGACATATCCATCCGGCTCGTCTCCAGCTTGAAAAAGACGACCACCCTGCTGGTCGGTCGCACCAATGGAGAGGGCTTGTTCGAGGGGGAAGCCGAACTTCCGTCCAGCCAGCCTGGGAACTGCGCCATTGTCGTGAACTGCTCTTCGGATTCGGGTTCCGACGAACTTCGCGCTCTGATTGCCGTGTGACAACTATCCTATCCTCTGGTTTTGTCAAGGCAGTCCAGGGGCGAACGGCATCTATTCGGTGGCGGGCGGCATTTGATCACAAACTTGTGGATTGACTCGCATCCTGCTTGACCGGTTTATCTCAGGGCTGTCAATTTCCACTAGAGGCAGACGATTTCTCTGCTCGTTCGTCCTGCGGGACCGCGGGTGTCTGCGAATGATTTCCTCTGTCATTGCAGCCAAATTTAGGGCAAAACACCACCAAGCCGATTAACCCTATGGTTGGATCGGAAGTGGCGGAACCGCCTTTTTCACGCTGGCCTTGGTTCAAGCCAACGGCAGGCCGTCCCCATGGATGTGCTGCATGCGGGCTCGAAGTTTCAAAATGCGGGTTCTTTGATTTTTGTTTTTTCGAAGGGTGACCAATCCCTTGCTTCCTGAGGAGGATGCACATGATGCGAACGACTTCTAATCTAGGCCGGGTTAGCGCCCTGCTCATCGCTGGATCGGCCTTCCTGGCCGCCCAGGGAACCCAGACGGCGAGTTCCACCGGGCAGGTTGTGACGACTGCGGGTGTGCCCGTCGCTGGGGCCAAGGTCTACTTCAACTCTCCTGCGTTGATGGGTACCCGCACGATTGTTACGGACGCCAAAGGGGCCTTTGTTGCCCGCCTGCTGCCGCCCGGTCTGTACACGATTACGGTTGTGAAAGACGGCTTTCAAACCGTGAAGGTTACAGAAAAAATCGGTATTGACCAGAACTACCAGCCACGTATCACCTTGTCGGAAGTTCAGTCCGCGATCGTTCAAGTCGTTGCGACGGCCACGGCGGTTGACAAGACGGACGTCAAAACCGCCACCAATTATGCGCTAGAGGAAGTCGACAAGCTGCCCACCTTGAATCGCACGATGGAAACAGTTGCGCTTCTAACCCCTGGTGTGGTCGAGGGTGTGGGCGGCCGTGTTCAGATTCGAGGCGCCATGACGTCGGGCAATCTCTACATGGTGGATGGTCAGAATGTATCTGACAACAGCTATGGCAATCGCGGCAGCCGAATTATTGAAGACTCCATTGAAGAAACCCAGGTTATTACGGGCGCCATTTCGGCTGAGTATGGCAATGTCGATGGTGGTGTGATCAACTCCATCACTCGATCGGGTTCCAATGAATTCACCGGTCAGCTTCGCTGGGAATTGAGCAGCCCCAAGTGGAACGCCTTGCGCCCCATGCAGGATGCGACTGCGGTTGCCAATAACATCAATCAGACGCGCACGTTCTCTGCCGGTGGTCCCATTCTAAAGGATCGCCTCTGGTTCTTTACCTCCTATTTCACCACCAACTCTCATAGGGCCGAGGCCATTGATTCGGACGCGTTGGGTGCTGGGACCAACTACGATTACGGGATCAAGGAGATTCGTCGTCAATTGAAGTTGACGTTCCAGGCGACTCCGGATCATCAGGTTGTCCTGGCTTATAATAATTCCCAGAACTCTGAACAGAACCGTGATTACTCTGCCGGTGAACTTGCTGCTTTGGTTCCCCAGCGCTACAACGATGAATTCTGGAATCTGTCTGTCCGTTCCATTTGGACGTCTGCTTTGACGACAGATGTTCGCTATGGCGAGAAGAAACAGAAATTCACGGGCGGTGGTGTTGGAAACCAAAGCCCACTTTACAGCGATGATGATACCTATTTTTACAATCAGGGCATTTTCAATAGTCAGGATGGCGGCGACAACCGCAACAACAAGACCTTCAGCGCCAAAGCCAGTCTTTTTGTCGATATGCTCGGCACCCATCAGATTGATGCTGGTTTTGATTACTACGAAGGAATTCATCAAGCCCGGAATGAGCAGTCACCGACCAATATGATCTACGAGGTGTCAGGCGTTGATTATCAGGCAAGGACGGCCACGCCTGTTGCGATCTGGATGTACAACAGTGTGGACGGGAAGGCCCGGAATTTAAGCAAGGGCCTTTATGTGAATGACAAGTGGTCATTGAATAAATACCTGTCCTTCCAGGTCGGTTTGCGTTGGGATAAGTACGAAGCAAAGAACGAGGGCAATCAAAGCACCGCCTCTGCCAACGGTTTCAGCCCTCGCCTGGGTCTGAAATATGACCTTTATGGAGACTCGAAGTGGGTTTTTGGGGCATCCTGGGCTCGCTATAATGGCAAGGTTCTGGAGTCCATCACCAATAGCGTCACGAGCCAGGGAAATCCAACGGAGACGGATTGGGTTGTGAAGGATGCGAACAACGCATTGGTGTTGCCTTTTGAACAGATTCAGGATCCCTCGCTTTACCGAGTCAATGATTTTTCGGGAGGCGCGGTTTCCTACTACAACAACCCGACTTCAAACGTTCGGCTTAATAAGGACATGACCCCCCCTCGTGTTACCGAGTGGCAGGTTTCTGCTGCTTACTCATACGCGCAGAATTGGGGGTCGGGATTTGTTCGTTTGACCGCCGTTAAGAAGGATTGGTCGAATATTATCGATTACACCATTGGGACAATGGGGCTGTCTGATTTGGATATCACTGGATCTCGATATTATATGAAGATCTGGGGTAATCAGCCCGATGCGACCCGCAAATACCGTGATCTCGAGTTTGACGCCTCGTGGTCCAAGGGGAACTGGTCGGCCACCGGCAATATCACTTGGGCAAGTCTGAAGGGCAACTATGAAGGTGAGGGCGATTCAACGCCGGGCCGCGGTGAAGGCGTGAATGCATGGAATAACGTAACCCTTTACGATGGCGACTATAACGAGGCCGATGGTAAGTCCAATTACCATGCTTTTGACAAGAACTGGAAGGCGCCTTCTGGGTACCTGGCGGGCCACGTGCCTCTCCGCATTCGTGGAACCCTGAACTACACCCTGCCCTGGGCCTATGGGACGACCTCTTTCGGCCTCATCTACCGATTCGATTCGGGCAGCCACTACAGCAATGCCCGGAATCTGGCCCGTCCTGCCTGGACGACGAATGCTGATGGCACGGTTGATCCAAATGTGAACCCATATCTTCCCGGTGAGGCCGGGACCTACTTGACCCAGTACAAAGATCAGCAGCGGGGAGCTGGGGTCTTTAACGCTGGAGCATTTACGGATCTGGCGATCAGCCACGATCTGCCAGTGTTCAAAGTTCAAGGAAGGGATCTACGTGCTTTTGTGAAGATCGTTGCGACAAATGTGTTCAATCACCAGCAACAGCTGAGCTGGGGCAAGAATTGGGCAACCGTTGCATATACTAAGGCCAATCACACCAGTCTTTGGACCGACTGGACACCTGGGAATGGATCTGGACGGCCCGGTAGCATGACGGACTATGCCAATGCTCGGCGTGTTGTTGCGTCGGCGGGTTTGCGGTTCTAGTTTGTTCTGAACTTTCAATCGGGGGAGGCCTTCGCCTCCCCCGATTGTTATATCTGGCTCATTTTTGCTGCGCTTTCATACCAGCCTGAGACAAAAGTGGATCAGACTCTTTTTCGGAAGAATCGGGGCGGATTCCGATTGTTTTTTTGTTCCTCTGTGTTCAGATTTGGGCAGGGAAATGCGGTATTGACCTTATCCGTCAAAGGATTTCCCGCTTCCTGAGGAGGATGCATGACCAATCGAACCCTCTATTCGCTCGGGCGAGTAGGAATATCCCTCGCGGCCGTCGGGATGGCGACGCCGGTGCTGCTGGCGCAGACCATCACGACGGGATCGGTCGAGGGGGTCGTCAAGGACGCAACGGGCGCGACGGTCGCCGGGGCGACGGTTCGGATCGTGTCATCCCAGATCACGCGAACGGTGGTGACGGGGGTGGACGGCCGTTATCGAATGCCCCTTTTGAATGCTGGTGCTTGGGAAATCAAGGTCACGAAGCCGGGTTTCTCGCCACAGAGCCAGAAAGTGCTGGTCAGCATCAATGCGGCTACGTCCGTGAATTTCCGTCTCGCCCAGGAGGCTTCGGCCATCGTTGAAGTGTCTGCTTCGGCCGCCTCCATTGATACGACAAGCACTACCACGGGCACCAACTACAGTCTGGATGCCGTGGCGCCCATCCCCAAGGGCCGCGATATCACGGACATCGCCTTTTTGACCCCGGGCGTCTCCTCATCGGGATTCGGGAAGGGCAACGGGCTGGGGTTGGATATCTCCATCAATGGGGCTTCGGGGGCCGAGAACAGTTATTCCATCGATGGTCTGTCCACCAACGATATGCGCTATGGCGGCGCGGGCGTGAATCTGGTGACCGACTTTGTGGAGCAGGTGGACGTTCAGACCGGCGGATACAAGCCGGAATACAGCGCGTTGGGTGGTGTTTTCAACGTGGTGACGAAGTCCGGCAGCAACGAGTTCATGGGTTCCACCTGGTTTACGGATACCCCCAGCAGCCTGCGCCCAGGGCCCAAGCGCAACGCCTACACAGCCGAGGATGCGGCCAATTCCCGCTATGACGCTGGTTTCTGGGTGGGCGGTCCCATCCTGAAAGACCGCCTGTTCTACTCGGTGGGTGTGGATTATGACCGAGAGGAACAACCCGGCCAGCTTAACAATTCGAATCTGCCCATTCCCAAGCAGACAACGACGACCAACCAGATCTTTGCCAAGCTGAATGGCTACATCAACACCGACAACCAGCTTACGTTCAGCTATTTCGGGACGCCTGCCAAGACCAGTCTGGGGCATTCCAATACCGTCAATATCATGGGCGACGGTCGTGGCACGGCGGATTATGGCGCTGACACCACCCACAAGACCTCGAATTGGAGTGTTATCTGGGATGGCATCCTCACGCCGTCCATGAATATTTCAGTCAAAGTGGGCAAGTTCAAGCTGGATAATGAAGTCAGCCCGCTGGCATCGGGATCGGCCCTGGTGCATGACATGCTGTACGATTCGTACAATGCCAATCCGACCGATCCTTCAACCTGGGAACCCGGTCTCATCTGGTCCACGGGTGGCTATGGCCTGCTTTCCAATGAACACAATGAAACCGACCAGAAGAGCGTCGATTTCAACTGGGTGTTGGGCAATCACGGCCTGAAGATGGGTATTTCTCAGATTGATTCGAAATACTCGCTGGAAGAGCACTACACGGGGGGCGCCCGCTATACCGTGACCCTGAAGGCTGGGGTTCCGTTCCTGCGTGAGCGCGTCATCACCAATGACGCGACGGTGAAGGCCCAGTACCGGGCATTTTATGTTCAGGATGTCTGGCAGGCGACGCCGGCCCTGAACATCTTCTTCGGCGCTCGCCTGGAAGATCAGGAACAGAAGGCTGCCAACGGCGCCACATTCCTGAAGTTCGACATGGCTGATTACATCCAGCCCCGTGTCGGCTTCACCTGGGATGTGCTGGGCGAAGGCAAGTCCAAGCTATCCGGCAGCTATGGCCGCTATTACGAGAAGATCCCTCAGCGCATGGCCATCCGCGAGTTTGGTGGAGAGGTCTACTACGAGCATCGCTACGGGGGCGGCAGAGCGGGCAGCGTTTTCAACTACGATCCCAATAGCGCCAATCATTTGGGAACGTTCTCAGGAACCTATCAGACGGTCGATTATGCGGGCAGCTTCAATAATCCCCCGATCGCGGATGGGGTTAAGTTGCCGCAACGCGACGAGTTCCAGCTTGGCTACGAACAGCAGGTGACGAGTTCCATCAAGCTGGGCATCCAGGGGCACTACCGCAAGTTGACGAACCCCATCGAAGACTCGGTGTTCACCGATGCTTCCGGGCTGACCACCTATGATCCCAATGGCATGGCCGCTATCTGGAACCCCAAGCCGGGGCCTGTCTCTTTCCAGGCCAGCGATGGCAGCGGCAAGGTTACGGTGGACAAAACGCTCTTTCCCGAAGCCTACAACACCTACAAGGCGGTGGATCTGACCTTCGAGTGGAAGAGCGAACGCAGCCAGATCCATGCGACCTACACCTGGAGCCGCCTGGAAGGCAACTACGAGGGCCTGATCACGTCCTCCAACGGGCAGTCGGATGGCAACATCACCGCCTCTTACGACTACTTCCCCTATGTCGGATCCGGACTGATGCCGTTGGATCGCGAGCATGTGTTCAAGCTGTTCGGTGCCCACACCTTCACAATCGCGGGCAACCCGCTGCATACCGGGTTCAATTTCCTATGGCAGAGCGGCACGCCCATCAGCCTTTGGGACGACGGCTCCACGAGCAATGGATATGCCCCAGGCTTCGATTCGTCTTGGGCCTTGGGTGATGGGACGGTGGCCAGCCAGCCGAATGTCGCCACCAACTGGACCAAGGGCGCGGTGGGAGACGGCGATTACACAGGTCCTACACATGGCTATCTGGATATCGGCGTCTATGGCGATGGTGTTCCGGCCAACGGCAAGATCGGTGACCGTGGGCGCACCCCAAGCTACGCCAAGCTGGATCTGAGCCTGGACTACGAAATCCCCTTGAGGGGCAAGCTGAAATTGGTGCCGATGCTCAGTGTGTTCAATGTCTTCAACGCCCGTGCCATGCGCGCGGTTAACGAGCAGGCCACGGATTCCGGCGGAACGGCTTTCCCCGCTGGCAAGTGGAGATCGGCGACCGCTTGGTATGCAGGCCGGTCGGTGTTGGTGGGAGCCAAGCTGCACTTCTAGGGTGAAGGGTTTGGTTCAGCGAAGCCGCTTCCATAAAGGAGGCGGCTTCGCGCATTTTGGGGTCTTGGGATCGGAAGTGGCCAATCTGCCCGCGGAGTGACCTAAACTAGAGCTTTCCGAGGTTTCAATGCTGGATGCTTCGCTGCTTCGTCAGAATCTGGATGCTGTTGTGGAGGCGCTGGCTTCCCGGGGCTTTGCGTTTGATCGCGAGGCGTATCTCAAGGTGGATGCGGAGCGCCGTGCGGTGATCGGCGAGCTGGAGGCGCTGAAGGCCGAGCGCAACCGCGTCTCCGAAGAAGTCGCCAAGCTCAAGCGCGCGAAGGAAAACGCGGATCACCTGATTGCGGCGCAGCGCGAGGTGGGCGAAAAGCAGAAGGCGCTGGAGGCCGCCGAGCGTGCGGCGAACGCGGCGTTCCAGGATTTCCTGTCGCGCATTCCCAACCTTCCGCACGCTTCCGTGCCCGTGGGTAAGGATGAGCGCGAGAACGTCGAGATCAAGCGCTGGGGCACGCCCGTCGTCATCGAGAACGCCAAGGATCATGTGGATTTGGCCACGGCGCTGGGCATCCTGGATCTGGATCGCGCGGCCAAGATCAGTGGCGCGCGCTTTTCGGTGCTGAAGGGCCTGGGTGCCAAGCTGGAGCGCGCCCTGGTGAGCTTCATGACGGATCGCCAGTCGGCCGCGGGCTGGCTGGAGGTGCTGCCGCCCTACCTGGTGCTGCCCGAGACGATGTACGGCACAGGCCAGTTGCCGAAGTTCGAGCAGGATCTCTTCAAGACCCATCGCGGCGAGGATGCGCTCTACCTGATCCCCACGGCCGAGGTGCCCGTCACCAACCTCTACAAGGACGAGATCCTGCCCGCAGATCAGCTCCCCGTGAGGCACTGCGCGTTCACGCCCTGCTTCCGGAGTGAAGCCGGTAGCTACGGCAAGGACACCAAGGGCATCATCCGCCAGCATCAGTTCCACAAGGTGGAGCTGGTGGCGTTTGCGATGCCCGAGCAGGCTGAGGCCGAGCACGAGCATCTGACGCGGTGCGCTGAAGCTATCCTGGAAGAACTGGAGCTGCCCTATCGCCGGGTGCTGCTGAGCACCGGGGACATGGGCTTCTCAAGCCAGAAGACGTTTGATCTGGAAGTCTGGCTGCCCAGCCAGAACACCTACCGCGAGATCAGCTCTTGCTCGTGGTTCGGCGATTTCCAGGCCCGGCGCGCGAACATCCGCTATCGCGGCAGCGAGCCCAAGGCCAAGCCGGCCTTCCTGCACACGCTGAACGGCTCGGGCCTGGCCGTGGGCCGCACCTGGGTGGCGGTCCTGGAGAACGGCCAACAGCCCGATGGCAGCATCCGCATCCCCAAGGCCCTGGTGCCCTATTTGGGGACGGACGTGATCCGGTAGCAAGCCGTGAGCCTCCTCAGCATCCAATCCCTTGGCGTTCGCCGCAGGGGACATTGGACGCTGAGGGGGGCTTCGCTGGACATCGCGCCCGGCCAAGCCTGGGGCATCGTGGGGGAAAGCGGCGCGGGCAAAACCACGCTGCTCCACGCCGTGCTGGGGCTATTGGAGCCCACCGAGGGACGCATCCTGCTCAAGGGCGAGCCCTGGTCGGGGGTTCCCGAACGGAAGCGCCGGGCCCGGCGTCCCTGGGTGCAGGCCGTGTTCCAGGATCCGCTGGCTTCGCTGCCGCCCCATCTGACGGGCTGGGAGATCCTGATCGAGCCCCTGGAGATCCATCGCCGCGGCACGAAGCTCCAGCGTCGCGAGGCCGCCTCCCGCATGGCCGCGCGCGTGAAGTTTCCCGAGGAGGCGCTGAGCCAGCGGCCCGGGAAGTGGTCCGGCGGCCTGGCGCAACGGTTGTGTCTGGCGCGGGCCTTGATGCTGGAGCCCGAACTGCTGGTGCTCGACGAGCCGCTTTCGGCGCTGGATCCCACCCTGGCGGGGCATCTGCTGGAACTGCTGCTGGAATTGAAGGCCCAGGGCACGGCGCTACTGCTGGTGAGCCATCATCTGCCCGCCGTGGAACGGCTTTGCGACCGGATGCTGGTGCTCTATGGTGGCGAACCCATGGTGATGGGAGAAGCCGAGCGCCTGCTGCGCGAGCGACGCCATCCCTATCTGCGCGGGCTGTGCGAGGCCCTGGCCGGGCTGGATCAGCCGCCCCTGTGCTGGGGCACGGAGATCCTGCGCGAGATGGAGGCCGGGGCCTGCCGTCTGTATGATCGCTGTCCTCGGGCTCAGGAGATCTGCAAAATGGCACCGGCCCTGGAAAGCCAGGAGCGGTGCCATTTTGTCTAGGTTAAGAACTCGGGGTTGAGGACTAGAAATCGCCGCCCATATCGGGCACATCGTCGATGGTTTTTTTCGTCAGGTCCTCGTTGATCCAGATGCCGTTGGTGCGGCCCCAGAAGGAGCTGAGCCCGGAGTGCTGACGGCCGCGGAGATCCAAATCCTCCAGTTCGGCGCTGAGGATCCGCTGGGTGGTGGCGTTCTGGATTTCCCGGGCGATCATGCGGCGCTTTTCGAAGGTCAAGGCCTCGGCGGGCGTGCGCGCCTTGATGCGAGCGATCCAGATCTGGCCATCGGGCGTCCAGACGATGGGCGTCAGGGCTCCCACGGCGGTGTTGAGCAGGGCTTTCTGGATGCCCGGATGCTGGCCCAGCTCGCCCAGGCCCTGAAGGGTCATCGCGTCCTTGGTGGCGGGCGTCGCCAGATCCGCCAGGTTGCCGGACTTGAGTGCGGCCTGGGCCCGTTCGAGTGCCTTCTTGCGGGCTTCTTCCTGCTTCCAGGCGTTGAGCACCTTGGTGCGGATCTCGCCCAGGGCCGGGATGGCGATGCCGCGCTCTTCCTTGACGCGGAAGACCACGAAGCGGTCCCCGGCGCGCTGGACGGTGGATACCTGGCCGACCTTCAGGCGGAAGGTCTCGGCGGGGATGGAACCGGCATCGGTCAAGCCCTGGATGGCGACACCGGGCTCGTTGGCGAAAGCGGCGCTGGTCTGAAGGTTCAGGCTCATTGCGCGGGCCGCGGGGCCCAGATCACCGGAGTTGCCGACGCGCTTGCGCAGCTGTTCCAGCTTTTCCTTGGCCTTCTGGGTGAAGCGCTCGCGGGTGAGCTGGGCGCGCAATTCGCCTTGCACCTCGTCGAAGGATTTCTCGGAGAAGCCCTCGAGCTTGATCAGGTGGACGCCGAACTGGGTTTTCACCGGCTGGCTGATTTCCCCGACCTTCAGGGCGGCGGCGGCATCCTCGAAGGGCTTCACCATGGAGCCGGAGCGGAACTTGCCGAGCTTGCCCTGATTGCCCTTGGCGGTGGGATCTTCGCTGACTTCTTCAGCGGTCTTGTTGAAGTCCTGGCCCGCAAGCAGCTTGGGCCGCAGCTCCTCGGCCTTCTTGAGGGCTTCGGCGAACTCGGCGTCATTGCTGGCCTTGAACAGGATATGGCTGGCTTCCAGCTCGCGGTACTGGGCGCGCTTGGCCTCGTAGGCGGCCCGCACGGCGGATTCGTCCACCTTGATGGCATCGCCCAGGCTGGCCTGATCGACGCTGACGAACTGGATGACGCGGCGAGGCCCTGTCTGGAAACGGGCACCGGCTGCCTTCTGGAACGTGGCCAGCGTGGCATCGCCCGGATCGGCGATGGCGGCGGTCTCGGGCATCAGGGCTGCGAACTCGTAGCTGATCTTCTCGGTCTTGACGCGGTTCTCATGCTCGATCCAGGCGGCGTCCACGGGCACCTGCGCCGCAGCCTGTTCCATGAGCTTCTGGGTCCGCAGCTGATCGCGGACCTGATGCTCCCACTGGATGAGCGTTTGTCCGTTCTCACGCAGGATGTCGTTGATTTCGGTGCTGGAGCGCAGCTGGCCGTTGTTCACGAAGATCGGGATCTCGCGCAGGCGCTGTTGCAGGGCCAGACGGGTTTCCTCGTCCGTCACCACGATGCCATGGCGTTCCGCCAGCTCTTCCATCAGCTTCTGGTTCACGACCTGGTGCAGAGCCTGGCTTTGCAGGAAGGGGCCCATGGTCTCCATATTGGCCTGCTTCCCGTAGCGCCTCATGATCTCGCTCTTGGCCTGCTCCAGGTCGCGGCGCAGCACTTCGCGGCCGTAGACCCGCGCCACCACGTTATCGGGGGCGTTCTCGTCGCGGCCGCTGGGGGCCAGGTAGGCCACCATGCCGACGAGCACGACGCCCATCACGACTGTCATGGGCATCTGGTTGCCTTTGAATACCGAACGGAAGTTGCGAAGCATGCCTACTCCAGGGAACCTCTTAGGTTATCAAAGGAGCGGCCCGGAAGCTCGCGATTGCTTCTAAACTGGAGGCAGGAGTGTGCATGGCTATTCGACCCGTGATCACCTGGGGCGATCCCCGCTTGAAAATGAACAGCATCGATGTGGGCGAATGGACGCCGGAGCTGGAACAGCTCACGGCGGATATGTTCGAGACGATGTATGCGGAAGAGGGCGTGGGTCTGGCCGCGCCGCAGGTGGCCCAGAACATCAATCTGGTGGTCATCGACGTGTCTGCGGGTGAGGACCCTGCCCAGAAGCTGGTGCTCATCAATCCCGAGATCCTTCGTGGGGAGGGCACCCAGGTGGGCCAGGAGGGCTGCCTTTCCGTTCCCGGCATTCATGAAGTCGTCGAAAGACCGCAGCGCGTCTGGATCAAGAACCGCCGCCGGGATGGCTCCTGGGAGGAGCTGGAAGGCCAGGATCTGTTGGCGCGGGCGTTCTGCCATGAGATCGACCATCTGCGCGGGAAGCTGTTCGTCGAATACTTCGGCCCTGTGAAGCGGGGGCTGATCCAGCGCAAATACCAGAAGCTGCAAACCTCGAAGAAGTAGCCATGACGCGCATCGCCTTTCTCGGAACCCCCGCGGTGGCCGTTCCCGCCTTGAAAGCGCTGGCGGGCGCGCTGCCCGTTCAAGCCGTCTTCTGCAATCCCGACAAGCCCCAGGGAAGGGGACGCCATCTGGAACCGCCTCCCGTCAAGCAGGCCGCAGAGGCCCTGGGTTTGTGCGTTCACCAGCCCACTTCGTGGAAGACGCCGGAGACGCGTGAGCTATGGGAATCGCTGCAGGTGGATCTCGCGGTGGTGGTGGCCTACGGTCACATCCTGCCGTCCTGGATGCTGGACGGCTGTCCGCTGGGCGTGTGGAACCTGCATTTCTCCCTGCTGCCACGCTGGCGTGGGGCCGCGCCCGTGAACCACGCGATCCTGGCCGGGGATGCGGAAACGGGCGTTTCTCTGATGCGCATCACGCCGGGACTGGATGCGGGTCCTGTGCTGGCCGCGAGCCGACGCCCCATCGGGATGGAAGATACCGCTTCGGGCCTGTTGGGAGCCCTGGCGGAGGATGCTGCCGGGTTGCTGTTGGCCCATCTACCTTGCTTGCTGGATGGCAGCGCGAATCCTGCGGCCCAGGATGACGCGCTTTCCACGTTGGCGCCCAAGCTCTCCCGCGAGATGGCGTACATGGATGTCGCTCGCTCAGCGATGGAACTGCATCGCCAGGTCCGCGCCCTGCACCCTTGGCCCGGAACGGAGATCCGGGTGCAGGATGCGTCCATCAAGGTCGTCACCGTGGGAACCATCGCGCCGTCCCAGGACAGCGCGGGAACCCTGCGCTGGGGCCGTTCGGGCGCCTGGTTGACCGCGGGCGATGGCCAGGCCATCGAATTGATCGAGCTTCAGCGCGCGGGCAAGCCCGTGCAGGCCGCGCTTCAGGCGCTGCAGCCATGGGGGGGGCAGGGCTGCGTCCAGGTTGAGTGATCACTGCAGGCGGGAAGCGACCTCGCGGTAATCGGGCTCCAGGTCGTAGACGAAACGGAAGTGCTCGGTGGCTTCCTGGCTCTGCCCCTGCTGGGCGAGGAGTTCGCCCAGATCGTAGTGCAGTCCGATGGAGTCCTCGGGGGGGAAGCCCGGGGCGTTGATGCCCTGGCGCAGCCACTCGATGGCGCCTTCCGTGTTGCCCTGGACCTGTTCGCAGATGGAGAGCATGGAGCAGCACTCCAGCGTGCGCTCAGGATCTCGCATGGCCTTCTTGAATTCCTCCATCGCGGGTTCGATCAGCATCATCTCCTTGTAGGCGATGCCCAGGTTGTAGTGGGTGTCGTAGTCGTCCACCTTCACCTGTTCTTCAACGCCCTCGCGGAAGGCGTTGAAGAGTTCGTCCACGCTCTGTATCTTCTCCACCACGTTGGTGGCGTCGTGCATTTCCTCGCCTTCGCCGGAGTCCATCAGCGCATCGCCCAGGACATCGGTCAGATCGAAGAACGAGTGGGAATCCTCGGAGATCTTGGAGCTTTGCGAATCGGGCCGTCCCAGCTTTTCGAGGGTTTCCTTGACGATCTCCAGCCGCTGCATTAGCTCCGGGTGATCGGGGTAGTTGCGCAGGGCGTTTTCGATTTCGATCTTGGCTTCTTCGGGGCTGCCGTAGTCCAGCTGGAAATCGATGTCCGAAAGCAGGGACGCCAGCTCATCGTCAATGGCGGCCGGGGTGGCGACGGCCGGAACAGCGGGAGCGACGGGGATGGGCATGCCCGCCGGAGGCACAGGGGCCTTCGTCGCGAAGGGCAGGGGCTCCAGCTCCAGGGGCTCGATCTCGGGTTCCGGGACGGCCTCTGGCGCCGGGGTTTCGAACTCCTCCAGCTCGCCCCAGCTCAATTCCAGCGGGGCCAGGGGCAGAGGCGGCACGCCTTCGGCTTCGGCGGTCGTCTCCGCGGGTTCCACGCTTTCGATGGCCTCTGGTGCAAGGGCCTCGGGCAGGTCCGAAGGCAGCAGGATCGTGGGCTCGCCGGGTTCTCCCAGGGGGATGGGGAAGTCCCCGAAATCCGCCATTTCCAGGGCGGACATCTCCAGCGGCACGGCTTCGGCGGTGGGCGCCCGCATCTCTTCCATGGCCGTGCTGGACCGGATTTCGCTGTCCAGGCCGATGAGGATATCTAGATCGCTGCTGGCCGGAGCCTCGAAGGTGGGCGGCGGCTCAGACTGGCGGAAGGCGGCGCCTTCGTCCAGGCCGATGACGGGCAGGGCGTGATCGGGTGGTAGTGACGGCGCTTCGGGTGCGACTGGTTCCAGGGCAGGCGCGGGCGCTGGAGCAGGCGCCACGTCCAGGAGGCCGAGGGTCCGGCGGTACAGGCGGGTCGATCCGGGGAACAGGGATTCGGCCTTGTCCAGCATCTCGACGGCAATCGGCTTGAGCCCCAGACCCGCGAGCTTCTCGGCCATCTTCACGTAGTGGACCTGCACGGCGGTCATCTTGCCCGTGGCTCGGATGATATCGGCGATGCGGTTGATGGCGTCCCGGTGCGTTGGGTCCAGGGCGAGGATTCCGTTGTAGGCCTCCATCGCCTTGTCGTTATTGCGGCCGCGGAGATAGTCTTCGGCGTTGCGCAACAGTTGCTGGATCTGCATGCGCCGCAGGGGGTCGATCTCGGTGGTCTCGCCGGGGACGGTGCCTGCGTCGGTGAACTGCACCGTGGGGGCCCCGCGGAAGGTGAAAGCCTGGGGGGAGGCGGAGATCTGCTCGCTGGTGATGCCCAGATTCTTGAGCTGGGACAGGGCCGCTTCGGCGGTGGCCTCGTCTCCCTGTTCTGCGGCGCTCGCGTGGGCCCGGCGCAGCGCGTCGATGCGCTCCTGCTTGTTGCCGCCCTGGTGCGCGATATCCGCCAGCTGCATCCACGCATCCGTGGTCATCGCGTTCTGCAGCGCGTTCTGAAGGGCTCTTGCGGCCGCTTCGCCCTGCCCGCGCCTCGCGAAATCCCGTCCGATGGGTTGGAACAGCTTCAGGGCCTCGTCTGCCGATCCCAGCTTCTGGGCTTCCTTCAGGGCGCGCTCGCACAGCGCCAAGGCCTTTTCCGGCAGCTGGGGCACTTCCGAGAGGGCCTTCAAGGCGTTCGCCGGGTTCTTGGCCTGCAGCTCCACTTCGGCCAGGGCCTCCAGCAGATCCGTGTTCCGGGCATTGGCGGCCAGTCCGTCGCGCAGATGATTTGCGGCCCCCGCGAGGTCTTTCTGGATGACGCAGAGCTTCGACTGGGTCAGGAAGACCTGGGGGCTCGTGGTCATCATCTTGGCGCGATCCAGGATCTGGTTCGCCTCGGTGTGCATCTGATCGATGGCCAGGGCTTCGGCGACCTCGAGGTAGATCCCGGCGGCCCGGTCCTTCATTCCCTCTTTGTTGTAGAGGTCTGCGAGCTTGATTTTGTTCTTCAGGTTCTTGGGATCCAGCTCTACGACCTGGGCGAACTCTTCCAGGGCACGCTTCAGCAGGCCCTTCTTGGTGAACTGCTCGGCCATCTCGATGTGAATCTGGATGGCTTCCTTGATCATGCTGGTCTGGCGGTAGCTCTCCGCGAGCCGCGAGGCCACGTCGCCATCGTCTGGGGCCGCGCGCCGGGCCTTCTTGAGGACCGCCACCGCCTTGGGCGCAAAGCCATCCCGTTCGTAGCCCTGGGCCGCGCGCTTGAACATGTCCAGCGCGTCGCGCACCTTGCCCGCATTGAGGTACAGATCCCCGATGCGATTCATCATTGGTAGATCGCCGGGCTTGTCCTCCAGCAGCTTGAGGAATTCCTCGATGGCGCGATCCGTCTTTCCCGAAGCGACAAAGGCATCGGCCTGCTTTTGGATTTTACTGCGGTCAATGGCCATTCATGTCCTCAGAGCACCGATCCATTCTATGGACTCCATGGAAGGTTGAATAGTTCACCTTGATCCAAGATTGTCCGGGTGAAAGGGCCACGGCAAAAGGTCTTCGATGCGATGAAGGCGTCTGGCTTGGCGGTTGGCCAGCAGGATGGGCAGCCGAGATGCGAACTCGGCGATGACTTGGCGGCAGGCCCCGCAGGGGGGGGTCAGGATATCCGCCTCGGTGACCACGACGAGGGCCTGGAGGCCTCCCGGCTTGAGCCCGGCAGCCACCGCGGCTCCGATGGCGTTGCGCTCGGCGCAAACGCAGACCGGATAGGACGCGTTCTCGACATTGCATCCCGCGATCACGCCGCTCTCCCAGCGCAGGGCCGCGCCAACCCGGAAACGGGAATAGGGCACGTGCGCGTTGGCGTGGGCGGCCCAGGCCGCTTCCAGCAGCGATTCCCACTGGGGGTCTTGGGGAGAATCAAAGGGCATGACGTTTCCGTTGGGCGAGAGGGGATTCAGGATATCGCCGGAAGCGGCGCGGGGTAGCCCTCTTTCGCGGGGCTTGCCAGGGCGAGGGCCCGCCAGCAGGAAGGGGGGTCCTCGCAGTGATGGTGCCGGCCTTCGGCGTCGGTGAGTTCCAGGTGAACGCTCTGGCGGCGGAGGCGAGCCTGGAGAATGGCGCCGGAAAGCCGCTCCAGCTCGCGTTCAAATTCAAGGCCCGGTGACCAGGCGCGCAGATCCAGACTGAGGCGGAGCCCCGAGGCTTGCTCGCCCTCGAAGGTCCGCACCCAGGGCGCGCCGCGCTGCGCCGTGCGCTTCCAATGCACGCGGCTGGGCGGATCCCCCTGGCGGAAAGGACGGGCGCTCTCCGGGCTGGAAATGCCCGGGGCGGGCACCGGTCGGCGCTCCTCGCCCTTCATGTCCTGATGCAGGATGATGTTGCGCGGATGGGGGAACACCAGCAACTCCTGGTCCAGGGTGAAGCGCCAGGCTTTCTCCAGGAATCCGAACGGGTAGCGGGTGCGGATCTCCAGCCCGCGCACCCGGCAGGCGCCGCGGCGCTCCGGCTGGATGTGCAGGGTCACACCGATGGCTTCATCCCCCGCCCGCGCATCCGCAGGCGTGCGGTGGCCACCCGGATAGAAGCCCCGTTCCACGCGGGCTCCGTCCATGTCCAGGCTCACCTCCAGGGCGCGGACGCGTCCCCGGGCCCGGTCCAGGAAACGCACGCGCAATCCGCTGCGGACGCGGGCGAAGAAGCGCCCCTCTTCGATGCGCTCCACCGCCAGATCGCGGATGGCGCCGCGGCTCTCCCAGCCCGAGACGAGAAAGAGCCCGAACATCAGCGAGAACACCAGGTAGAGCAGATTGTTGCCCGTGTTCACGGCGAAGCCGCCCACCAGCAGCATGGCCAGCAGGAATTCCAGCCCCAGCCGGGTGAGGGAAAGGCGCAGGTGTTTGTCGTTCCACAGAAGCATGGTGATCAACACCCTATCGCCATTTAGCCGCCGTGAGCGCCTGATAGCCTGGGAATGAAAGGAAGCGCCGTGCTGAACGACCTCTTCAGGACCAAGTCCCTCGAACAGCTCCGGGCCCGGGCAGAGGATGCGGAACACCCGCTCAAGCGGCATCTCGGCACCTTTGATCTGACCATGTTCGGCATCGGCGCCATCATCGGCGCGGGCATCTTCAGCGCCATTGGCACGGCGGCGGCGGGCCATCTGGCCGATGGTCGCCCGGCGGCCGGTCCGGCCCTCGTCATCAGCATCCTGCTGGTGGCCCTCGCGTGCCTCTTCACGGCCCTGGCCTACGCGGAGCTGGCCAGCATGATCCCCGTATCCGGCTCGGCCTACACATACGCCTACGCCACCATGGGCGAGCTGATGGCCTGGATCATCGGTTGGGATCTGCTGCTGGAATACGCCGTCAGCAACGTGGCGGTGGCGATCTCCTGGGGCGATTACACGCGCAGCTTCCTGGCCAATGTCTTTCACCTGAACATTCCCGGTTGGCTGGCCATGGATCCGCGTTCGGCCCTGAAGCTGGCCGAGGGCGCGCCCGCCATGGGCCTTGCGGCAAAACTGCACGCGCTGGCCCAGGCGAAGGCGGGCCTGCTTTCGGGATCCTCGGTCTTCGCCAACTGGGACACGCTGAAGGACGCGCCGATGCTGGCGGGATTCCCGGTGACCATCAATCTGCTGGCGGTGCTGATCACGGCGCTGATCACGTGGCTGGTCTACGTGGGAATCAAGGAGAGCTCGAAGGTCAATACAGCGATGGTGGCCGTCAAGCTGCTCATCCTGTTGGCCGTGGTGGTGCTGGGCGCGCGCTTCGTGCATCCGAGCAACTGGGTGCCCTTCGCGCCCATGGGGTTTCGCGGCATCCAGGCGGGGGCGGCGATCATCTTCTTCGCCTTCATCGGATTCGACGCCGTCAGCACCACGGCCGAGGAATGCCGTGATCCCGGGCGCAACCTTCCGCGCGGCATCCTGTTCTCGCTGGGCATCTGCACCGTTGTCTACGCCGCCGTGGCCCTGGTGGTGACGGGGATGCTGAAATACACGGATCTGGCGGGCAAAGCCGATCCCCTGGCCTACATCTTCAGCCACCATCACATGAATCTTGTGGCGGCCGTCATCGGCTTCGGCGCGGTGATCGCCACCACGGCGGCCCTGCTGGTCTACCAGGTGGGCCAGCCGCGCATCTTCATGTCCATGAGCCGCGATGGCCTGCTAGGGCCCTGGTTTGGCCGCGTGCATCCGAAATACGGCACACCCGCCAACGCCACGCTGCTGACGGGCTTCCTGGTGGCGATTCCCGCGGCCCTGCTGAACATCGACGAGGTGGTGGAGCTCACCAATATCGGCACCCTGTTCGCCTTCGTGCTGGTGTGCGCGGGGGTGATGATTCTGCGCCGGCGCCGGCCCGACGCCGAGCGGCGCTTCCGCATGCCCCTGGTCCGCCTGCTGGCGCCCATGGGCATCCTGTTCTGCGTGTGGATCGCCCGGGGCCTGCCCTGGGTCACCTGGATCCGCTTCGTGATCTGGCTGGTGTTGGGGATGATCGTCTACTTCGCCTATGGGCGAAGGAAGAGCGCGTTGAATCAGGCGTGAGTCCTGGATCAATCCAGCGGCACGACCTTCACGATGACCCGCTCTCCGTTGACGGGATTCTGAAGCTGCACCGAGCTGGCCAAATAGCCCGGATGGTGCCCCTTTTCGGGGAACTGAACCACGAGGTGGACCTGCCCCAGTTCGGTCGCTTGCTTTTGTGCCAGCCCCTGAATGCTTTCTTCATCGGCATCCTGGACGATGGCGATGGTTTTCGATAGCGCTGGGGCGGCAATATCCCAGGGATTCTTGGTCGTTTCATTCAGACGGTCGGCCTTCACTTCAAAATCCTGGAGGATCTCCTGGCGACTTGCCCCGTGGCCCGTCAGCTTGTCGTATTCGCTCGCATAGTCGCTCACCAATTTGATGGCGTTGCTGATGGAAGCCTTGTCGCGTGCCCGGGCTCGCTGGCCCACCAGGGCAGGGATCGCGATGGCGCTGACAATGCCAATCATGGGCAGAAGCAGCGGCAACAGAACCAGGGCGATGACACCCATGATGGTCCCAGCATTGGACGGCGTTTGATATTGATCTGGTTCGGCCCTGGCAAATCGCTTGGCTTTGGTGTTCTGGACGATGGCGATGATGCCCAGCGCGATGGAGGCCGGAAAGCAGCATAGAAAGTTACTGACCAGCGCCCAGATGCCGCAGTTGCGTGCTGCCTTGGCTCCGGGAGCTTCCGGGAGGAACGACTCATCCATGCTGTCTCCATTGGTGAGGTTGCTTTTAGTGAAAGGGCTTCCCGCTTGCATCCACGGTTACGGTACAGATCTCCACAATCACCCAGATCCAGACGGGAATGGCCCCAATGCCACACGTGAGTGACCCCACGATCAAGCAGATCAAAAGCTGGGCCACGGCTCGTCCCGTATAACCCGCATAAAAGTTGTGGACGCCCAATCCGCCAAGGAAGATTCCAAGAAGGATATAGGCGATCCTTGATTTGGCGGTCGGGTCGAAAGTGGCGTTTATGGGTTGGGAAGATGACTTGATAGCTCCACCGCATTTAATGCAAACAACCGCGTGTTCGGCGACTTCATTCCCACAATTAGGGCAGAACATGCTTGCTCCTGATGAATGAACTGGAAAATGGGTTGAGTGAATGTACCACTCTGAATCCAGCAATGATAGAGATGCGGATGCGCCAATCGTGGCAGAGTAGTGCCATGTTCACGGGTCTGATCCGCCATCTGGGAACCCTCGGCGCCCGCCATCCACGGGCGGGGGGCGCGCGGTTGCGCATCAAGGCGGACGGGGACCTGATGGAGCGCGCGGAGATCGGGTCGAGCATCTGCACGAACGGTTCGTGCCTGACAGCGATTGCGCTGGGGAATGGCTATTTCGAGGCGGATCTCTCCGAAGAGACGCTGTCCCGCACGACGCTGGGCGCGCTGCCCCTGGGTTCCTTGCTGCATCTGGAGCCCGCGCTGCGCGTGGGCGATCCGCTGGATGGGCACCTCGTCTCGGGGCATGTGGATGGCGTGGGCAGCCTGCTGGCGCGGGGCGTGGGCGAAGGGTGTTGGCGCTTCGCCATGCCGCCCGAATTGGCGCCCATGATGGCCGAGAAGGGATCGGTCACCGTGGATGGCATCTCGTTGACCGTGGTGGAGTGCGCGGCGGATTGGTTCTCCGTGGCACTGATCCCCGAGACGGTGCGGGCCACGCGCCTAAAGGATATGCGCCCCGGCGACGCCGTGAACCTGGAGGTGGATCCCATCGGCCGTTTTGTGGCCCGGCATTTCGCCTTGCAGACCTCCCAGGACCGCCTGCAGCGTTTCGCGCGCGATGGCTGGGCGTAGACTGCTGGCATGGCAAAACCCGAAATCCCAGCCCGCCTTGAGAATGATCTGATCGACCGTGTGCGCGGCCGCTTCGAGGACCTGTCCCTGGTCGAGGGCTGGGAACTGAAAATCGATGCCCTGGCGCCCGGTGCGGCGATGCTGCTGCTGGGAGACACGAACAAGGTCCACAACGACGCGGGCAAGGTGCACGGCGGCGTGCTGGCGGCCCTGGGGGACATGGCCTGCGCCCTGGCGCTGAGCACGGTCTTCGATGGCCAACTGCCCTTCGCCACATCGGATCTGCACATCCGCTACCTGGAGCCCACCGAGGGCATGGTCTACGCGGAGGCGGAAGTCCTGCGCCTATCTTCGCGGGGGGCCGTCCTGGAATGCCGCATGCGCTGCAAGGGGCGCATCGTCGCGCTTTGCACCACCCATTTCACCATCCGGGCCGCCAAGAGGAGCTGAGTGATCAAGCGGGACGCCCATCATCCCATCACGCGCCTTTGGCGCACGATCCTGCTCTTGATGCTCGTCGTCGTCGTGGGCGCGGCGGGCTATCACAAGCTGGCGCGCACCGGACCCCTCGATAGTTTCTACATGGCCATCACCACCCTGTTCACCGTGGGATTTCGGGAACTGGGTGAGGTCAACACGGCCACCAAGCTGTTCACGATCTTTTACCTCATCACGGGTCTGGGTTTGGCCACGTACGCCATCTCCAGCCTGACGGCCCTCATCGTCGAAGGGGACCTGAAGGGCTACCTGCTGGAGCGACGCATGGAAAAGCGACTGAAGGACCTCTACGATCACGTCATCGTCTGCGGCTTTGGCAAGGTCGGCTTCCAGGCCGCCTGGGAGTTCAAGCGGCTGGGCGTGCCCTTCGTGGTCATCGAGCGCGACGCCTCGAAGACGGGCAACATCCGCTTCGAGGGCGAGCTGTTTCTCGTGGGCAACGCCATGAACGAGATGCTGCTGGAGCGCGCAGGGGTGCGTCGCGCCAAGGGGCTCATCGCCGCCGTGGGCAGCGATGCGGACAACGTGCTGGTGACGCTCACCGCCAAGCAGATGGCGCCGGATCTTACGGTAGTGGCCCGGGCCGCGCACTTTGGCACCGAAAGCAAGCTGAAGGCCGCCGGGGCGGATCACATCGTCAGTCCCTACGAGATCGGTGGGCGGCGCATGGCTTTCCTGCTGATGGAACCGGATCTGCTGAACTACGTGGATGTCATGGTGGACAACAAGCCGGTGGAGATGGTGATCGAACACGTCCTCGTCCACCCCAGCTCGCAGATGGTCGGGCTCACCATGCGCCAAGTGCGGCTGCGCAGCAATACCGGCGCGCTGGTGGTGGGCATCCAGCGTCCCGGCGAAGGCCTGCTGTTCAATCCCAAGGGCGGCGAGACTTTCGAAGCCGGGGATGTGCTGCTGGCCATGGGGACGCACGAATCCCTCAAGAATCTGGAGGCCCTGGCCCAGGGGCGTGCCGCCCTGATGGAGGAGTAAACGGGGCAAAGGCGCGCCATGGCTGGGTGGTTTGGCGACAAAAGATCGGAATGGTAGTCTCGGGATTGGATTCCAGATGGATCAATCACGGATCGGATGTGGTTTTCACCCGACGAGGAGTGTGGGTGGTGTCACCCTATCATTGCCTCACCCGATCCAGGCCAGTGCCATGAGTT
>DAOPYE010000009.1:0-49063 GCA_035352715.1 Holophaga sp. | reverse complement strand
CCGTTCAGCTCTCCGTGGCCGCCGAATTCGACCACGGCCTCGAAGGCGCGCCCCCGGTCTTCCAGGGAGAGGGTGAGATGGCTGCCGGGCTTGAGGTCCCACTGGCCGCGGGTGACGCCGGGGAGGGCCACGATCAGCCGGTCCTCCTCCTCGGCCAGCAGGGGGAAATCCTGCTGGAAGTGGCCGAAGCGCAGGCGGAGGGTTCTTCCCTCGCGGCAGGCACGCTGGAAGACCATGCGGATGGCCTCGGGATCCTCAAGATGGGCAGATCGCTTTCCCATACCCCGCTCATCGACGGAATCCACTTTGAGTTAAAGGCCCGGAGGCCTGATTTTTTCCATGGATTCCGGTGTCTTTATCCGGGGATGTTAACCTGAAGCTTTCTTTGGCTTCGCACGACAGGTGTTCATGACTTCCAAGCCGCATCATCCCTCCGAACCACTGGCCAAGCCCGTGCCCGAGCCCCCGTCCGAACCATCGTCCGAACCGCTGGCGGAGGTTCCGGAGGCCGGAATCCCTTCCGACGCCCCGGTTCCCGAGAAGGTGCTGGGGCCGGTGTTGGTGCAAAAGCGCAAGCCGGTGACGATCTCGCCCGTGCGCCAGAAGATCTGCGAAACGTGTAAGCGCCCATTCACGATGGCGGTGGATCAGAAGTTCTTCATCTGCCGCAACTGCTACAAAAAAACATTGCCGCCCCGGAAACCCATCCGGCAGGGCGACGCACAAGTATTGACGCAGATCCGGTGCGCCGAATGCGGCGCGACAGAATATGTTGGGTTTATTCCCCAGGACCCAGAACTTGCCCTGTGCAAGTCCTGTTTTGGCAAACGGAAGCGGGAATTCCCCAAGCCTTGAATCTCATTGGGTTCTTTCAGGAGTTGGAACATGCGCTTTGCCCCCATCGCCTTCATCCCCCTCGCGGTTTGGTCCATCCAAACGCTGGAGGCCGCGCCCGCTTCCAAGCCTGCAAAGGCCGTCGCCGCCAAGGGGGCTTCGGATACGCAGAACGCCCGCCTGGTGTTCCAGCAGGTTCTGGATGCGGTGAACAACACCTGGTTCGGCAACCCCTATAAGGACGTCACGGCAGCGGAGCTGCAGGGCAGCCTGAGCGTTGCCCTTTCGGCCCAGGCGCTCAACGCCAAGGCCAATGAGCTGAGCCAGGGTCAGGTCAAGGGCGCTTTCGCCAAGGGCGGCAAGGCGGCGCTGCAGGTCAAGGGCACCTATTTCGCCAACGGCGATTTCAAGACCGAGCTGACGGGCGACTTCGGCAACATGCTCTACACCCGCGTGGGCCACCGGGGCTTCATCTACAGCAAGGAGCAGAACGCCTACACGACCCGCGTGGACGCGCCTCCGGTGGAAGCCCCCCTGACCTACCTGGGCTGGTTCCGGTCCTGCCTCAACGACATCAAGGCCGTCTATGTGGATGGCACCTCGTTCAAGGCCTCCTTCGGCAAGGAGGACGGCAACCGCCAGACGGTGGTGTTCGTCTCGCCTACGGCCGCCTATGACCCCAAGAAGCGCGAGCAGAGCATCGATGACAGCCTGGATTTCTGGAAGCGCGGACGGATGGAGGTGACCTTCGACAAGGCGACGAAGGTGCCATATCACATCCGGTTCTCCAACGAGGGTCAGGGCATCCACACGCGCATGGATTTCAATTACGGCAGCGGCGGCCGCATCCAGTCGGTGTCCGTGGTCAACGCGAGCAAGGGCATGGAAGGTCCCGCCTCGCTTTCCATCGGCTATGGCGGCGATGGTCGCATGAGCCACGTGGCGGGCGAACTGGCCCCGCAGAATGGCAAGCGCGTCTCGTTCAACCTCAATCTGGGGTGGGTCCAGGGACGCAAGAGCTCCAGCATCCAGAGCGTGCCTCCGCCGACCGCGACCAAGAAGGGCGGGGATGAGTTCAAGAGCCTCATGCTCGTGACGCTCGCGGGCGAGCTGTTGGAGCTCCAGCGCAACGGCCTGAATCTGCGCAGCGTGAGCCTCACCCGCAAGTAGGTCGGCGCGTTCCCCGACCGTTGATGCCACGCGATCCAGCGGGTCGCGTGGTTATCCGCGCCTGCGCTTGAAGAAGGCCTGAAGAACGCTGCGGCATTCCTCCGCCAGCAGGCCGCCCTGGAGCTCGATTTCGTGATTGAGCCGGGCTTCGGTCAGGAGCGGAAGGCACCGGCTGACGCCGACCTTGGGGTCGCTCGCACCAAAGACGACGCGCTGCACGCGCGCCTGGACCAGGGCGCCGAAGCACATGAGGCAGGGCTCCAGCGTCACGTACAGGGTGGAGCCAGGCATGCGGTAGTTGCGCAGCCACGCTCCCGCGCTGCGCAACGCTCGGATCTCGGCGTGAGCGCTGGGATCGTTTTCCGTGATGGGGCTGTTGTGTCCGCGCCCCAGCAGCTGCCCGTCCTGCACCAGCAGGGCGCCGATGGGCACCTCGTCCCGGCGATCCGCCTGTTCCGCTTCTTCCAGGGCGAGCCGCATGAAGTAGATATCGTCGCCCGACCAGAGGGGCTCGCTCACGCAACCCTTCCCGCGCAAAAGTGCTTTCGCGCCATGAGAAACAAAGGAGTAGTATTCATGATTTTGTGCCAAAAAGACAGAATGTAATTCCTATGCATAGGCCTGTAAGATCCATAAGGTCTCTCGGGACCGATTGACACTGTACGCCGCTGGACGGCGTCTTCGAGGTCCCCGGACGCCTTTTGACAGGGAGCCTCTCCATGGGTGATGTATGCGCGCGCACTTGATCCTGAAGGACGGCACGACGTTCCGGGGCCGGGCGCCCCTGGGATTCGGGGGCCGTGGGGAGGCGGTGTTCATCACCTCCATGGCCGGGTACCAGGAAATCCTCACCGATCCGAGTTTTTCCGGGCAGATGGTCACGATGACCTTCCCCGAGCAGGGCATCTACGGCATCCATTCCCATCTGAACGAAGCCGAGCGGCCCTGGGCCACGGCGCTGCTGTGCCGCCGCTTGACGGCCATCCCTGACGATTCCCTGGCGGAGAGTTCCCTCGGCGCGTGGCTCCGCCGCCATCACGTGCCCGTCATGACGGATCTGGACACGCGGGCGCTGACGCAGCATCTGCGCGACGCCGGGGCCCAGCCGGGCATCATCTGGACCGAATCCGATGGCGGCCTCGAAGCCGGTGTCGCCGTGGCGGCCGGGCTGCCGGGCATGGAAGGTCAGGCCTTGGCCGAGACCGTCAGCTGCACGGATCGCCATGAAATCGCCAATGCCGACGCCAAGTTCCGCGTGGCGGTGCTGGATGGCGGCATCAAGAAGAGCATCCTGGACCAGCTTCACGCGGCCGGGCTGCACCTCGAGGTCTTCCCTTGGAACACGCCCGCTTCCGAACTGGTCGCGGATCGTTTCCACGGCGTTTTCTTCAGCAATGGCCCCGGCGATCCCGCTGCCCTCAAGGGCATGCAGGCGGAAGTCGCCGCGTGCATCGGCAAGAAGCCCATCTTCGGCATCTGCCTGGGCCACCAGCTGCTGGGACACGCCTTTGGCGGCAAGACCTTCAAGCTGAAGTTCGGCCATCGCGGCGCCAATCAGCCGGTGCTGGAACTCGCCACGGGTCGCGTCCAGATCACCGCCCAGAACCACGGATTCGCGGTGGACGCCTCCAGCCTGCCCTCCGAGATCGAGGTGACGCACCGCCACCTGAGCGACGACACGGTGGAAGGCCTGCGCCACAAGACGCTGCCCATCTTCAGCATGCAGCACCATCCAGAATCCAGCCCCGGTCCCCACGACGCCCGTGGCGCCTTCCACCAGTTCGTCCAGATGATGGAAGACTTCCACAAGTAGGGATCGAGCGGAAAAGATGAACCACCAAGGACACCAAGAAGTCACCAAGGAAGCAGCAAGGAAAAGCCTTGATGCGGTGACGGAGTCTTTGGCGGAAACCATTGTCGATGCGGCTATCGAGGTGCATCGGGTGCTTGGGCCGGGGTTGCTGGAATCGGTCTATCAGACCTGTCTCATGCACACCCTGCGCAAGCGCGGGCTGAAGGTTCAGGCCCAGGTCGAGCTGCCCATCCAGTTCGAGGAATTAGTCCTGGATTCCGGCCTGCGCCTAGATCTGCTAGTCGAGGACCGCATCATTCTTGAGCTGAAATCTGTCGAAGCGCTTCAGCCGGTGCATTTCTCGCAGTTGCTTTCCTATCTCCGCCTCTCTGGCCGCAGGCTCGGCTTCCTGATCAACTTCAATGTTTCGAAGCTCGTGGACGGCCTGCACCGTCGAGTTCGCTGATGAATCCCCTTTGTGCTCTTGGTGCCTTCTTGGTGCTCTTGGTGGTGAAAAATGCCAAAACGAACTGATATTCAGAGCGTCCTCGTCCTGGGCAGCGGTCCGATCCAGATCGGCCAGGCCTGCGAATTCGACTACTCCGGCACGCAGGCCCTGAAGGCGCTGCGCGAGGAGGGAATCCGCACGATCCTGCTGAACTCGAACCCCGCGAGCATCATGACCGACCCCAGCCGGGCCGACGTGACCTACATCGAACCCCTCACCCTGGCGGTGCTGGAGCGGATCATCGAGACGGAAAAGCCCGACGCGATCCTGCCCACGGTGGGCGGCCAGACGGCGCTGAACCTAGCGATGGAGGCCTTCGAGGCCGGCCTGCTGGAGAAGTTCGGCGTCAAGCTCATCGGCGCCCAGGTGGACGCCATTCGCAAGGGCGAGGATCGCCAGATCTTCAAGGCCCTGATGGACGAGATCGGCCTGGAGACCTGTCGCGGCGGATTTGCGCACAGCATCGAAGAGGCCCGCGCCCTGATCAAGATCACGGGATTTCCCGCCATCATCCGCCCCTCCTTCACGCTGGGCGGCAGCGGCGGCGGCATCGCCTACAACATCGAGGAATTCGAAACCATCTGCAATCGCGGCCTGGATCTCTCGCCCATCCGCCAGCTCCTTATCGAGGAGAGCATCCTGGGTTGGAAAGAATTCGAACTGGAAGTCGTGCGCGACATGGATGACAACGTCGAGGTCATCTGCTCCATCGAGAACCTCGATCCCATGGGCGTCCACACGGGCGACAGCATCACCGTCGCGCCCATCCTCACGCTGACGGATCCCGACTACCAGCGCATGCGCAACGCGGCCCTGGCTGTCATCCGCGCCGTGGGCGTGGAGACTGGCGGCAGCAACATCCAGTTCGCGCTGAACCCCGAGAACGGCCGTATCATCGTGGTGGAAATGAACCCGCGCGTGAGCCGGTCCTCGGCCCTGGCGTCCAAGGCTACGGGTTTCCCCATCGCCTGGGTGGCCACCAAGCTGGCCCTGGGCTACCGCCTGTGGGAGCTGCCCAACGTCATCACCGGCAAGACCAAGGCGGCCTTCGAGCCCGTGCTGGATTACGTGGTGGTGAAGATCCCGCGCTTCACCTTCGAGAAATTCCCACAGGCCGATAAGGTGTTGGGCACACAGATGAAGAGCGTGGGCGAGGTCATGAGCCTGGGCCGCAGCTTCCAGGAGGCCTTCCAGAAGGCCATCCGCAGTCTGGAAGAAGGCCACCCCGGCCTCGCGGGCGCGCTGGAGGGCAAGCTGAATCTCACGCGGCTGCGCGAGCACCTCATCGTGCCCGGTCCGCAGCGCATCTTCTGGATCTACCAGGCCCTGAAGGCCGGTCACAGCGTGGAGACCATCCATCGCTACACCAAGATCACGCCCTGGTTCCTGCGCGAGATCGAGGAGCTGGTGGTGCTGGAGGGCCGCCTGCGCGGGTTCTCGCTGGATCGCCTGCCCCAGGATCTGCTGGAGAAGGCCAAGCGCGCCGGTTTCAGCGATTCGCAGATCGCGAAGCTCTGCGGCAGCGACGAGGATTCCGTTGCCAAGCGCCGCGAGGAGCTGGGCCTGAAGCCTGCATTCAAGCGCGTGGATACGTGCTCTGCCGAGTTCGAGGCCACGACGCCGTACCTCTACCAGACCTGGGATCAGTTCAGCGAAGCGCCGCCCTCGGATCGCCCCAAGGCCATCGTGCTGGGCAGCGGCCCCAACCGCATCGGCCAGGGCGTGGAATTCGACTGCTGCTGCGTGCAGGCGGTGGAAGCCATCCGTGCCTCGAACGTCGAGGCCATTCTCATCAACTGCAACCCCGAGACCGTCTCCACGGATTTCGATACCTCGGACCGCCTATACTTCGAGCCCCTGGTCTGGGAGCACGTGAAGGGCATCGTGGATCGCGAGCGCGAGAACGGCACCCTTCTGGGCGTCTTCACGCAGTTCGGTGGCCAGACGCCCCTGAAGCTGGCCGAGCGCATCCAGGGCGCGGGCATCCCCATGCTGGGCACGCCGCACAAGGCGATCCTGGACGCGGAGGACCGCAACCGTTTTGGACAGGTGCTGTCGCAATATAAGGTTCCCGCCGCCGAATGGGGCACCGCCACCACGCTGGACGAGGCCCGCGTCATCGCGCAGCGCATCGGATACCCCGTGATGGTGCGTCCCAGCTTCGTTCTCGGCGGACGCGCCATGGCCGTGGTCTTCGATGACGCCGGGCTGGAGCAGTACGTCCGCGAAGCCGCCGCCGTCAGCCAGGATCAGCCCATCCTGCTGGATCGCTACCTGGACGGCGCGCAGGAGATCGATATCGACCTGGTCTGCGACGGCAAGGACACCGCCATCGCGGGCGTCATGGCCCACATCGAGGAAGCCGGCGTCCACAGCGGCGATAGCTACGCGGTCTTCCCGCCGCTGGGCATTGACGAAGAGGTTCTCGATACGATCCGCACCCAGAGCCGCCAGCTGGCCATGGCCCTGGGCGTGTGCGGCCTGCTGAACCTGCAGTGGGCCATCAAGGATGGCATCGCCTACTGTCTGGAGGCCAATCCCCGCGCCAGCCGCACGGTGCCCTTCATCTCCAAGGCCACGGGCCAGGACTGGGCTGGCATTGCCGCGCGCATCGGGCTTGGACAGTCGCTGTCGCAGCAAGGCATCAAGGACGGCGAGCCCCTGGCCGTCGCGGTCAAGGGCGTGGTGTTCCCCTTCGCCAAGTTCCCCGGCGTCGATCCGGTGCTGGGCCCCGAGATGAAGTCCACGGGCGAGGTCATGGGCCTGGGCGACACCTTCGGCGAAGCCTACGCCAAGGCGCTGCTGGCTTCCGGCGTGCCCCTGCCGCAGGAAGGCACCGTCTTCCTCAGCGTCAACGCCCGCGACAAGGCCCGCGTGCCCGAGCTGGCGGAGCGGCTGCACAAGCTGGGCTTCGGCCTGTGCGCCACCGAAGGGACGGCGCGCTTCATCGAGGAAGCCCTGAAGATCAAGGTCCGCCACGTTCAGAAGGTGACCGAAGGCCGACCCAACGCCGTCGATCTGCTGAAGAACGGCGAGATCCAGTGGGTCATCAATACGCCCTTCGGCCGCGACGCCCACGTGGACGAGGCCCAGATCCGCAAGGAATCGTTGCGCCTGAAGATCCCCTGCCTCACCAACCTCAATGCCGCCCTGGCGGCCTGCGAGGCCATCGACACGCTGCGCGGTTCGGTGACCGTGCGCTCCCTGCAGGGACTCCAGAAGGCCTGATCAGACCAAGCTGAAACTGGCGCCGCATCCGAAAAGATGCGGCGCTTCGTATTTCAGGGCCTTCAGGGGTTCCATGACGAAGGGGCGCGCCAGGGCCCTGGGGTGGGGCAGCTCCAGCGTGAGCTCGGGTCCCAGATCGGCCAGATCTTGCGGTGTGGGCCATCGCCAGTTCCCCGACAGGCCCTCGGCGTCGATCAGATCCAGATCCAGCGTGCGCGGTGCGTTGCGGATGGCGCCTCTCCGGCTTCTCCCCATGCGTAGTTCCAGACGCAGCAGGGCCTCCAGGATTCGACAGGGATTGTCCAAGTCTGCGTTGTCCAAGTCTGTGTCGATCCAGGCGATGGTGTTCAGGTAGGCGGGTCCGGTGCCGGATTCGTCGGGCGTCTCCATCACCAGGGGCGAGGTGATGACCTCGCCCAGCTCGCGCAGGCCCTCCAGTCCGGCCTGCAGGTGCGCCAAGCGGTCGCCGAGATTGGAGCCCAGGGCCACGAGGACGCGCAAGCTAATCCTCGATCACGTGCGGCACGAAGCAGCTGCCGTTATCGGTGATGGGGCTGATGGATTCGCGGATGCCCATGCCTGCGGGTTCGCCGTCCACGATCCAGCCGCCGATGACGGGGTGGAAGCCGTCGCATTCGGGCAGGGGCGCGTAGGCCTGGTAGATGTAGCCTTCCGCGCCGTAGCAATCGCGCTGTTCGCTGGCTTGGAGATCCAGGCCTGGCGCGTGGATTTCCACGTTGGCGCCCTCGCGGGCGAGGATGGGCTTCTTCACGTAGGCGATCAGATCGCGCGGGCCGTCGAGGTAGGCGGGCAGCAGATAGGGGCTGTCGGGGAACAGTTCCCACAGGATGGCCAGCAGCGCCTTGTTGCTCAGCAGCATCTTCCAGGCGGGCTCCAGGAAGGTGCATGGCCGCGGCTGGCGCGCGAGCATGGGGCCGTAGGCGTCCTTCCACATGAATTCCCATGGGTAGAGCTTGAAGGCCGCGCGGATGGGCCGACCGTCCAGATCCACGAATTCGCCGCTGGCCTCGTTCCAGCCCAGGTCCTCCAGCGCCAGTTGGGCCGTGGAGAGTCCCGCCTGATCGGCGGTGTCGCGTAAGTAGGCAACGGTCTGATGGTCCTCCCAGGTGTCCTGGTAAAGGAAGTAGACGGTGCCCACGGGCAGGTAGCCGCTTGCCCGCTTCCAGGCTTCGATCAGGCGTTCGTGCAGCGAATTGAATTGATCGCGGCCCGGGAAGCGCTCTTCCAGCCAGTACCACTGGGCGATGGCGGCTTCCACCAGGGACGTGGGGGTGTCGGCGTTGTATTCCAGCAGCTTGGGTAGGCCGCCGTCGAAGGCGAAGTCGAAGCGGCCGTAGATGGAGACTTCGTCTCGCTCCCAACTCTCGCGGATGGCCGGGATCAACTGCGGCGGGATGCCATATTCCGCAAAGCGGTTTCGGGCCAGGATGTGATCCACCGCCTTGAGACACATGGCCTGCACGTCCTGCGCCGCGCGCTCAAGGCGCTCCACTTCGGGCAGGGAGAAGCCATAGCAGGCGTCCTCCCGCCAGTAAGGGCTGCCATCGTCGTGGGTGTGGTAGTTCACGCCCAGGGCTTCCAGGCGGGCCTTCCAGTCGGGGCGGGGCTCCAGTCGCATGCGTCGCATGGAGACATGATGCACTGGAGAGGCCGCGTTCGGAGTCGCCGTGAGGCATTTCTCGGAATGTTCAGAATCCCATCACTCAATCCGATCAAGTTATTACGCAGCCGCTCTGCTAAATTGGGCCCACCATGCTACTGACTCCGGAAGAACTCGCCAGCCTCATCGAACTCCGGCATTCCACGCCGCATCAGCTTCTGGGGATGCACCCTCTGGGCGATGGTTCGGGTCTTGTCGTGCGCGCTCTGGTGCCCGACGCCGCGTCCATCCGCATCGAGCCCGTGCTGGAGAAGCGAAAACCGGCCCTCGAGCTGGAGCGCATCCCGGGGACCGATCTCTTCGGCGGCGTCATCAAGGGCGAATCGCGCGTCTACGCCTACGATCTGGTGATCAAGGACAAGGGCGGCAACACGCGGCGCACGCGGGATCCTTATTCCTTCCTGCCGACGCTGAGCGAGGGGGATCTCTTCCTGTTCGGCAAGGGCGACGAGCGGCGCATCTACGAGAAGTTGGGCGCCCATCTGCGGATCATCGACGGCGTGCCGGGCACCAGCTTCGCGGTATGGGCGCCGAACGCGCGCCGCATCAGCGTCGTGGGCGATTTCAACGATTGGGACGGCCGTTTCCATCCCATGCGCTCCCTGGGCTCCTCGGGTGTGTGGGAGATCTTCATCCCCGGCGTGGGGAAAGGCTCGCACTACAAGTTCGAGGTGCAGGACGCCTTCGGGAATTTGGTCCTGAAGACCGATCCGTACGGGCGGTTCTTCGAAGTGCCGCCCAAGAATGCGGCCATCGTGTGGGACGAGGAATTCGACTGGGAAGACAGCGATTGGATCGAGGCCCGGCGCAAGCGCAACGCCCTGCGTTCGCCCATGAGCGTCTACGAGCTGCACCTGGGTTCCTGGCGCAAGAAGAACTCCGCCGAATCCTACGGCTACCGCGAACTGGCGGAGCCGCTGATCGCCTACCTGAAGGACACGGGCTTCACGCACGTCGAGTTCATGCCCTTGGCGGAACACGCGTTCTATCCCTCCTGGGGCTACCAGGTGACGGGCTACTACGCGCCCACCAGCCGTTTTGGGTCGCCGCAGGATTTGCAGCACTTGATCAACGAGCTGCACCGGGCGGGCATCGGCGTCATCGTGGACTGGGTGCCCGCGCATTTCCCCCGTGACGAATGGGCACTGGCGCGCTTTGATGGCACGGCGCTCTACGAGCACGAAGATCCCCGCAAGGGCGCGCATCAGGATTGGGGCACCCTGATCCCCAATTACAGCCGCCACGAGGTGAGCAACTTCCTCGTCGCCAACGCGCTGTTCTGGCTGGATCAGTTCCATGTCGATGGCCTGCGCGTGGATGGCGTGGCTTCGATGCTCTACCTGGACTATTCGCGCAACGAGGGCGAGTGGGTGCCCAACGAATTCGGCGGCCGCGAGAACCTGGAAGCCATCGAATTCCTGCGCCGGTTCAACCACATCACGCATACCGATTTTCCCGGCATCATCACCATCGCCGAGGAATCCACCGCCTGGCCCATGGTCACGCGGCCTCCGTACATGGGCGGCCTGGGCTTCGACTTCAAGTGGAACATGGGCTGGATGCACGACACGCTGGACTACTTCACGCACGAGCCCATCCACCGCAAGTACCACCAGAACGAACTCACCTTCGCGATGCTCTACCAGAATCACGAGAATTTCGTGCTTCCGCTGAGCCACGACGAGATGGTGCATGGCAAGCGCAGCCTGTTGGGGCGCATGCCTGGCGATGACTGGCAGCGCTTCGCCAACCTGCGCGCCCTGCTGGGCTACCAATGGACATTCCCTGGCAAGAAGCTGCTCTTCATGGGCAGCGAGATCGGCCAGAGCAACGAGTGGAACGTGAATGGCGAAGTGGATTGGTGGCTGCTGGGCCAGGGGCCGTACCACAACGGACTCAAGCGCTTCATCTCGGATCTCAACGCCCTTTACGTGCAGGAAGGCGCGCTGTGGGATGCGGACCACGATCCCATGGGATTCTATTGGATTGACTGCACGGATCGCGATGCCAGCATCCTGTCCTTCGTGCGGCAGGATCATGGCCTGTTGAGCCGCCTGGCGGTGATCCTCAACCTCACACCCGTTCCGCGGCAGGTCTATCGCGTAGGCCTGCCGGCCCCCGGCCACTGGCGCGAGGTGCTCAACAGCGATTCCGAGAGCTATGGCGGAAGCAACGTCGGCAATGGCGGCGGGACTTTCGCGACGGCCCAGCGCTGGCACAACCAGCCCTACTCTGCCGAGCTGACGCTGCCGCCCTTGGGCCTGGTGGTATTGAAGGCCGAAGGCTAGGCTTGGGTCGCATCACGTTCATCACGGGACCAGCGCGAAGCGGCAAAAGCCGCTTCGCGCTGGAGCGTGCCAAGGCTTGGGGCGACGGCGTCGTCTTCGTGGCGACCTATCGTCTGGGCAAGGAGGATGCGGAGATGGTCGAGCGCGTGCGCCGGCACCAAGCGGAGCGTCCTGCGTCCTGGCGCACGCTGGAGGCGCCCGCAGACCTGCCCACAGCCCTTCGCCTGATGGATCCCGCGCCCTCGGGTGTGCTGCTGGATTGCCTGACGCTGTGGCTTTCCGGCCGCATGGAGTTGGACGACCAAGCCCTGCTGCGCGAGTGGGATCGCGTTTTGGTGTGCCTGCGCGAAGTCCCCTGGTCCTCGGTCATCGTGGGCAACGAGGTGGGCTGGAGCCCGGTGCCCGAATCTCCAGAACTGAGGCGCTTCCGTGATCTGGCGGGCTGGCTTGGGCAATCCACCGTGCGCGCGGCGGACGAAGCCCATCTGTGTGTCGCCGGATGCCCGCTGCGCCTGAAATGATGTTCTGAGGGAGAGTCCATGAAGCTGCCTGTTTTGCCGACGCTCGATCCGGCCCTGAAGCCCCGCATCCAGGCCCATCTGGACGACCTGACCAAGCCCCAGGGCAGCCTCGGGCGCCTCGAGCCCCTGGCGCTTCAGTTGGCGTGGATCGCAGGGGATCTTCGGCCGGTGGATCCCGAAGCCCACATCCTGACCTTCGGTGGGGATCACGGCATCGTGCGTCACGGCGTCAGCGCCTTTCCGCAGGAAGTGACACCGCAGATGGTGGCGAACATGGCCATGGGTGGCGCGGCCATTTGCGTGTTCAGTCGCGCGAATCGCATCCAGCATCGTGTGATCGATGTGGGGGTTGCCAGTCCCTGTCCATTCGCGAATGTCTCCCAGCGCAACGTCGTGCGCGGCACCGGCGATCCGCTGGAGGGTCCCGCCATGACGCGCGACCAGGCCGAGGCCACGATCCAGGCGGGCATCGACGAAGTGGAGGACCTTCCTCTGGCTCCCTTCGCCCTGCTGGGCCTGGGCGAGATGGGCATCGGCAACTCGGCCATCGCGGCCCTGCTGGTGAGCGCCTTCGGCGGCATTCCCCCCGAGGCGTCCGTAGGGCCGGGCACCGGCGTGCGCGGCGAGGCACTGGAACACAAACTTGCGGTGATTCGACAGGTATTGTCCAAACACGCCGTGGATGCCTCGGACCCCATTGGTGTGCTGTCCGCCTTTGGTGGCGCGGAGTTCGGCGCCATGGCCGGGGCGATGCTGGCCGCCGCTTCGCGCGGCTGGGCGGTGATCGTGGATGGCTACATCTCCGGCGCGGCGGCGCTGCTGGCGCTGGCCCTGGATCCGGGGCTGAAGGATTTCCTGTTCTGGTCCCACTGCAGCGCCGAACCCGGCGCGCGTCGGCTGCTCGACACTTTGGGCATCGAGCCCGTCCTGGATCTGGGCTTCCGCCTGGGCGAGGGCACGGGCGCGGCGCTTTCGGTGCCCATCCTGCGCAGCGCCTGCGCCATGCTTCGCGAGATGGCCACCTTCAGCGGCGCTGGCGTGAGCAAGGGCTAGCCACATGCGTTCCCTGATCGCGGCTTTCCGTTTCCTGACGCGCCTTCCGGTAATGGGGCCCGACACCCGGGCGGAGGACCTGGCCTCTGCCGTGGGCTGGTTCCCGCTGGTCGGAGGCGTCGTGGGCTTGCTCACGGCCCTTGTCTTTGCGGGGTGTCTACGGTTTTGGACAGCTCCTGTCGCATCCATCCTGGCGGTGGCCTTCAGTCTGCTGCTCACGGGCGGTTTCCACGAGGATGGTTTCACCGATGCGACGGATGGCCTGGGCGGCGGCTTCACCCGCGAGCGGGTGCTGGAGATCATGAAAGACAGCCGCATCGGGGCCTACGGCTCCATGGCGCTGTGGTGCATCCTCATGCTGCGCTGGGCCGCGCTTGCGCAGATGGGGCGGCAGGCGCTGTGGCTGCTGCCCCTGGCGATGATCCTGGGGCGCGCGTCCATCGCCTGGATGCTGCGCCTGCTGCCTTCGATCTCGCAGGGATTGGCGAAGGAGGTCCACCGGAATCTGGGCCTTGGCCCCTTCATCGCCGCCAACGGATGGATCCTGCTCGCAGGGATCCTGGCCTGGCATTTCCGGGTGGCCCATCCCGGACGGATCCTGCTTTCCGCTGCCGGGATGCTGGCGCTCTGGGTGGTCTATCTGCGCCATCGCATGGGCGGCCACAGCGGCGATCTGCTGGGAGCGGGAAACCAGTTGGTGGAATCAGCGGTACTCTTGGCGATGCTCGCGCGGTGAGGCTGCGATGACAACCCCTCTCTTCCTGTTACGGCATGGGCCCACGGCGGCCAGTCAGCAGGGCGCGCCCCTGGGACGCCTGGATCTGCCCGTGATTCCGGAGGGCGAAGCGCGATGGCAGGTGTTGCGCCCCAGGCTGCTGCAGATGGGACTCCAGCGCGTGCTGACCTCGGATCTCCAGCGGGCGCGAGTCCACGCGCTGGATCTGGGGCTTCCCGCCCTGGTTTTGCCGGATCTGGGCGAGCAGGCCTTCGGCGCGTGGGATGGCGTGCCCTGGGCCGAGATCCGGGGCGCGGAATCGTTCTTCGCGGATCCCGTGAAGTCCTCGCCCCCGGGCGGCGAATCCTTTGCGCATTGCGCAAGCCGGGCGCTGCTGGCGCTCCAGGGGGCTCTGGAGGGAGATGCTCCCACGTTGGTGCTGGCCCATGGCGGCCCCCTGCGCGCGATCCTCGCCCATTTCATGGGGCTGAAGCTGGAGCGTGCCCTGGATCTGGCGTGGCAGCCCTTCGGCCTCACCGGGCTGGAGGTGCACTCGGCAAACCGCGCCGTGCTTAAGTTTCATAACCGATCAATTTAGCCAAAGATCTGAGTTGGAGCTTCACGGTCATCCACGGTAACCTGCGCTATCACTCCGGACAGGTCAAACCATGGAAAACCACCCAGAGCGCAGGGATTCTCGCCGGATCATCGTGGGTCCCGAGTTCACCATCCGCTTTGTGGTGAAGGGTCATGTCTTCCAGGGCATCCGCATTACGAATCTGAGCGCGGGCGGCTGCTTTGCTGTCGTGGGCAGCGGGGATGCGAAGCTGTTCGATCAGGGCACGGTGATGGAGGGCTTGGCCTTCGAGAACCCCCAGATGCACGCCGAGGGCATCACCGGAGAGGTCCGGTACGTCCTGGGGGGATCCGGGTCGGGTACGGGATTCGATTTCGTCGGCCTGGGCGTGCGCTTCGTGTCCATTCCCGAAAGCGTCTCGAAGGTGCTGCAGGCTTTCGTGGTGCGTTCAGCCAATCTGCCTGGGGTCTGACGATCAGATGATCGACAGCCAGGAACCGCTTTCGGGGCGCAGGGGGAGATCGGAGAGTTCGTTCTCCTTGAAGATGAAGTGCTGGCTGTTCCAGCTGCCGCAGGATTCGCAGCGGTCCTGGTAGTCTGCGGCTCGGTGGCCGCAGACATCGCACTCGAAGCGCAGCTTCAGGATGCCCAGATTGCGCAAAAGCTGGCGGTACTCGTTCAGGGCCTGCTCCATGCGACCGCGGCGGGCGTGGATCTTCGCCATGAAGAAGAACAGGATGGGGGAATAGACCACCTGGGCGCGAACTTCCTTGAACTGCTCCAGGGCTTCGTCGAGGATCTCTAGGCGGTAGTACATCTTGCCCAGGAAGAACTTGGCGGTGGTCTGGTACTCGGTGGTGGCCGCGACCCGCTGCAGCACGGAAAGGCCCTCTTCGGGTTTGCCGCACTGGATGAAGTAATCCTCGATCTCTTGCAGCAGCGCGCCTTCCCCGGTGGTTCGGAAGCCTTCCAGCCAGATCTCGATGCCCTGGCTCTCCTGGTCCTGCAGGATCATGCAGCGCCCCAGGCCGAGGTACGCGGGCACGAAGGACGCATCCTCCTTCAGCACCTGCTGGAAGACCTGGGCGGCCTCCTTGAACTGGTCGGCGTCCACCTTCATCAGGCCCGTCTGAAAGATGAGCGCCACGCCCTGGGCGCGCTCGGCCTGGTTGAGTTCGGAAAGGAAGCGCGTCGTCAGGCGCTTGTGAACTTCCATGGCTTCGTCCCACCGTCCCGCGTCGACGTGCAGGGCGCGCAGACGGCGCAAGGCGCGCAGGGCTTCCTTGGGGTGATCCCCGGCGATACGGCGCAGCAGCGCCAGGGCGCTTTCCCCGTCCCGCGCCGCCGTGTAGGCGTCCGCCAGCAGGTACTGGGGCTCGATCATCTCGGGTTCGGCCAGGGCGATGGCTTCCAGCCGCTTCACGGCCACATCGGGCTCGCCCACCTTCATCAGCACTTCGGCCAGCAGCAGATTGCCGGCGATGTGGTTGGGGCGCTCCTTCATCAGGCCTTCGAGCGCGGCGCGGGCTTCGTTCAGCAGGCCGTGGGCGATAAGATCCCGGGCGTCCTGGAGCTGGGCCGAAAACCGCTTTCCTGCGCGGGTGGCGGCGCTGGCGTTGATGTTCTTCACCATGCGTCGGATTTCCATGAAGGCTGTGTAGAGCAGGTTCAGCACGAAGCCCAGCAGGAAGGCCCCGATGAGCACCATGGAGACCTTGACCTTGTGGTTTTCCCACAGCACCACGTACTGGTTCAGCACCTGATGGTTTCCGACGTAGACAGATCCCACGGCGATGAGCGCCAGGGCGATGAGGGCGATGAAGACGACATTGAGAAAACGCATGGGCCTGATCCTTGGATTGCGAATGGGGACTGCGATGCGAGGCTGCTATTCGCCGCTAGTTTGCGGGGGCTTGCCGGATTCGTCCAGCCACTTGCGGGCGGCCTGGAGATCCGACCAGACGGCGCGGCGCACGTCCTGCGTGTATTGGCGCAGCACGTACGCGGGATGGAAGGTGGGCATCACCGGGATGCCGCCGCACATCTCCAGTCGCTGCCACTGGCCGCGGATGCGTGTGATGCCGGTGGAGACGCCCAGCAGTTCGCGCAGGGGCGTCGCTCCCAGCGTGACGATGACGCTGGGCCGAATGAGCTCGATCTGTCGCTTGAGATGGGGCAGGCAGCGCTGGGATTCTTGCGGCGTGGGCGTGCGGTTGTCCGGCGGACGGCACTTGACCACGTTGGCGATGAAGACCTCGGATCGCTGGAATCCGATGGCGCCGATCATCTTGTCCAGCAGTTCCCCCGCTTTGCCAACGAAGGGCCGTCCCTGCAGGTCTTCGTCCCGTCCGGGGCCTTCGCCGATGAACATCATACGGGCTTGGGGAGCGCCCTCGCCGAAGACGAAGCGGATGCGACTCGTGCCCAGGGGACAGGCCAGGCAATCGCGAATGCAGGCGTCCAGGGCCGACAGGTCGGAAGCCGAGGCCACCGCGTCCGCCGGAGGGAAGGCCCTGGGATCGTTGGGGGAAGGCTCCGGGGCGCGGCGAGCGGTAGGCAGCGGCTCCAGCGCCGTCTGGGAGGGGGCCAGGGCACGGCTCGGCCGGTAGCTTGGTGCCTCGGAGGACACGCGATCCGGGAACGCCTGTGGAGCCCCTGCCGATGCCACAGCCGACGCCATTGTCGGTGCCAGTGCCGGTGCTGCGGGGGCACACGGAGGCACCAGGCCCATGAGGCCAAGATCCTGGAGGGCGTCTCGCCAGTCCAGCAGGGGGTTGTGCAGGGAACCGCTCATCCCATCTAGACTATCCATTCCGCTCCTTGCGTGCCCGATGGGAACCTCTCATTGGGTGGACGCATGGAGGATATGGAGTCGTTCATGCAACCCCTCAAGTCCGAGACGCCCTTCGGCGAAGTCTCCGAGTTCCACGAGGCTTTCGCTGCGCTGTATCCGCGTCTTGTCAGCTATGCCCGGCGCTATGGTGCCACGTTTCCGGAAGACATCGCCCAGGAGGCGTTTGTCATCCTCATGCAGCGCATTGAGCCCGTGGAGCATCCCACGGCCTTTCTCTACGGCACCGTTCGGACGCTGTCGCTCACCGAGCGCCGGCCCATGAAGAACCAGAACCTGAGTCTGGAAATCGTCCTCGAACCCGGCAAGGGGCCGGAGGCCGATGACGATCTGCTGCACCGCGAGGTGCGGGAGCGCATGAAGACCCTTTCGCCGACATTCCGCGAGGCCCTTTGGCTCTTTGTCGTCGAGGGGCTTTCCATCAAGGAAATCGCAGAGATCCTTTCCATCCCCGAGGCCACGGTGAAGACGCGCATCTTCCGCGCCAAGGCCCAGCTGCGCGAGCAGCTCAATCCAGGAGGCGAACATGCCCTCGCTTGATACCAACCGCATTCAGGAGCTCGAAGAGGATTGCGCCCTTCGTTCTGAGCTTCAGGGCTTGTTGGGCGTTCCAGAGCAGGGCTTCTTCAGCGCCGAAGTGACGCCGGAGCTGGTGGCGCTGGCCGAAGAGCTGCGCCACGAAGCCAATCGCCGCCGCCGCGTGGCCCGGCGCCCGCAGCCCACGTGGCTGCTGCTGGCCGCGGGCCTGCCCCTGGCCTTCGCCCTGGTGGGCCTCGGCACCTGGGGCATCCAGCAGAAGCATCGTGCCGATGCCCTGGCGCAGGCCGTGGAGGCCAAGAACAGCGAGGTTCAGCGCACGGCTGCCCAGGCGGCGCAGGATCGCCAGAGCCTGAGCGAGCTGAAGCTGGCCGTCCTGGAGAAGCAGCCCCTGAAAAGGCGCACCGGCTCCCGTCCCGCCGAGCTGGTGATTCCCGTGGAACATCCCGCCGCCACGCAGCTGGGCCAGACGGAACAGGTGAAGGCCGTCGGGCGCTGATCTGGTTCACCGCCATCGCGCGGCTGATTCATCTCCCCTTCTTCTCGCTACGATGAGAGGAAGGGGAGATTTCTCATGGCGGATGGACTCGCAATCCTGATCCTGCTGGTCTCGGCGCTGGCCGCGATCCTGGCTGGCCTGTCGGTCTTCGGGAACAGCCGTCCACCTGATTCGCGGCTGAACCAGGTGCTCGATGCCATCGACGATGTGAAAGAGCAGATCAGCCAGATGCAGAAATCCGTGCTTCAGCTTGAGCGCAAGCTGGACAAGGATCAGAAGGATGCGCGCACCGAGCTCAAGGATGCCTTGGACCGCGCCGTGGAGCGCCTGGAGCGCAAGATCCAGGAAGTTGAGTAGGCTCAGCCCGCCTGGGGGGCGACGCTGCTGGGGGACCAGCCCCGCTCGTTGAGCAGGCGCACGCCCATGATGCGGCTGAGGCGGAAGGCCATCTCTTCCTGGTGCAGATGGCAGAAACCGCGCAGATGCTCGCTGTCCAGGGCCTGGGGCGTGACCTTGCGGAGCTGGGCGCGGTGGGCCGCCAGCGGCATGTAGGACATCTCCACCATCAGGTTGTTGGCGGCCGCGTACTCGAGGATGTGCCGCGTCTCTTCGACGCCCTGCGTGCCGCCGCCCGTATGCAGCATGGGCACGCGCCGCTTGATCTCCTGGAACAGGTTGGGATCCTCGCTCTGGATGCGCTGCAGCGCGGTGTGGATGATCTGGCGGACGGGGTCCAGGTGATGGTTCATCCCCTTCTCGTCCACGAAGGCGAGGCAGGCCAGGGACCATAGGTACAGCGACTCGTCGCCATCGATGCTGATGGGCAGGAAGCGGCCGGGCTTGGGCAGGAAGCCCGCCTGCTTCAGCATGGCGAAGGCGTTGCCGGGGCCGTTGGCCTCCATCACCGTCTCGGAAACCTGTTGCAGGTTCAGGGAAGCCAGTTCGGGCCGCAGCCGCAGCTCCTCGGCCAACCGCGGCGAGCGGGCCTTCACCAGCCGAACGCCCTGGACCACTTCGACCTCGCCCAGGCGCTGGCCCAGATCGTTCAGGAGCTGGGCCAAGGGCTGGGGCAGCGCGTGGCCGGGCTCGCCCAGGCGGTACCGGATCTCCTCCATGGATACGCCTGCGTCCAGCGCCCGGATGATGGTGTCGGGCCCCAGGCGGAAGCTCACCATGGTGTCGAGCGTCTCCACATCGGCGAGCTGGGCCAGCTGCAGCAGCCGGTGCGGGTTCTGCAGCATGGGCGTCAGCAGTTCCAGCGTCGGCTGGATCACCAGCGGGGTGTCCGCCGCGAGCTGCGTCCAGTGCGCTTCGGTTCCCCGGTGGTCGCGCAGCAGGTACTCGTGCGCGAGGGCCTCGCCATGATTCGTCAGGGTGATGTGTTCGCCGACTTCATCGATCGCCAGCAGGCCCATGCGCTGAAGGAAGGGCAGGAAGACGGTGCGGGTGAGCTTCGTGTCCAGCGGATGCAGCGTGTGGAGGAAATCCAGGAACGGCCCCACGGCCAGCACCTGGCCCCGGCGCTCCAGCAGGTGCCGCATGAGGAAGAGCCGGTCCTCGGAGGGCGGCATGCTCCAGAGCTTGAGATCGTGCTCCAGCAGGGCCGCGAAGGCGCGTTCGGAGACCCAGCGGGGCGGATGGGCGAGCACCGCGGGCAGCAGCGTGTCCACGCGGCCTTCGCGGCTCCACAAAAAGCCCAGGCGATGCAACAGCGCGAAAAGCAGCGTCGCGTCGCGTTCGTCATTGACCATCGCGTTCCGGCTCAGCAGTTGGCCCAGCTCCTTCTTGGCGGGCAGGCCCCCCTTGAGCACACGGATGCCGCCCATGCAGCGCAGAAGCACGGAGGTCAGCGCTAGGGAGAAGCCGAAGGGCTGTCCCTCCACCGGGCGCACGCCTGAGGGCGCCTGGAAATCCAGGGCATGTTCATCAAAATCCGCCAGCGCGTCGGCCACACGCTCGGCGATGGTCCACCTGCCGCTGGACGGGAGGATGAGCCCAAGGTCGGCCAGTTCCCGAGCCGCGCTTTCGGAGGGCTGGAGGTCCTGATCGACCAGATTCTTCAGGGTCATGACCAGCGCACCGTCCAGATCGGCCAGTGTGTTGGTAAGCTGTTTGTTGTCTTCCAGATGGAAGACCATGGTCTTGAGCAGGCGAACGCGGCCATCCGGGCCGTCCTCCCAATGCTGGGGAACGGGAAGCTTGCGTCTCGCGCAGATTGTGCGCAGATGCTCATCCGTGCATTCGGCCAGCAGTTGGTAGTGGGTGCGCGCCATATGTCTCACCTACACCTGTACGTACAGGTGATCGACCAGTTTCTCACGGGAGGGACTGGTCACAAAGTGCTGATTTCATGAGAAGACATCGCCAATCCCCCGCCGATCCCGTTGCATCAATGGGCGAGAAGCGGGAAGGGCCGGGCTGCTATGATCGACGGGATCATGGAACACGCCTGCCAGGACACACGAGAACTCATCCTTCGGGCAGGGCTGTTCTGTTTTGCCGAACATGGATTCGATGGCACCAGCATGCGGATGATCGCCGACCAGGCCAAGCGTCCGCTCTCGCTCCTGTCGCATCACTTCGGGAACAAGGAGGGGCTCTACCTGGAGGTCTTTCGGCAGCTCTACAAATCCTTGGCGCAGAACAATGGGGTCGAGCCTCCGCCGGAAGGGGGGTATTCGCCGCGGAACAAGAGCGAAGCCATCCGCCTGCTGCGGGAGCAGCTCCACACGATCTCCCGGGATTGCGCCCAGTCTGCGCCGGACGATCCCCAGCGCGAGCTGGCCGCGCGCCTGTGGATGCGCGAGTTGCGATCCCCCCGTCCCAGCCTGCTGCCATTGATTCAGCAGCAGGCCAAGCCAGTCACCGAGACCATCAAGCGTTGTCTGCACGTGCTGCGGCCAGATCTCGACGAGCGGGAGATCGCGTTCCTGGGGCGGTCCATCATGGGGCAGGCCATCGCGCCGGGGCTGTTGCGCGGGCTGAACCAGGCCGTTTGGGGCGAGGATTCCTTCCTAGGCAGCCCCTTCCAGGCGTCGGAATGGCTGGTGGATCTCTGTCTGCACGGACTCCTGGGGCTGGGCGTCCAGGAGTGATCACCAGCGGTACGCGAGGCCAGTGAGCAGGACGTCGGTGTCGCGGTGGTAGTTCGTAAGCGTCCGGTTCCACTGCAGCCGTGCGTCCCAGTGGCCGCCGAGGTGCCGTCCCACGAGGATGGAATACCGGGGACTGGACCGGACGGTGATGGTCGACGCATTGGAGGCCGCGCTGGGGTAGACCCGGGCCAGATAAGGCCCCAGGCCGAAGCTGATCATCCAGGGGTGCCGCGGCGACCGGGCCGTCACCCACAGCTGGAGCGCGATGCCATCACGCTTCGCGGTGTCGATGCCGCCCTCGTCGCAGTACGAGACGGTGGCGTCCAGGTGCTTGCCGAGCTGTCGACGGTAGTCCAATGCGAAGGATTCGAGAAAATCCGTGGTCTCGCTGCTGAAGCTGTTCAGGATGGTGCGTCCGAACAAAAAGGAAATCTCGTTGGGGCCCTCCAGGATCGACGCCTCGCTGCGACTTCTTTCCGGGGCCACCGCACGCCGGAGTCTCTTTCCGCCGAAGGATGCGCTCACGCCGATCAGGACGGCCCGCGTCTGGGGGCTGTCTCCGATGGTCCGGTTCAGCTGGAAGAAGCCAGCCCAGGCTCCGCTGGGGGCGGGGTAGCGCGCCTGAAGGCTCAGCAGGGACTTGAGGCCATGATCATTCCGGTAATAGGTCCCGTCCGTGTCCGAGGTGGTGTCGAAGAATCGATGGGTACCGATCCCGACGCCCAGGCGCAGGCTGTTGGTCTTCATGCGATGGAAGGCCCAGGCCTGCAGGGTCATGCCATCGCGATGATGATCGACGAGGTGCCCTTCGTTCCACCACGAGAGACTGGCGCCGAAGGATTCCCCGATGGGATGCAGGTACTGGAGCTGCCAGGAATAGGTGGATTCGACGCCGCCGATATCGTGCAGTGACCCCAGAGCCACCGAGACCTCCTGCGCGGGTGCAGGCGAAGCCAGCAGCATTGCCAGTAGGAGGGCTGAAAAGCGATGCATGGGGACCTTGGCGTGCGAGATCGGACTCGCGTATTGCCCGTTCCTGGAACGCGGCAGGGGGTTGATCAAACGACCAATCAACTTCGGTGAGTGTCCGCCCTCCGGCCTCCGCCGTCAAGGGCGTGCCTGAAATGAACGGCTTGGGGCTTGCGCCGACGTTGCCTTATGGGGCGCTGGGAGGCGCTATGGCGCCGAGGCTCATCGCTATCCCTTTGCGCCTTCGCGTCGACGGACGGCATCAGCGCGCAAAGGATGGACCAGAGGCTGGCGGATCAGGGGCGGGCGGGCCTCGGGTTGATCACTTGATCTGGATGACGGCGTTGGCGCTGGTGATCTTGCTCACGTAATCCAGCGCCGCTTGGCTGTAGTTCTTCACGACGACGGTGTAGATGCCGGCATCGGCAGGGACGGCGGCGGCAACCGTGTAAGTCGATTTATCGGCATTGGGAATCGCATCCGCGCCCTTGTACCACTGGTAGAACAGAACGTCGTCGGCAGCGGGGGAGGTGGCGGTGACGCTCAGCGTGAAAGGCGAACCGGCCGTCAGGCTGGTGGTGGGTTGGGGCTGGACCGTGATGACGGCCGGATAGACCAGGGAAACGGCCGTGGCGGTGCTTGTTAGTGAGGCGGCGGTATTGAAGACCTTTACCGTGTAGCTGCCGGCGTCGGCGGCGGTCAAATTGCCCTTGTGGAGGATTGCACTCGTGGCCCCGGAGATGGCGAGGCCATCCTGGTACCACTGGTAGTTCAGACCCGTGCCCAAGGCGTAAACGCGGAGATCCAGGGTGCTTTGATCCAGCGGATGGCACAGCTTCGGCGGCTGGCTCACGATGACCGGACCCGTGGCGTTGCTTCCGGTGGTGCTGGGGTAGAGGCCCTGCACGGGCGGGGTCCAGCGGTAGACCATAAACTTGCCGCCGCCGTTGTCCTCGAGGCAGATGAGCCGGGTACCATCCGACTGGGTGGCCACCTGGATGCCTACGTTCAGATCGATGGCGCCGCAGGTGTGGTTGGTGTCCGTGTCGGGAAGGATCCAGCCGATTTCGTGCCCATCCTGCAGGCTGTATATGGTGACCTCGCCCCGCATGTGGGCATCGCGGCCGCCATCCAGGCAGGCCACGTATAGGAAGTCCTTGTCGGCGGCGAAGGTCGCGGGCAGCACCATGGACGCTGTTCCGTAGTCGAGATGCACGCCCCAGGCGCCGAGGTCGTCGAAGCCGAGATCGATGACACAGCGCCGGGTCGGGGTGGCCGATGTCCGGTATCCATCGATCACGTAGACCCGCCGGGTGCAGTAGGGGTCCATGCCTGCGCCCAGCAGCAGGGTATCCGTATCGGCCAGGTAGCGAAGCCGCGTCGCGCTGCGTGAGATCTCGATGTCTGGAGCCAGGAGGACGCCAGCGCCGACGCCAAGGCGCTCGATCTTGTTGCCGTCATACTGCGGGATGCCGTGGGTATCGAGCCCCTGACAGGGCAGCACCCAGCTGCCGCCGGCTTTCCAGTAGGTGGAATAGGCATCGTTTCCGCCCGCCATCCAGATATTGCCGTTGGCGTCGACGTCATAGCCTTCGCTGTAGGGATTGGCTACGTCAAAGCCGGAGAACTCGTCGGCCTGCGGAGCTCCGTCGCCGTTCTTGTCAATCCACATGACGTTGCCGGAAAGGTTGGCGGGGCGTACGTCTGCGCCCCAGGTGGCATGCCGACCGTTGTCAAAGAGGTACACGAGTCCGGCGGGGATCGCGATTTCCGAATTTTCCTCGAAGCGGAAAATGGCGAGGTAGCTGGCGTTCATGCTCATGCCGTACAGGAACTTCTTGCCATCGATGCGTCGGACGAAGGTGCTCTCCAGCGGCATGGACAGGCGGGGATCCTGGGGAAAGCGGAAGGGATCCAGGGTCACGCCAGAGATCTTCCAGCCCTGCTGCGTCGGCTTCGAGTAGTCCATGGTGTAGTGCAGGGTTGCGTGATGCAGTTCGGTGCCATTGCCCGCGGGGTCGAAATCGGCCACGTGCGTGAAGCTACCGATGGCCTGGTGGGTCATGGTGGCGGTGGAAAGACGCTTGGCGAGGGTGGAGGCATCGCTGCTATCGAACCAGCGGATATCGGTGCCCCCCTGGATCTGGCCTGGAATGCCGCTGCAGCCCACGATGATCTGGCCATTATCGGGAAAGCAGACGCCGCGCAGGCCCCAGAACCGTTTCTCTCCCCAGGCACCGGGCCGGGGCCCCGCGAAGACGCCCCCCGCTTCGCCGAAGGTGTTGATGAGGGTGGGCGCACCGGTTGCGGGCACGGAGAAGATCTTGAAGTTCTGCTCGGGACCATTGTCGGCGACCCACAGGTAACCGTTGTTATCGAACGCAACGTTGGTGGGATAGGCCACCGAGGTCAGCGTGCGGCCATCGCTGAAGGACACGTAGGGCGGGTTCGATGCGTACGCAGCCGTCAGGGGACAACCCTGGTCTTCAAGATTCTGCTGCGAGGCGTCGGGCTTTTGCGGATGGGCGATGGTGGCGGTGAGGCTGCCGCGGGTCGTCGTATCGAAAACCATCTTGGAATTGAAGTATTCGCCCTTGGAAAAGCGCGCCCCCTTGGAATACGCGCCATCCGCCCAGCGGGTCTCGTCCCAGTAGCTTTTGGTCACCACCAGGGGCGCATACGGTGCGGCCTGCCAGTCCAGTTGCGAAGCATTCAGCACGCCGAGATCAACCACGAAGTTGCTGATGACATCGGCGTTGGAATCCACGCCTCCCTTGCCGCCCGTGTTCCCGGCCCAGAAGTTCTGGTAGTTCAGCAATGCTGGCACAGCTGTGTTCGGGGGCGTCGATGAAGGTGTTGGAGAGGGTGTTGGCGTAGGCGTAGGCGCAGGTGTGGATGTTGGCGTGGGTGTTGATGCGGTGGCATCGCTGCTCGAACCCCCACCCCCCGAACAGGCCAAGCCCAGCGCCAGGAGCCCGGGCAACAGAACGTATGAATACGTGCGCATGCTCATGGCTGTTCCCTTGGCGCCTTGGATTGACGTGATACGCGTGACGGGGGCGATGCTGGCTGCCTTCAGTGATTGAGCCATTTCAGCTTGGGGATCTCGAACACCAGAGTCCCTCGGGCGGGCACGGATATGGCGAAACGCCCCGTGCCACCTTGCACGGCGAACGAGGTGTCGTTGGCGTTCAAGAGTCCCGTGGCGGCGAAACTTCCATCGCCGACATTCGTGAACACCACGTCGCCGGTGCCCGGGGTGTCATTCGTGTTGCTGATCATGAGGATCACCGAATCATTCTGGTCGACGAAGGCGAGGGCGTTCAGGCACTGATCCGAGTCCTGGGCGATATGCACCGGGCCCAGCGCCAGCAGCGCGGCGGCCTTGCTGCCATCGGCATCGGCGCCTCCGGCATCGATGTTGTAGATGGGCGCGATGGCCTCCAGCTTGGCCCTCTCCGCCGCGGGCAGCCGGTCATCGTCGTAGATGATCCAGCCGGAAGGCCGGTCCGCCTTTGCCATGTGATCCAAACCCACGTCGCTCACGACGTAGCCCATGCACAAGCCCCGGGCGTGTCCTCTGCGCGGCGATGCCGCTGACTTCGGAAACACTTCGCGGGACATCTTGGGGAACAGGAACCATTCGCCATTGCTGGTCTTGCTGTTCCAATGGTCCTCTTCAAAGGCGCGTTCGATGGAGGCCGAATAATAGAACGCGGGCCCGAAGGGATGGCGGGGAATGTGTCCCTGGATGAGCATCAGTTCCGCCTCGGGCGTTTTACCGGCATCCCAGTACGAGCGCATGAAGGACATGGGGGCGCGGCGTACCACGCCATCTCGGCCTGCGATGTGCGACCAGCCGACGCTTAGCCACTGATGGGTGATGTATTTCAGTCCCCAGGCGGCGTCGTAACCCGCATTGGTCACGGAGCGGTCGAATTCCCCCTGGCCGCCGGTGGCATCCATCTGGCCGCCGAGGCGCATATCCGGCTCCCGCGCGGCCGTGGAGGCCATGGCCAGGGCGGAAAGCCAATAATCCGTGGGGGGGCGCAGGCTGTCGGCCTGAAGCTCCACGTTGAAGAACCAGTACTGTCCCGGCAGGCCTTCGTTGCCCTGGGTGTAGATCCGGAAATCGTTGCCCGAACCCCGCGTCCACATGGGATATCCGCTGATCTGGCCGCCGACCATGGGGGTCTTGCCGTTGGCCAGCAGGTTCTTGCCCAGGCTTCCGTAGAAATCGCGGAAGCGCGTGCACTTGTAGTCCCACCAAAGGGCTTTCAGGTTGACCTGGATGTAGTCGGAGCGTTCCTCAATGGAGGTGCCGGGGATCGTGACCCCGGCCCAGGTGGCGAAATCATCCATCACGCGTGGGTTGTAGTCCACGGCGTCGCCCCATTCCAGGCCCACCACGTAATCGGCGCACATCATGCCCCTGCAATCCACCGCATAGCAAAGCTGCGCCAAGCGCGTTCCCAACCATTCGGCATAGCTGGTGGTCTGGGTGGGCTTGCCCCCGCTCCAACCGGCGGGCGCAACCCATCCGGCGGGCGCGGTCCAGGTCGCGGGCCAATCCGCAGGATCCATGGGCATCAGCGGCGTGAAATACCCCGCTTCGGTCTTACCATGCCAATCGGTGGATTGGTACTGCGGATGATTCGTCATCCACGCGCCCCATTCCTTCCATCCGCCGATGGCGCTGTTGTCGGGGGTTGCGCCCAAGTTGTTGGGATCCCCGCCAGTGGCCGAGGTGTATTCGTAGCCCCAGGCCACGCAGCCCAGTACCGGTGCTAGGCCGACGGAATCCATGCCCTGTGCCGAGGCCCGCATCTCTCCGACATGGCTGGTCGACATCATGTCCACGTCCTGCCAGAAGAGCTGCTGCGGCCACGCGAAGCCCGCCGCGCCCCAGGGTTGACCGCATGCCCCATGCTGGTCGTACTGCAGCACGGGGCGATCGGAACTCAGCCCGTTGGCCGCTGGGATGACGATCAGGATGGGGCTCGCCACCGCTGTTTGGGTGCCCTGGGTGGCGGTGATTTCGGGCTTGAAGGTCCCGGCCACGGCGGGCGTGCCCTGGATGCTGCCATCCGCATTCAGAGTAAGTCCCTGGGGCAGAGCCCCGGCGGTGAGCGCGAAGGAGACCTTGGCCCCGGTGCTCGCGTTGCCGACCACCGCCGGAATGGGGGTGACGGCCGTGTCGATGGGCAAGGGCAGGAAGCGGTACGCCAGGGTCAAGGCGGATCCGGGTGTTGATGTTGGCGTTGCGTTGGGCGGCGAGGCCCCGCCATCGCTGGAACTCCCGCCTCCGGAACAGGCGAGGCTCAACAGCAGTGCGCCGGGCAATAGCCAACGTGAATGGTCGCGTCTGAACATTCGAAACTCCCAAAAATATCGAAATAGGGCGAAGCGAAACACAGGATGAACTCTGGCCGAAGGCGTCCCATGCAGCGGGGGACTTTGTCCAATGGCTAGGGGGTTGTTCCCTACAGAAAACCACCCTTTGCTCCGCCTGCACACGGATTTCTGCGGGGAAGTACATCTCCGAACATTCGGATCACCGCCTGCCAGGGATCCTGTCTCAGACCCAGAACAGCGCCAGGCTTCCGGTCAGGGTGAGAAGGGTTCCAAGGATCGATCCGATGGAAAGGCGCTCATGATCGAACAGCACCGAAGCGGGCAGCATGAACACGGGGGCCAGGGACATCAGGGCGCTGGCGGTGCCCAGGGATGCGTGGGCGATGGCGACGAGGGAGAGCGTGACGCCCACCACCGGGCCAAACATGGCACCGGCCGCAAGCTGTGCGAAGGCCGTTCGGTCCTTCAGTGAGCGGAACAGGGCGGGCAGTTCGCCGCGCAGCAGATACCAGAGCCCAAGCCCGAGGGTGGCGGCGGTCAGGCGGAGCGCGTTGGCAGAAAGAGCGGGGAAGTCGCCCTCCATGCCGAAGCGGGAGCAGAGCAGGCCAAAGGATTGTCCCAGCGCACCCCCGGTGGCCAGCAACAGGCCAGAGACGAGTCGGGCGGGACGCACGCGGGGGGCTTCTCCCTTGCGCGAACTCTGCTCGGCGACCACCCAGGCGATGCCGCCCGCCGTGGCGAGGATGGCCAGAAACCGCGCCGCGCCCAGATCCTGATACAGGAATACGCGGCCCAGCAGCGCGCTGAAGACGGGCGAAAGCGTCATCACCAGCAGGGACAGCCGCGGCCCGATGCGCACGAAGGCTTCGAAGAGAACGGCATCTCCGAAAGAGAAGCCGATGAGACCCGATAGGCCAAGCCAAAGGAATCGCCGCGTCCCGGCGTGAACGGGAAACGGCGCGCCTTGGAACAGCGCGTGCAGGATCAGGATGGCGATGAGGGCCACGCCCAAGCGGGCCAGGTTCACGGATTTGGATCCGATGCGCCGAGCGGACCATGAAAAAAAGATGGCCGACGCGGTCCAGAAAACCGAGGTCAGGAGGGCTGCGGATTCACCGACAAAGGGCATGAAACACCAAGGAAAGGGCTCGGGGTCAAGATCATGCTCGTCCCGGCAAGGGCTGTTCTGGGGGTTCCTAGGAAATTAGGCAATAAATCTCGATGACTTTCACAAGGAAGGATGGCAAGATCCCCCCTGGATCATCTCAGGAATTTCCCACGGCCATGAACGACACAAAAAACATTCAGATCTACACCAGTGGTCCCTTGCGGCTCGTCGTGTGCAAGAAGGATCCCATCCCCGCCAAGGCCGCGCCCAGCAAAGATTCGTGGACGCTGCTGCTTCCCACCGCGCCGGTCGTCGTGTGTACGGGCGACGATCACGAGGAAGGCGTGGTGCCTCGCGGCAGCCTCGCCCTGCTGTTGCCGGGCTTCGGCCACACGCTGAAGCGCCATCAGCCGGATCTGCCGTTCGGTTTCACGGCGCTCCAGTTGGACGGCCCCTTCCCCGAGCCGTTGCTGTCGATCCTTCAGCATCCGCCCCGCAAGTGGCAGGAGCTCAGCTTCGCGGCCCTGCGCAGCCAGAGCCTCAAGCAGCTCTTCGGGATCTTCACGCAGGAACTGGCGCATCAGGATGGCCTGCAGTTGATGACCCGCGAACTCTTCCTCATCCTGCTGGGCTCGGAGCTGAGCCGCCTGTGCGAGAAGGAGGACCGGGGCCGTTTCCCATACCGTCTGAGCCGCTCCACGCTGCAGCTCGTGCTGGATCACATGGAAGCCCATCTGGGCGCGAAGAACAGCGTTCCCGATCTGGCCAAGCTCGCGAAGTGCACGCCGGATCACTTCATTCGCCTGTTCCGCGAAGCCACCAGCACCACGCCCCACCAGTACCTGATCGAGCGTCGCCTGCAGCGCGCCGTGCAACTGCTCTCCGATGGCGAGCGCCCCTCGGATGTGGCCACGTCGCTGGGCTTCTACGACGCCTCGGCCTTTACGCGCGCCTTCAAGCGCCGCTTTGACGTACCTCCCAGCCGCTACGCGCAGGAAGCCTACGACCGCCAGTTCAAGAAGAAGTCCTGATCTGATTGGATTCACGGAAAGCACGGCCCGGACATGGTTCCGGGCCGTGTTGCGTTTGGACGCCAGGGCTCTGTTGGGGCGCTGTCGGATCGAGTGCCGGATGTTGGGCGTTGCCGCCGCATGCAGATAGGATCAATCCCCATGCCTCCTGTCTTGCTTCGAACGATGCTCTGTTGTGGGTTCCTGGCCCTCTCTGCCGCGACGGCCCCGCCCTATGCGCAGCGCGCCGATGTCCAGGCCTATATCCATGAAACAGCCAAGGCCCAAGGTCTGGACGAGGCCTGGGTGACCGGGCTGCTGGCGGGCGTCCAGCCGCGGCAGGACGTGCTGGCCCTGGCCGCGCCGCCCGAAGCCGTGCGGATCAAGAACTGGCGATCCTACCGTTCGCGGTTCCTGGATCGCCCCCACGTCAAGGCGGGGACCGCGTTCTGGCGGGCGCACGCGGCCGCGCTGGAGCGAGCGCAGCGCACCTACGGCGTGCCCGCCGAGATCATCGTGGGCATCCTGGGCGTCGAGACGCTCTACGGGCAGTACATGGGGCGCTTTCCCGTGCTGGATAGCCTGGTCACGCTGAGCTTCGACTATCCGGCCACGGCTACGAATCGTGATGCCCGGGTCGCGCTGTTTAGACAGCAACTGTCCGATTTCCTCGTCCTGTGCCGCGATCATCGCCGCGATCCCCACGAGTTCCTGGGCTCCTATACCGGGGCCATCGGCATCCCGCAGTTCCTTCCGGGCAGCATTCGCGCCTATGCCGTGGATTTCGACGGGGATGGGCGGGTGGATGTGCGCGGCAGCGCGGTGGATGCCATCGGCAGCGTCGCGCGCTTTCTGCAGGCGCACGGCTGGGAGTCGGGAAGGCCCATCTTTTGGGGCGTCGGTGACGCCGCCGCGAGCCGGCGCGTGCTGGAGGCGCGGGCGGATGGTTCGCCCACGGCCAAGCATCGCCTGGGGGATCTGCTGGACGCGGGCCTTGCTGTGTCGACGTCTTTGAAGGCGCGCAACGCCGAGCGCGAGACGCGCGTGATCCTGGTGGATCTGCCGACGCCCGGGCATCGGACGGAGTACCGCATCGGCTTCCAGAACTTCTACGCGCTGACGCGGTACAACCGCAGCTTCTTCTATGCGATGGCCGTCGCCGAACTGGGGCGCGCGGTGAAGCTCAAAGTTGTTCGGCCTTCCATCGGTGGTGGATCAGGCCGCGCACGAGGCGCCGGAAAAAGACCTCCTGTTGGGGATTCCACGCCAGGCAGGTAGCGGCTTTCAGTTCGGTGGCCAACTGCCGCGCGGCCTCCATGCCCTGGCCGTCGCCCAGCACCAGGATGGGCGCGCCGAAGGGGGCTTTCTCCAGCAGGGACCTGATGCGATGGCGGGCCTCGGCGTCCGATTCTGTGGCGTCCACCATCAGCAGCAGGGGTGGCTGGAGCTGGGCGTCCTTCATGGGGCCCATGGCTGGGGGCATGGCGCGCAGGGGCTGAAGCTGGTTCAGGGCGGAGGCCATCTGATCGGCCAGCGATTCGCTGCTGGTGATCAGGATTACGCCCTCCGGGGGGCGCTTGGGCTGGATGGCCTGTTCCGCCTGGGCGCGCAGTTCCGCGCGGTTCTGCCAGCGGCGGCGGGCGTCGAGGATGCGCGGTTCCAGCCAGCGCGATAGGGCCTCCAGCACAGATCCCTCCGGGGCGGGATGGAAGGCGAAGCCCAGGGTCTGGTCCTCGGAGTGGCACAGGCGGCCCTGCAGTTCGAGGGTCGGTCCCTGTTCCAGCGCCAGGGAGAGGCGCAGCAGTTGTCCTGTGTGGTAGCGGTCCGGCGCCAGAGGTTCCAGTACGAAGACGCTGGCGCCGCTGATGGAGATGTTCTCGAGGGTCACGCGCAGGATGGCGCTATCGGCACCCGCAATGCCGCAGATGGCGCCGCCGGAGCGTCCCACGCGCTCGAGCCGGTAGTGGCGGCGCTGTTCGTCGGGTTCCAGAGCGCTTGGGACCTGGAGCCGCAGGATGCGGCGGGCTTCGTCCTGCTCGTAGCCCAGAACGCGGGTGGAGCCGCCCACGAACGCCAGCCCCCAATCAAAGCGCATGCGCAGATCCGGTCCCTGAAGCGTGTGCTTCACCGCGTCCCGCCCCAGGGCGATCCGGATGCGCAGTTCCTCTCCGTGGCGTTCCAGGAACCGGGCCTCGAAGCGCAGGTACGTGGTGGCCAGCAGCAGTGGGTGCTTGCGATCGCAGAGCTCGTCCAAGATGGCGTCCCGGGCGATGCCCGTGATCGCGCCGGCCGGGGGGGCCGCGTCGAAGAACGGGAGCTTCATGCAGGCTCCTGCGGGGCCATGGGGCTTTCGCCGCCCGCCGCGTGGCGCCGGATGATGCCGTGGGCCAGGCGGTGCAGGAAAAGGCTGCGCTCCGGGGCCCAGGCCAGGGCGCTGGAAGCCTTCCACTCGTGGGCCAGCTCGAAGAGCTCCGCCCCATCCACGTTCGTGCCGAGCAGCAGGGTGGGGCAGAACCGTCGCGCCGCTTCGGTCAGGGCCTTGGCGCGCCTGCGTTCGTCCAGGGACAGGCTGGGGAGATGGAAGATCGCCAGGACGGGGTGGGCCGCCAGGCCCTCCTTGAGCGCCTGAAGGGTGGGGTTCAGGCGGATGAGATCCGGTAGGCCCTCCAGGCTTCCGCGCAGGGCGGCCTCCAGCGCGTCGTCGGAGGTCACCAGCAGGATGCCCATCTGGGGCAGTCGGCTGGCGCTTCGGATCTCGATGGCGGGGCTTTGTTCCAGGCGTTGGGCGGCGCGCTCACGCTCTTCCTCACGCTTGGCAAAGATCCAGCGCGAAAGGGGCTGCTCCACATCCAGGGGCAGGGCGGGCTTGAACTCCAGCCCGAGTTGGCGCACCTGCACATGGCGCACGATGGCTCTGGTCTGGATGGGGATCTCCGGCAGGGGAATATCCAGGTGGATCAGATCCCCCACCGACAGATCCTCGGGTTTGATGTCGCGCTGCACGTGAACCCGCGCGCCCGTGACGCTGAGATCGGCCAGGCTGCCCACATGAATGGCGTGCTGGGGCGTGCTGAACGTCGCCGAGACCCGCCCCACGCGCTCCACGCGGTAGGCCACGCGCTGATCGTTTTCGTTGAGGGTCTTCGGAATGGACAAGCGAACCGAGTGCTGGCCTTCGCGAAGCCCGATGCCCACCGCCTGGACCGGCGCTTCATAGAAACCAAGCCCATTGGGGAAGCGCATCATCAGGTCCGATCCGCGCAGCGCGTAGAGCGCATCCTCCCGGCTCATGGTGGCCCGGACGTGGATCACGTCGCCCTCCAGCGCGATGAAGTTGGACGAGAACCGCAGGAAGGGCGTCGCGAGAATCAGCATCTCCCGGTGCTCGCAGGCCTGGGTCAACACCTCCCGGATCAGCTCGGGTTTTTTGAGGGTGGTGGCCACACAGTCCTCCGGGGTCTTTCTACCTATCGTGACAGTTATGGGCACCAGTTTAAGAACAGGCGCGGTTCGTGGTGAAATCTCTGCAGGCAGGGGCGGGGATGGGATCTTACAACACCAGCAGCGAAGCGGAGATCCGAAGGATCCTGGCGCGGGCCTGCGAGTTGCGGGAACTGCTGATGCTGGTGACCCCCTACATGCGCTTCGCATCCAGCTTCATCGCGCTGGAGGGCGACGTGATCCACTCCCGGGTGACCATGGGGGCCGAGGAATCCATGTACGGCCTGCGCTCCCCCGATCTGCGGATCCGCTTTCCCGAAGGCGTCCATTTCCTGGAGGGCCGAACCCGGCTGCTGGGCTTCGGGTTGTGGGAGGGGCGTCGGACGCTGCGCCTGGCGTTGCCGAAATCCCTGGTGGACGACGATCAGCGCCAGGCCCATCGCGTTTCGCGCCTGCCCCGCGTGGAGGCCACCCTCAGCACGCCCCGCTACGAGTTCCGCTCGGCTTCCATCGCCAATATCAGCGTCACCGGGGCCTGCCTGCAGGTGGCCCATGAAGTGGGGGGCGCCTCGTTGAACGTGGGCGATGTCGTGGCCGTGAGCCTGCCGCTGGAGGATGCCCTGCGGGTGGATGGCCGCGCGGTGATCTGCTGGACAGAGGGCCGCCAGGTGGGCCTGAAATTCGATCCCCCGTTGGGAGGGCAGACCCTGCCGCTGCTCTCGCGCTGGATCTTCGTGAAGCGCGAAGAGGAGAAGAACCGCGTGGAGGCGCTGAAGGATGTCACGGGCGCGTCCGCCGCGAATCCATCCCAGGCGCCCGGAGCTGGCGCTCCCCTGCTGCTGCTCTCCGCGTCCGAGGCCGTCGAAGACCTGCTGAAGGAGGCCCTGCCCGAGACGCCCTTCCAGCGGATCCCGGCCACGGGCGCCGCGCTGAAGGATTTTCTGAAGGAGCATCCGCAACCCCCGGTGCTGCTGTTCCATGTTTTCAGCACGGGGCTGGACGACCGGCGGCGATTGAAGGGGTTGCTGGATATCGCCGGGGTCAAGGCCCCCTTCGTGCTGCTGGGAACACTGCCGGATCCTGCGCCGCTCTTTGATCTTGGCACCGAGCTGAAGGCGGCGGCGGTGTACGATCTGGGATCGCGGCCGGGTCCGTTCTTCCAGCGCCTGATCCAAGGCATCCTGCGCCGCCACCGCGGAGAATCCGTCTCCTGATGAACGAGCCTCGCACCCTGCTGCTGTACAGCGCGCCAACCAGCGCCGCCGATGATCCGTGGATGGACTTCCTGCCCCTGGGGCTCGGTTACATCCAGGCGCTCCTGAAGGCGCACGGATTCCCTTGCCGCCTGGCCAACCTCAGCGGGAGCCGCCGCAAGGACGTGCTGGCCTACCTGCGCGCGCAGAAGGCAGATGTCATCGGCGTCTCTATGTTCACCTTCAACCGCAAGCGCAGCGCCGAGCTGCTGGCCCTGGCGCGGGAGGCCTGTCCCAAGGCCGTGCTGCTGGCGGGCGGTCCCCATCCCACGCACTTGGCGTCCGAAGTGCTGGATGAATGTCCCGCGCTGGATGCCATCGTGAAGGGCGAGGGAGAATTCCCCGTTCTGGATATCGTGCAGCGTCTTGCGGATCGGCCCGGGACGGATGCATGGAAAGCCGGGCCCGGCTTGATCTTCCGAGGCGGCGAGACCCCCACGCCGACGCCGCTCAAGGACCTGGATCTCCTCGGCGTTCCGGCGGAGCACTTCGAGGCGGATTTCTTCGGGGATCCGATGGCTCTCGGTTATCTCTCGACCAGCCGCGGATGTCCGGCGAAGTGCACCTTCTGCAATACGCCGGAATTCTGGGGCAGCTCCATCCGCTTCCGCAGTCCGGCCTCGGTGCTTCGCGAAATGGCCTTCCTTCGCGAGAAATGGGGGCTCACGTACTTCAGCTTTCGCGACGACACCTTCACCACGAAGAAGAGCCGCATCCTGGAGCTGATGGCGGGCATCCAGGCTTCGGGCCTGCATCCGCTGTGGAACTGCCAGTCCCGCGTGAACCTGGTGGATGAGGAGCGCCTGGTGGCCATGAAGCGCGCGGGTTGCGAGTTCATGCAGTTCGGCGTGGAACACGGCAGCGAGCGGGTTCTGACGCTTCTCGACAAGGGCACCAAGGTCGAAAAGATTCGACATTCACTGTCCATGGTTCGCAAGGTGGGCATGAACCTGGGCATCTACCTCATCACCGGCATCCCGGGCGAGACCTGGGAGGATGTGGAACAGAGCGCCGCCCTGGTGCGGGAGGTGCGGCCCCACGATGTCCAGATCTCGCCCATGGCGGTCTATCCCGGCACGCGGGTGCATGCGGAGCTGGTGGCCCAGGGCCGCATTGATCGCAACTTCTTCCGTCGCACGGGGGATCCCGAGGTCTTCGCCCGGGTGGACGCGCACACGGAGCGCGCCCTGCGCCATCTCGAGCAGGTGGCCGACCGCGCGCGGGCCAAGGCGAGGTATACGCCCGCGGAGTTCGCCGAGCAGAAGCGCTTCCTGGGATTCTGCGCCGTCACCAATCTGCTGTGCGGCGAAGCGGCGGAGGAGCGCGAGCGCTTTCACGAAGCCGAGGCCGAATACGCCGAGATCATCGCTCTCGAGCCCCATAATCCCTGGGGTTTCATGAAACGCGCGCTGCTGCGCGAGCGCTTGGGCGATCGCCGCCGCGCCCTGCAGGATCTGCGGGAAGTCCTGGCGCTTACGCCGGGAAACCCCGAAGCCGTGGAGCTGGACAGGCTATGGCGCGGGCACGCCCCGGGGCCGTCCGTTCGGTAGCTCTTCGGCCGATTTGCTGAGCTTGCCGACCATGACGACGCCGGTTTGGGTGTTGAAGATGATCTTGCGCCCGAAGGGTCCGCCGACATCCTGGGCCTTGATGGGAATGCCGTGCTTGCCAAGCAGCTCCTGGGCCAGCATGGCGTTACGCTCTCCGATCTGGAAGTGGCCTGGGCCGGTGTCCAGGACATTGGCGCCGCCGAACACCTTGGCGATGAGCCGCTCCTTCGATGATCCGAGGTTCTGCATTCGCTGGATCAGTTGATCGATGGCCACGTTGCCGAATTTGGGCGTGGGCAGGCCGTCTCCGTTCCAGAGGGGCAGCATGTAGTGGTTCATGCCGCCCTGCTGCTTGACCGGATCCCACAGGCACACGGCCACGCAGGACCCCAGCAGGGTCGAAATCAGGTGCTCCTCCTTGCTTGCAAAAATGGTGCAGGGGGTCAGGAAGCGCCTCGGGGTATCGATTGCCAACCCGTTCACATCTCTTCCGTGTCGTCGAACAGGAACAGATTGCCGTCAAAGGCCTCCATCCCGGATGTCTCCGGGTTCTGTCCCCGCGGGATGCGGCACGAGAAACGCGATCCCTGTCCGGGCTCGCTGTCCACGGCGATCTCGCCGCCCATCAACTCCAGCAGCGCCTTGGTCACGGAAAGCCCCAGGCCGGGCCCCATGTGCGCGCGGGTCAGGCCGGTGTCGAGCTGGCGGAAGCGCTTGAAGATCAGCGCCTGATCCTCGGCGGAAATGCCGATGCCTTCATCCTTCACGTCCAGGACCAGTTCATCGTCCTGGATCCGGGCGCAAAGCTCGACGCTCTTGCCCTGGGGGCTGAACTCGATGGCGTTGGCCAGCAGGTTCTCCAGGATCAGGTGCGTCTTGGCGGCGTCCGTGGGAAATACCAGAGGGTCGGGCGGATCAATCAATCGGATCTGGATGTCCTTCATCTGCGCCACGTGGGAGAGGGAATCCGCGACATTGCGCAGGATGGACCCGATCTCCGCATTCGTGATGAAAGGCGTGGCCTCGCCGGCCTCCAGTTCCGCGGCGCAGAAGACGTTCCGCAGCTGGAAATCCAGATGGGAAGCTTCGCCGTGGATGATCCCGGCGATCTGGCGAAGCCGTTCCGGGCTGAGAACGCTGCGCAGCAGTTCTTCCGCCAAGGCCAGGATGGCGTTAAGCGGATTGTTGATCTCGTTGCGCATGTGGGCGATGAAGCCGCTCTTCATGGCCTCGGAATCGCGCAGGCGCTCGTTCATATCGATGAGCTTGCTGTTCAGCACCTTGGCATCGAAGAGCGCGCTGAGCAGCACGGTCTGTTTCTCCTGCAGCATCCGCTTCTGGCGCTGCAGGGTCAGATGGGTGCGGATGCGCGCTTCCATCTCGTCGAATTGGAAGGGCTTGGTCACGTAGTCGACGGCACCGAGCTGGAACGCCCTCAGCTTGTCGGCAGTGCTCAGGTTGCCGCTCAGGAAAAGGACGGGGATCTCCCGAAGATTGGGCACGGCCTTCAGGCGCTCGCAGACCTGAAAGCCATCCAGGGCGGGCAGCCCGATATCCAGAAGAATCAGGTCCGGATGGTCTTTCTGCGCGAGTTCGAGGCCATCCTCCCCACTGGCGGCCTCAATGACCGAATAGCCCAGATCGCCCAGGAAGGAGCGAAGCGTCTGGCGCAGAATCTCCATGTCCTCGATGAGCAGGATCTTTTCGGATTCACCCCGGGGCGGTGCGATCATCGTTGGCTCCTGGCGGCATCGTGGTCATGGGATTCCGGCGCGTATCCGTCAAGAAACGCGCCGTTCATTTCGGGTTTAGTGAAACACGCAGACCGGGGCGCGATTCCCTTCATGGGATGACACCGGCGTGGCTGAGGCGGGGCAGATCCTGGACCACCCAGGTGGGCACCTGCTCCCCGGGCATGGGGCGCGCGATGAGGAAGCCCTGGCCCAGCGTGCAGCCCATCTCTTTCAGGGCGGACCAACTGCTCGTGGTTTCGATTCCTTCCGCGACTGTGCTGAGATCCAGCTCTTTCGCCATCTGGAGCATGTGCTTGGCCAGCACCATGTGGCGCTTCGAATCCGGCAGCTCGCGGGTGATGGACTGATCGATCTTCAGCTCGGTGAACGGGATGCGCTCCAGCTGTTCGAAGGTGGCGAAGCCAGTGCCGAAATCATCGATGCTCAGCTTGAAACCACGCATGCGAAGCCGGGCGAGGTTCGACAAGGTCTGCACCAGATCCGATACGGATGCGGATTCGGTGACCTCGAACAGAAGTGCTGAGACGGGAATCCCCAATTTGGTGACGGCTTCCAGCAGGCGGTCGGCGAATCCTACGCTATTGATGGATCGCGCAGAAAGATTCACCGAGATGTGGGTCTCCAAGCCTCGGTGAACCCAGGCCTTCCATTGCTCAGCCACGTAGGCCAGCAGCGCCAGCGTGAGATCGGACATCAGACTCGTGTCGGCCTCCGCCTGCGGCAGGAAGGCCCCCGGCCCCAGCAGACCGATGGAGGGATGGCGCCAGCGCACCAGGGCTTCCACCCCTTGAAGGCTGCGGTCCTGCATGGTGATCTGGGGCTGGAAGAAGCAGATGAACTCGTTGTTCTCGATGCCCTTGCGGATGGCTTGGGCGTCCAGATAGACCGGCATTGGGATTGTGGTGGGCTTTACGGCCTGGGGCGGCGCGGTGATGAGGCGGGTGAGCGCATCCGCCTCCAGCGGCTTGGGGATGATGCCGGGCGTCGACAATCCGTAGGTCAGGGCCAGCAGGCGAACGGAGTGAAGCACGCTGGCATCCTGGGCGCTGACGATGACCACGTCCGGGCGGTAGCCGCGGGCGGCGATTTCACCGATGAGGCTGACCCCATCCATGCCGGGCATTTCCAGATCGCAAAGCACCAGATCCACGTTCGGGTGATTGCGCAGAACCTCGAGCGCCTCGGCACCATCCGCGGCTTCTAGCACCTGTGGCGCGCCCATCTCTTTCGTGACCGAGACGGCGTGCGCTCGCTGCACATCGCTGTCCTCGACCACGAGGACCAATCGGTAGGCGAGCGGAAGGGCATCGATGGGCGGCGTCATGGGTTACCCGGCTTTCGTGAAAGCACTGAGGATCATCTGGAGATCACATCGGGAATTTGCTGAAGCGAAATGACATGCTGGGCGCCGCCCAGCTTGATGGCTTCTTTCGGCATGCCGAAGACCACGCAGGATTCCTCATCCTGGGCGTAGGTGATCGCGCCGGCCTGCCGCATCTCCAACATGCCCCGCGCGCCGTCATCGCCCATGCCCGTCATGATGACGCCCGTGGCGTTGCGGCCCGCATATTTCGCTACGGATCGAAATAGCACATCCACCGAGGGGCAGTGACGGTTCACGGGCGGGGCGCTGACGACTTCGGCCTGGTATTGCGCGCCACTGCGGCGCACCACCAGATGCTTGCCTCCGGGCGCGATGAGGGCGCGTCCTGGCAGCACACGGTCGCCGGTCTTGGCTTCCCGCACTTCGATTTCGCAGATGGTGTTCAGGCGTTCCGCGAAGGCCGCCGTGAATTTTTCCGGCATGTGCTGGACGACGACCAGGCCGGGGCAGGTGCGTGGCAAAGAAGATAGGACGAACTCCAGCGCCTGGGTGCCGCCGGTGGATGTCCCGATGGCGGTGAAGCGATCCGTGGTCGCGGCCATGGCCTCGATGCCCGGGGCCAACACGGCGTCGGCGGTCAGCTTGGGCGGCGCTTTCAGCATCGGTTTCGCGATGCTTGGCAGGCGCGACATGCGGGCGGCGGCGGCGCTTTGCACCGCCGTGATCAGGTCACTGGAGGCGTCATCCAGGAAGTTCTTCACCCCGAGCGTCGGTTTCGTGAAGATCGCGAAGGCGCCTGCCGCCAAGGCCTGCATCGTCGTCTCAGCCCCCTTGGCCGTCAGCGAAGAGCAGATGATCACCGGTGTTGGGTGCTCCGCCATGATCTTCCGCAGGAAGGTGATGCCGTCCATGCGCGGCATCTCCACGTCCAGCAGGATCACGTCGGGCCATTCCTTCGCCATCTTCTCCATGGCGAAGATCGGATCCATGGCGTGTCCGATCACGCGGATCTCGCGATTCTTGCCAAGGATCTCGACCAGGGCCTGGCGCACCACGGCAGAATCGTCGACGATCAGCACCTTGATGGGATGGGCAGCTGTCATGGGAGGGGCCTCGATTTCAGGAAACGCGATAGATCGTTGGACGGACCTGCGTAAGACCTTCGCACAGACCTGTGATGCTTTCCGAGTGCCCGACGATCAACAGGCCGCCGGGCTTGATTTGGGCCATGACTTCTTCCACGACGCGCTTTTTCTGTGGAAGGTCGAAATAGATCAGGATGTTGCGCAGGAAGGCGACCTGGAAAGGGCCCAACTTGGGCAGCGGCTTGCAAAGATTCGCTTGCACGAAGGACACCCGTTCGCGCAGGGGGCGGTCCACCAGGAAAAGCCCTTCGTGCTTGCCCTGTCCCTTCAGGCAATAGCGTTCAAGGTATTTCCTGGGAATCGCGGCGGCGCGCTCCATGGGGTAGAGCGCCTTGCGAGCGCGTTCCAGCACGCGCGTACTGATGTCCGTTCCCATTACGTTCCATTCGGCGCTGCCCAGGCTATCCGAAAGCACCATGGCGATGGTATAGGCCTCCTCGCCGGACGAACTCGCGGCGCTCCAGACGCGAAAAGGGAAGGGAATGGGTCGGAGCTGCTGGATGTAATCCTTTAGCACCTCGAAGTGCTCCGCCTCGCGGAAAAAAGAGGTCTCGTTGGTGGTGATTAAATCGATGGCGATCTGAAGTTCATCGCTTTCGGAAGGGGATTGCAGGAGGTGATGGTAGTCCCCGAAAGAAGCAATCTTTCGGTGGCGGAGCCGTGGCCCCAGGCGGCCCACCACCAATGCTTTTTTCTGGTCCGATAGGCTGATGCCCGTCACCTGGAGAACGAGGGCCCGCAGTCTGGAAAATTCGATATCCGAAATGGCTGGAGCCATCGACATGGGAGTGTTTGTGGTCTCCGGGGCGGATGCGGGTGGTTTTGTGCGAGGGGTTACTGTCATGAAGCCACGTCTGATGGAGATGAATCCGCAGCCAGTGCGGATAGTTCGTCGACCGATAGGACGTGATTGACGTCGAGCAGGATGACGAAACGGCCATTCACTTTGCCGACCCCCTGGATGAACTCGGAGCGCAGATCGGTCCCGAAAGCGGGCGCGGGCTCGATGTCCGAAGGCGCGATCTCCAGCACTTCGCTGACGTGATCGACCATGACGCCCAACACAACGACATCCTCTGCTTGCTCCAATTCCAGGATGACGATGCAGGTGCGCTTGGCGACTTCCGTCGATGCTCGGCCAAAGCGGGTGGATAGATCAATGACGGGAACAACGGAACCGCGCAGATTGATCACGCCCCGCATGAAAGATGGCATCAGGGGGACTTCGGTAAGCTCCGCGTACTGGATGACCTCTTTGATGGATCGGATATCCATGGCAAAGGTTTCGGCACCCAGGCTAAAGGCGAGGTACTGGGCCTTGGCTTCTACGGACGCCATCGCCTGGGCCTGCCGTTTATTGGCTCGGAAGGGTTCTGGCATGTTGGCTCCTGACTAGAAGCGCGTGAAATCGCGTTCATCTGGGTTATCGGCACGGAATGTTGGGGCATGCTTGGTGGACCCAGTTGCTTGGTCCGGTTTTGGAGTTCTGCGGGCTGGCGTCTGGATATTCTTGGTGGCCTGGGTTCCGATCAGTGAGAAGAACTCCATGGTGGATTGAAGCTCAGTGGCTCTGGAATTGACTTCCCCTGACGTTGCCGCCAATTCCTCGCTTGCGGCAGCGTTTTGCTGGATCGCCCTGCTGATCTGAGTGATGGCTCCGTTGATCTGGCTTGCGCCGGAATTCTGTTCCGAGGATGCGGAGGTGATTTCCTGCACCAGATCGGCCGTCTTCTGGATGGACGGAACGATGGTTTCCAGCAGGGTGCCCGCGCGTTCCGCAAGCGTTACGCTGCTGCCCGCAAGATGGCCGATTTCCTGTGCGGCGATCTGGCTGCGTTCGGCCAGTTTGCGCACTTCCGCGGCCACGACAGCGAAGCCCTTGCCGTGTTCTCCGGCCCGTCCAGCCTCAATGGCGGCGTTGAGAGCGAGCAGGTTTGTCTGGTAGGCGATGTCATCGATGATGGCGATCTTCTGGGCGATCTGCTTCATGGCACCCACTGTTTCTCGCACGGCGGTGCCGCCTTCGACCGCATCTTTAGCCGTCTTCGTCGCGATATCGCCTGTGACTTTCGAGTTCTCGTTGTTTTGCGCGATGGAAGCGCTCATCTCTTCCATCGAAGCGCTGGTTTCTTCGACGCTTGCGGCTTGTTCGGATGCACCCTGGCTGAGGGTCTGGGCTGTCGCGCTCAGTTGTCCGGAAGCGCTGAGCAATAGCGTCGCGGCATCCCGAACTTCGGAAATGGTTGAACCCAGCTTGGTGATGGTGTCGTTAATCGCTTCCTTGAGGATCTTGAACTCGCCTTGGTACTCCTGCTTGACGGTCTGGGTCAGATCTCCAGTGGCTAGCGCGCCGATCACATGTTTGACCTCGTTGATGGGCGCCACGATGGCATCCACAAGTTCATTGAGGCCTTGCACGACTTCCCGGTATTGGCCGCGATGGCGCGATGCGTCTCCGCGCTCATGCAGTCGGCCTGCGACAACGGACTTGGCCAGGTTCTGAACATCGGAGATCAAGAGGTTGAGTGGATTGATGACGGCATCCAGCGTCGAATTGACGCCTTCGATGACCTGGCGGTACTCGCCTTGATGCTTATCCGCATTCGCCCGGACATCCAGTTTGAGTTCGACAGCAGCTTTCGCGAGCATGGTGGCGTCACCCACCAAGGCATTCAGCGATGTCCCCACCAGCTTGAAGCTTTCGTTGATCTTCCCGAACTGGGATTGGACTTCCTTGGTGTACTGATCCGACTCTGGCAGGGAGAGATCGAGGTTGAGATCGCCACAGCTCAGGCGTTCGAGGTTTAAGGCAACCCGCTGAACCTCCCGCTCGGTGTAGTGCTTCACGCGAAGAGTGGCTGTGAGGTCCGTGACCGTTTCGACGTAGCCCACGGTCTCCCCCTTGGCATTCAGGACGGGGGCTGTGTCCTGCTTGCAGCTCAGGCCGCACCAATCAAAGAAGCTCTCCCTGACTCCATTCTTCAGCTGCACGATGCCGCAGTTCTTGGTGTTGCAGATATTCGCGTTGGCCGTCGAGCAGGGGCGATGAAGCGCGTCCTGCCGGTCGCGGATATTGCCCTGATCGACCATCAGCTTCTCGAATGCCTTATTGAGGAAGGTCCACTTCATATCCATGTCGGTGACATGGATGGGGAAAGGAACGGCGTCGATGATCGACCGGTACCATTCCAGCTTGTCCACCACCACATCCAAAGTCCCGTTAACGCCTTCGATGACTTTCCGGTACTCGCCTGCATGTGCCGTTATGTCTGCGCGGGTTGAGAACTGGCCTTGGATGGCGTCGATGGAAAGCTTGTTGACGTCCGTAACCATCGCTCTGAGCGATGAGCTGACCTCCTTGAAGCTGTTGTTGATTTTTCCGAATTGGGCATGCACTTCCTGGGTGTATTGATCCGCTGGGGAAAGAGAAAGATCGAGGTTGAGGTCTCCACCGCTCAATCGCTCCAGATTCAAGGCGACGCGCTGAACCTCTTGTTCGGTGTAGTGCTTGATTCGCAAGGTGGAAGTCAGGTCAGTGACCGTTTCGACGTAGCCGACGGTTTCGCCCTTGGCGTTCAGGACGGGGGCAGTGTCCTGCTTGCAGTTCAGGCCGCACCAGTCAAAGAAGCTCTCCCTTACGCCTCCGCGCAACTGAACAATGCCGCAGTTCTTCGTATTGCAGATATTCGCGTTGGCGGTGGAGCATGGCCGATGGACGGCATCTTCGCGGTTGCGGATATTACCCTGGTCGACCATGAGCTTTTCGAATGCTTTGTTGAGGAAGGTCCACTTCATATCCAGGTCTGTGACATGGATGGGGAAGGGCACGGCATCGATGATCGAGCGGTACCACTCCAGCTTGTCGACGACGACATCCAGAAGCCCATTGGTGCCCTCGATGACTTTCCGGAATTCTCCTTCGTAATTGGTCGCGTTCCCGCGAGTGGTGAACTGACCCTGACTGGCGTCAGCCGTCACCTTGTTGATGTCAACGAGCAGATTGTTGAGCGGGTTGACGATGGCATCCAGGGTCCCGTTAATGCCCTGGACAAGCTTCTTATACTCGCCGTGGTGCTTGCTTGTATCCGCACGGACATTCAACTGCGCTTTGGATGCGGCCTGGACCAGCATGTCCGTATCCGCCAGCAATGAACGCAGGGTTTCCGCCACCTGTTTCATGGCCGCCATGGTGCTGGTGGTATCTCCAGGGGCTGTCTGGATTTCCAGAGACAAATCTCCCGCCGCCACACGCTGGGCCGCGCTGGCGAGATCCTTGGGATCGCCGCCGATCTGCTGCCGGATCATTCGGGCGATGAAGAAGCCCATGCCGATGGCGATGGCGAATCCAACGAGGATCATGATGATCGTTTCTATTCGGATGGTCGCGTAGGTCGCCTCACCCCGATGACTGGTGTTGGCCGCATCTTCTACATTGATGTCCTCGATCTTCGAAATGGTTTCATCCAGGGCGATCAGCTTGGGTCTGAGTTCGGCAAACAGGTATTTGCGAGCATCCTCGGACTTGCCCGCGTCCGTTAGCGCGATGAAGTGGTTGACGCACTCTTCGTAGGGGCTCCATGCCTGATCGAACTTGGCCCATAGCGCTTGTTCTTCTGCGGGCATGCGGGTTGATCTTTCCTTGGCAACCCACTCAAAGAGTTTCTTCTTGGTCTCGTCCAGAGTCGTGAGCACGGCTCTGCGCCTTTCCTGGTCGGGCGCGATGAAATAGTTGTTCACCAATCGCCCGTACTGGATGGCGGATGACTTGGCCCCGCCGACGTATTTGATCGAGAGCAGGTTGTTGGAATACATATCCTGCATCTGGGTATTCATTCGACTGGTGTTCGACATGCCGATGGTCCCCACGATAAGGGAGACAATCGCCACCAGAGCGAAGGCGAGGATGAGTTGCGTCGAGAGCTGAAGTCTGCGGAACCGGTCCATGGTGGCCTCCTGGCCTAGAATTTCGTGAATTCGCGGTCTTCTGAAGCTGATGTCTGGAGTGCGAGGGGTTTGGCTGCAGGTTTGGAGGTATTGCGCCGAATGCCTTGCGAAGGCCTTCGGCCATGGGCTTTGGTCAGGGCGAAGAACTCCATGGTGGTTTGCAGCTCCATGGCCTGGGCGCTGACTTCTTCGGAGGTGGCGGCCAGCTCTTCGCTGGCAGCGGCGTTCTGCTGGATGGCCTGGCTGATTTGCGTGATCGCGCCGTTGATCTGTCCCGTGCCGGAGTTCTGTTCGGCGGAAGCCGCCGTGATCTCTTGCACGAGATCAGCCGTCTTCTGGATGGAGGGCACGATGGTCTCCAGCAGGGCGCCCGCGCGTTCCGCCAAGCCCACGCTGCTGCTTGCCAGATGCCCGATCTCCTGGGCGGCGATCTGGCTGCGTTCGGCCAGCTTGCGCACCTCGGCGGCTACGACCGCGAAGCCCTTGCCGTGTTCCCCGGCGCGTCCTGCCTCGATGGCGGCGTTCAGGGCCAGCAGGTTGGTCTGGTAGGCGATGTCGTCGATGATGGCGATCTTCAGAGCGATCTGCTTCATGGCGCCGACGGTTTCTCGCACGGCCGCTCCGCCTTCGACCGTCTCCTTGGCGGTTCGGGTCGCGATATCGCCGGTGACCTTGGCGTTTTCATTGTTCTGGGCGATGGAGGCGCTCATCTCTTCCATCGATGCGCTGGTTTCCTCGACACTGGCCGCTTGTTCAGACGCGCCCTGGCTGAGAGCTTGAGCCGTGGCACTGAGTTGTTCGGAAGCGCCCACCAGCATGCCCGAGGCCTCTTGCACCTGGCCGACGATGCCGCTGAGTTTGACGACCATTTCCTTGATGGCTGCCATCATGCTGTTCGTGTCGCCCGGTTTTGTCTGGACATCGACAGTCAAATCGCCCGAAGCGACGCGGCGCGCTACGTCAGCCGCATCCTTCGGTTCGCCGCCCACTTGCTGCTTGATTGTCCGAGTGACGAACAGCCCCAGTCCGATCGCGAGAACAAACCCGATCACGATGATTGAAATGGATATCGTGGTGATACGAAGGGCGGTGGCTTCGGCCGCTTTGTTCTTACGCTGGGCCTGCTCGTCGTTCATCCTCAGGATATTGTCCAGGATCGCTTCGATGTCTTTGAAGACAGGTGTGGCGTTGGCAAAGATGTAGTCCACGCCTTCCTGGTGCTTGCCCTGTTCGATGAGCGTGATGCCTCGCTTCGAGGCCGCTTCGTAGACCGGCCAAAGGCGGTCAAACTTATTCCAGTCCTGTTTCTCGGCATCCTCCATCTCGGTCTGCTTTTCTTTCTGGATGAGCCGCAGCATCTCCCGCGTATGCTCGTCCATTCGCTGAACGGCGGTTCTGCGGGCCTCTTCGTTGTTGGCAACCATGAAGTTGTTCAGCCGACGAACATGCTGAATCGCTTGATGGGAAACGGCGCCCACATCCTTGATCGCCGTGAGCTGGTTCTCGTACATGTCCTTGAGCATGGCGGAGAACGTGCGGTTGCTGTTCAGCCCGATCAGGCCCACGAGAACCGAGATGAGGGCCACGAAGACGAAGGCGGTGATGAGTTGCGTGGAGAGCCGGAGGTTCTGGAAGGCGCTCATGGGAGGCTCCTGGCCTTAGAAGCGGGTGAACTCTCGCTCATCCGAGTCCTCTGATCCCTGATTGGATCTGGAATGGGATGGCTTTTTAGTTACCGTTTTTACGGGAGCCTTCGCGACGTTTCGTCGCTGGGCCTGGGGGTTTTTAGAGGTCCCTGCATCCGCCAGCGTGAAGAACTCGATGGTGGATTGCAGTTCCATGGCCTGAGCGTTGACCTCTTCGGAGGTGGCGGCCAGTTCTTCGCTGGCGGCGGCGTTCTGCTGGATGGCCTGGCTGATCTGCGTGATTGCGCCGTTGATCTGCCCCGCGCCGGAATTCTGCTCGGCCGAAGCCGCCGTGATTTCTTGCACCAGATCTGCCGTTTTCTGGATGGAGGGCACGATGGTTTCCAGCAGGGTGCCTGCGCGTTCGGCCAAGTCGACGCTGCTGCCGGCCAGATGCCCGATTTCTTGGGCCGCGACTTGGCTGCGTTCAGCCAGCTTGCGTACTTCGGCGGCGACGACCGCGAAGCCCTTGCCGTGTTCGCCCGCGCGGCCCGCCTCGATGGCGGCGTTCAGGGCCAGCAGATTGGTCTGGTAAGCGATGTCGTCGATGATGGCGATCTTCTGGGCGATCTGTTTCATAGCACCCACGGTCTCGCGTACGGCGGAGCCGCCTTCCACTGTGTCCTTGGCAGTGCGAGTCGCGATATCGCCCGTGACCTTGGCGTTCTCGTTGTTCTGGGCGATGGAGGCACTCATCTCTTCCATGGACGCGCTGGTCTCTTCGACGCTGGCGGCCTGTTCGCTGGCCCCCTGGCTGAGGGTCTGCGCGGTAGCGCTGAGCTGTTCGGAAGCGCCTACCAGCATATTGGCGGCTTCCTGGACATCCGAGATGGTGGTGGACAGCTTCTCGACCGTGGTGTTGGACGCCGACTTCAGGCGGCCGAAAGCGCCTTCGTAGGCATCGGTGATGGTTTCGGTCAGATCGCCCTTGGCGAGGGCTTCCAGCACGCGGATCACGTCATCCAGGCCCTTCTGGCAGGTTGTGGAAAGTTCGTTGAGGGCCGTGCCGAGTTCCTGGATGTAGCCCTTTTGCCCTTCGGTGTTGGCCCGCTGAGAGAAGTCACCATGCCCAGCGGCCACCACGAGGTGCTGGGTGTCGGAGACAACCTTGTTCAAGGACGTCACCATCTGGTCCATGGCGGCCATCATGCTGCTGGTGTCGCCGGGTGCCAGATTGACCTGGACCTTGAGATCACCTTCCGCGATCCGCTGGGCGATTTCGGTCGCTTCTTTCGGTTCCCCGCCCACCTGCTTCTTGATGAGTCGCGTGACAGCGTAGCCCAGCGCCATGGAGCCGATAAAGCCCAGGATGATGACGATGATCGTGTTGCGTCGGATGCCCGCCTCGATAATGGTCCCTTGCTTGTTGGCTTCACCGGCGACTTTGGCATTGTCATCTGCGATCTTGCCCACGATCGTGCGCAGGGCGATGTAGCGGGGCCTGACATCAGACAACAGAACCTTGCGTGCATCCTCGATCTTGTTGGCGTCCGAAAGATCCATAACTTTCTGGGATGCGGTCATGTAGGCTGTCCAAACTTCGTCAAACTGTTTCCATAAGCCCTTCTCTGTTTCGCTCATTTCCGTCGCGCGCTCTTTGGTGGCCCAGTCCAGGAGTTCTTTGCGAGCGGAGGCCGTCTTCTCCACCTCCTCGTGCCGTCCCTTTGCGTCAGGCACCAGAGTGGAATAGATGACGCGCTGCTGGTAGGCGGCCAGTTGAATGTTGACGTTCACCATGTTCACCAGGGCCACCGTGTGGTTGGTGTAGGAATCTTGCATGAGCTTGGTAACGGTGGAGATGCCCGATAGCCCAAACGCCCCCACGACGATGGAGACGAGGGCGACCAGCGCAAAGGCGAGGGTCAACTGTGTGGCCAATCGAAGATTCTTGAAGGCATTCATGGGTCCCCCTTCTGGATGGTGAGCGATTCAGGGTTAGACAGAGGCGCAGTCAGAGGCGAGCGTTGCCAGTTCTTCGATGGACAGGACGTGTTCGACATCGAGCAGGATCACGAAGCGACCGTTCACCTTGCCGATGCCCTGGATGAAGTCGGCGCGCAGATCCGTGCCGAAGGCGGGCGGAGGCTCGATCTCGGAATCGCCGATATCCAGCACTTCGCTGACGTGATCGACCATGATGCCGAGCACGATGGGATTGCCCGACTGCTGAAGTTCC
>DAOPYE010000008.1:46227-50201 GCA_035352715.1 Holophaga sp. | reverse complement strand
TGGTCGTGTTATCGGCAAAAAACGGTTTCCGGCCGGCGAGGTACTCGTAGAGCATGACGCCCACGGCCCAGAGGTCGCACTGCGCCACGGCCTTGCCGCTCTGAATGTATTCCGGAGCCATGTAGCTCACGGTGCCCATCACAATGCCCGTGGCAGTCATCCCACTGTCTTCCACGCGGGCGATGCCAAAGTCCATGACCTTGGCGAGCAGGCGCTTCCCATCCCGTATCACGCGCACATTGCTGGGCTTGATATCGCGATGGATGATGCCGCTGCGATGCGCGAAGCTCAACCCGTCGCAGATCTGAGCCAGCACCTCCAGGAACTGGGACTGGCTCAGTTCCCGGTTCAGGATGAGGTCTTCAAGGTCATCCCCCTTGACGTACTCCATGACCAGATAGAGGACATCTCCATCCTTATCGAAATCATAAATGGTCACGAGATTCGGGTGGTTCAGCTTGCCGGCCGCCGCGGCTTCGCGACGGAAGCGGTCCTCCGCGTCATCCCCCCGCGCTGCGCTGGGGAGAATGGTCTTGATGGCCACGTCACGACCAATGGTCGGATGGTGCGCCAGATAGACCTCACCCATCGCACCCTGACCGAGGGTTCGAAGAATTTCATACTTGCCGAGCTGCTTTGCCATGTACCTGTCCACGAAACGACTTGAATCACAGAATTCTACCCGCAATCACGAATAAGGGCGCCAATAAGACACACGAGCAACCCAAAGTCAGCGCCGATTTTTTACGATATATTGATTGGCGTTTTCTGAATGTTCGACTCCCCTGAAACCCGGGAATATATGAACCCGATGTTTGGCTCCTGACGGGATGTGAAAAAGATCTCCCCTGGCGTAAATATGCGTCCGGTCGAGAACCGTGAGTTCCATGCGCCCCTTGATGACACAGCCCCACTGTTCTCCGTGGCGATGTTCCGGGATCACCACTTCCGCATCGGATTCGCAGTAAAGCACCTGGCCATCGCTCCCCGTCATCAACCAGCCCTTTAACCCGGCATAGGGGAGATCCGCTTCAGGGAGCGAGTACACGAACGCTGGAAACTCATGGGTGGACATGGCTGCGGCCCCGCGTGTCGATGTTGCCGATTTAATGGATCGCCAGGGATCGTAGCACGTCACATTCTATATATTTCAGCCAACCAGCAAAGAAATCCCGTAATTTACGGACATCTGACATGCCACTCCGCTGAGAATGGCATCCACAGCATCATCCCCCATCAAAACACCGGACTATTGGCCATTAAATAATTGCTTTTAACACCCTTGGGTAATGCTGTGACCAGGCTCCACATCGCACGTGATCCACACGTTGCCGCCAATCGTGGCCCCTCGTCCGATCGTCACGCGCCCCAGGATTGTTGCGCCCGCGTAAATGACCACATCATCCTCTACGATGGGATGGCGATTCACGCCCTTGATCGGATGGCCCCGCTCATCCAAGGGGAAGCTCTTTGCACCAAGGGTCACTCCCTGATAGACGCGCACATTGTTCCCGATCACGGATGTCTCTCCGATCACCACGCCCGTGCCGTGATCAATAAAGAAGCGTTCCCCGATGCAAGCGCCGGGGTGGATATCGATCCCCGTGAGGCTGTGCGCGTGCTCCGTGATCATGCGCGGAATCAATGGAACGCCCAGCGTCAAAAGGCTGTGGGCGATCCGCTGATTGGTGATGGCCAGCAGGCCGGGATAGCAAAAGACCGCTTCATCCTCGTTTGTCAGCGCCGGATCCCCGTCGTAGGCCGCCTGGATATCTGTCGCCAGCAACTGGCGCAACTCGGGAAGGCCGCCGATGAACGCGGTCGCAATCCGAAAGCCACGATCCTCACACTTGCGACAGGCGTCGGGTTCCCGCTCGCAGACCGCGCACAACCCGCGCTTGATCTGCTCCGCCAAGCCATGCTGCACACGATCCAGCGTCGCCCCGATATGGAAGCGCAGGGTCTCGCCCGTCAGTTCCGAAGGACCAAAGAAGCCAGGAAACAGCACCGAGCGAATGTCTTCAACCAGTTCGTAGATCGAGACCCGGGAAGGGAATTCCCGCCGGACCGCCAGGGGCCTGGAACAGCTGGTGGATAGAGCCTCGCTGGCCTGGGACAGGGCCTCCACCACAACGCCCAAATCTGCCAAACGGCCCAAAGAGCTGGAAGAAACATCCGATTCGCAAGTCATGCCCTATCCTATCAAACGCGATGACGAGCGTTTCAACCAGAACCCGTCTCCACCGGTCCATTCCATCTGTGTGCATGGCATCCTTCCGTTCATTCCAGGCAAAACAGGCGGCACTGGCGTTCAGCCTTCCGCACGTGACCCCCGGTCGACGCTATTCAACACATGATGAAATCATTCTTGTTCCCGAGCGCCAAGCCATGCATCCTGATCCTGGCTGGCCCACACTAAACCGGGGCCGCCTTTCCGCCGTAGGCTCCGCGTCCATTCGACGGTTCTGCTGATCCCTGAGAGGAGTGGTGATGGTTCGACCCCATGTATTCCCTGCCCTGCTGGTTTGCTATGGCTTGGTGGCCCAGTCTCCGGCTGCGCCCGACAACGCCCAGCGACTTTCCTTGCAGGAAGCCATCAAGATTTCTCTTGAGAACAACCTCCAGGTCGACATCGCCCAGGAAACCCGCGCTTACACGCAGGCCGGTCTGCTGAACGCCCAAGGCAACTTCGACTGGGTGTTGAATGGCGGACTCAACTGGAGGCGCCAGGATACGGGCTCGACCTCTTCGCTGTACACCGGCGGCCCCCTGAGCCGCACCGATGGAACGAACTGGAACCGCAACCTGACCGTGGGGGCCGACAAAGCCTTCGGCTGGGGTGGCAATCTGACTCTCAGCTACAATCCGATCTACTCCTACACGACCAGCGTCACCCCCAATGGCAACATCGGCTATGACACCGCTGGCAATCCCGTGATCCTGGGGAACAGCTACTACAACACCCAGCGCCCCTACTCCGGCACGTTTTCGGCCACCTACACCCAGCACCTGCTGAGCGGGTTCGGGCGCGAGGTCACCGAGGTCAATGTCATTACGGCCCGCAAGGATTCCGAATCGGCGAACTATCAGTTCCAGCAGTCCATCATTTCGCTGGTGGCCGATACCGAGTCGAAATACTGGGATCTGGTCTACGCCCAGAGGAACCTCGACAACGCGAAGATCGCGCTGTCCCTGGCCCAGAAGCAACTCAACGAGAACAAGATCCGCGTCGAAGTGGGCACCCTGGCCCCCATCGAAGTGACCAGCGCCGAAGCCGCCGTGGCCCAGCAGGAGCAATCCATCATTTCGGCGGAAGCCGCCCTGCTGAATGCGAACGACGCCCTGATCCGCGCCCTGTATCCCAATAAGGGCCAGCACCCCGCCAAGCTGGACCCTTCCGATTCCCCCACGCTGAGCCACATCCAGCTGAGCGAAGCCTCTGCCGAGAAGATGGCCCTGGAGCGCCGCCTGGAGCTCAAGATCGCCAAGCTCTCCATGGAATCCAGCAGCGCCCGTCGCGCTGCCGCAGAGAACCGCCTGAAGCCCACCCTGGACGCGTTCGTAAGCTACAACGGCAACTCCGATTCCTACACCGCGCTGAGCTCCGTGAACTCGGATATCACCGGCAGCAAGTTCCCGGGCTACGGCGTTGGACTCTCCTTCTCCATGCCCATCGGCAACCGCAGCGCCAAGGGCAGCGTGGCCCAGGCCCGCGCCAATGAGCGCAGCAGCCAGCTGTCGCTCAAGGACAAGGAGCTTGAAATCCTTCTGGACGTCCGCAGGGCCATCCGTAACGTGGACGCAGCAGAAAAGGGCGTGGAGGCGTCCAAGAAGACCCGTCTCTTCCGCGAAAAGGATCTGGATGCCGAGCAGAAGAAGTTCGAGAACGGCATGAGCACGAACTTCCTGGTGCTATCCAAGCAGAACGACCTGGATTCGGCCCGTTCTTCGGAACTGCAGGCGCAGATCACCTA
>DAOPYE010000008.1:0-46127 GCA_035352715.1 Holophaga sp. | reverse complement strand
AGCAGAACGACCTGGATTCGGCCCGTTCTTCGGAACTGCAGGCGCAGATCACCTATGCCAAGGCTGTCACGGCTCTGGAACAGACCGTCGGCAACCTGCTGGAAGCCCGCAATCTCAGCTACCCCAAGTAGCGTCTGCCGCATCCGCCAAAGCCCGGAGAGAGATCTCCGGGCTTTTTGCATCCAGGCCAACACCCATCCTCGGCCTTGCGTTGCGTGGCCTTCCATGGGAAGGTGATGGTTCCGATGGAGGAGCGATTCCCATCATTACCTGCGGCGAGGGTCGGTGAACCCTATGACCCGCCGGGAAAGGGGAGGATCGCCGAAGGATGGACGGATTCATTGACCGGACACCCTGGACGCACGGGTTAAATCCCTGCGGCTGCCGCGACGGTCACCCGACGCGGAGTGCCAAGGAACGAGGTTCAGGCCGAACCCCTACAAACGGCTTGGCTTTTGTCCCACGGGCGCCATCGTTTCCACGAGGTCGGCCCCATGAACAAAGCCTCCCACCAAAACGAATCCCGCCGCGAGCGCTTGGCCCGCTGGCTGATGGCGCTCTGCGCTTCCGAGACGACCTCCGGCAGCGAGGATCAAGGCCTGCCCGCGCTGCGCGCCATCCTCGACGAGCTGGGCGCGCGCATCGAATGCCAGCCTGTTGCCGATGGCCGGACGAACATCCTGGCGTGCTGGGGCGAACCGCTCGTGCTGTTTTCCACGCATCTGGATACGGTACCGCCCTTCATCCTGCCGCGCCGGGAAGGGCGCGTCATCCATGGGCGCGGCGCTTGCGACGCCAAGGGCCAGATCGTGGCGCAACTGGGCGCCATCGCGGAACTGCTGCAGGAAGGCGTGCGCGATCTCGCCTGGCTGGGCGTCGTCGGCGAAGAGACCGATAGCGCGGGCGCGGCGGCTGCCCTGGCGCTCGCGGACCGTTTCCGGGCCTGCCGAGCCCTGGTCATCGGCGAGCCCACAGGCCTGAAGCTGGCCACGGGGCAGCGCGGTGTGCAGCACTTCGTCCTGCGCTGCCGCGGCAAGGCGGCCCACTCCAGTACGCCCGATCAGGGCGCCTCGGCCCTGTGGCCCCTCATGGACTGGCTGCAGCAGCTCCGCGAACTCGAGCGGCCTTGGGACCCCGAGTTGGGCCCCGAGGTCTGGAACCTGGGCATCCTGCAGGGCGGCGACGCCGTGAACATGGTGCCCGACCACGCGCTGGCCCATGTCCACGCGCGCGTGCTGCCGGGCTCGGACCTGGAATCCTGCATCCATCGCCTGCGGCCCGCGCAAGGCGAGGTGGAGCGACGCCTTTCGGAACCCGCCGACCGCTATCCGATGATCCCCGGGTTCGAGCACGCCACCATGCCCTTCGGATCCGACGCGCCGCAGATGCGCGCGCTGGTGCCGGACCGCACGGTGATTCTGGCGGGCCCCGGCTCCATCGCCTTCGCCCACACGCCCGACGAATGCATCACGCTCGACGAGCTGGAAGGCGGCGTGGACCTCGACAAGCGCCTCGCGCTTCATTTCCTGCAATCCTGAACCCATCTCCCCAGCCAACGATTCAAGGAGAATCCGCAATGACCATCGTGATGAAATTCGGCGGCAGTTCCGTGGCCAACGCCCCATGCATGCGCCAGGTGGCAAGCCTGGTGAAGGCCGCCGAAGACCGAGCGCCGCTGGTGGTACTTTCCGCCATGGGCAAGACCACCAATGGGCTGTTCGCGGCCGCCAAGGCTGCGGAAGGCGGCGATCTGCCCAAGGCGCTGGAGCAGCTCCAGATCCTCATCGGCAATCACCGGAAGAGCGCCGACGAACTCTTCGACGGCGCGACGCCGGAGGCGCTGGATCGCGCCATCACGGAATACTTCGGCGAACTGGAGCTGATCCTGCGCGGCGTGGCGCTCCTGCGCGAATTGAGCCCGCGCAGCATGGACGCGGTGGCCTCGTTCGGCGAGCGGCTCTCCACCCTGCTCTTCTCCAGCTTCCTTGGCGCACCCCTGGTGGATGCCCGCAAGGTCATGCGCACGGACGCCGTCTTTGGCGAGGCCCAGCCCCAGACCGGCGCCATCAAGGAACTGGCCGCCCAGCACATCGCGCCGCTGCTGAAGCCCGGCCATCCGGTGGTGACGCAGGGCTACATCGGCGGCAGCGAAGACGGCATCACGACGACGCTGGGCCGCGGCGGCAGCGACTACTCCGCCGCCCTTTTCGGAGCGGCGCTGGGCGCCGAGGAAGTCCAGATCTGGACCGATGTGGAGGGCGTGCTGACCTGCGATCCCCGCATCGTGCCCGAGGCCGTGAGCGTGGATCAGTTGACCTTCTCCGAGGCCGCGGAACTGGCGGCCTTCGGCGCGAAGGTGCTGCACCCCGCCACCATCCTGCCGGCCGTGGAAGCCAGCATCCCCGTCACCGTGCGCGACACTCACCATCCCGACGGCCGCTTCACCACCATCGCGCCCGACACCCATTCGGGCCGGGCCGTGACGGCGCTGGCCACGCGCGGCCCCGTCACCGTCGTCACCGTGAATTCCACCCATATGCTGAACCAGAGCGGTTTTCTGGCCCGCGTCTTCGAGGTCTTCCGCCGCCTGAATGTGAGCGTCGATCTCATCGCCACGGCCGAAGTGAGCGTCTCCTGCACGGTGGAGGCCGACGCCCCTCTGGACGCGCTGCGCGAGGAACTCTCGGGCTTCGCCAATGTCGAGACCTCCGAGAACCGCGCCATCGTGGCCATCGTCGGCGAACGCATCAAGCAGACGCCAGGCATCGCGGCCAAGCTGTTCGGCGCGCTTTCGGATATCAACGTGGAACTGATTTCCATGGGCGCGAACGAGATCAACCTCAGCCTGGTGGTGCCGCAGGAACTGGCGGTGGACGCCCTGCGCAAGCTGCACCGGGCCCTCATCGAGGAGAATGCGTGATGCGGATCGGACTCTTTGGAAGGGGCCGCCTGGGCGGCGCGATCCTCGCCGTGGCCGCACGCCAGGCGGATGTGGAAATCGTATGGGCCGTGGATCAGGGCGAAGAACCCGATGAGCCAGTGGATGTGGCCATCGACGCCAGCCTGGCCGAATCCGTGCCCGCCCACCTGGATTGGGCGTTGGCCACGGGCACGAACCTGGTCATCGCCGCCACGGGCTGGGAGATCCCCGATCTGCGTGAGCGCGTGGAGGGCCGCCTGGGCGTCCTGGTCGCCACCAATTTCTCGCTCACGGTGGCACTGATGTCGCGCTTCGCGCTGGTCCTGGGCCGCTACGCCCAGAGCGATATCTCGCGGGATCCCTTCCTGTATGAAAGCCATCACCGCATGAAGGCCGACTACCCCAGCGGCACGGCCAAAACGCTGGCCCAGTCGCTGATGAATGGCTGCACGCGCAAGACCGAATGGACCCTGGGCACCGCGGAACCCCACCAGCTCAGCGTGGCCGTGCAGCGCACCGGCACGGAGTTCGGCCTGCACACCGTCGGCATCGACACGCCCACCGAGACGCTCACCATCACGCACCACGCGCGCAGCCGCGAAGGCCTCGCCGAAGGCGCGCTCGCCGCCGCCCGTTGGCTTCGCGGCAAGCAGGGCCTCTACGCCATGGACGATCTCGCCGCTTCCATCCTCGATCCGCTTTTCTCCTTTGGGGTGCAGCCATGACCCTGCCCACGGTTCCCTCCTTCGGCGGCCTCTCGGTCGCCCTGCCTACGCCCTTCACGCCTGAAGGCAAGGTGGATCTGCTCGGGTTTCGCAAGCTGTTGAAGCATGTGGTCTCCGGTGGCGTGGACGTGCTGATGGTGCTGGCCACCACCGGCGAAGCGCCCGTGCTCACGGACGCGGAGCGCGACGCGCTGACCGAGCTCACGCGCGAGGAAGCCCAGGGATGCAAGGTCGTCGTGGGCTCCGGTTGCAATGAGACGCGCCAGGCGGTGCTCTACGCCAAGCGCGCGCAAGAACTGGGCGCGGACGGCGCCCTGATCGTGACGCCCTACTACAACAAGCCCACCCCCAAGGGCCTCGTGGCCCACTACCAGGCCGTGGCGGAAGCCGCGCCGGGCCTGCCGATCATCGCCTACAACGTGCCCGGCCGCACGGGCCTGAACATCACGCCCGAAACCATGGCCAAGCTATGGGACAACCCCCAGCTCGTGGCCCTGAAGGAATCCACGGGCAACCTGGCCCAGATCGGCGAACTGGCGCGCCAGCTGCCCGCAGGCAAGCAGCTCCTGATCGGCGACGATTTCGCCGCCCTGCCCGCCCTGGCGCTGGGATACGCCGGGCTGGTCTCCGTGGCCGCCAATCTCGTGCCCCGGCAGATCAAGGCCCTGGTCGACGCCTGCCTGCGCGGGGATTTCGCCCAGGCCCGCAAACTTCACTTCCAGCTGCTGCCCCTGATGGACGCCTGCTTCCTGGAGACCAGCCCCATCCCCGTGAAGGCGGGACTGTCCATGCTGGGCATCTGCGGCGACACGCTGCGCTTGCCCTTGCTGCCCGCGGAGGATGACACCCGCGCCTGCCTGAAAGCCAAGTTGAAGGCACTCGGAGCCCTGTAGGGCGTCATTTCTGAAAGTCGGCAGCCTTGAGGGTCAGCTTCTGATGCTGAGGACGGTAGCAGACGCCATTGGGGCCTTCGCTTCAGGGCTGGTAGGTGACGGTCAACTGGACCGGATCCTCCAGCCCTGCAGCCGTCGCTGGAATCTCGATCCGGCCATGCCAGATGGGCTCGTCGGTCTCGCCCCCCCCCTCCGAGCTCTCCGGGCAGCGGCCGCAGAGAGGACGACCAGGCAGGCAGCCGTCATCCGTATCCTCGAGACAGGGCTCCCGAAACCTCAGCTAAGGCGATGAAGTCGTAAGCGTCGCGAGGGCCAGCGGCAAGCTTCGTAGAGATGGCACACAGAACTCCTTGTGAAAGATGGAACGGAATCCCTCAAAGGCGTACAGACCACGTTGCACATTTAATGAAGCCGACATCCAGCATTTGTTCCATCCAAATCCGATCTTTCATAGAAAAACCATCCAACCTCGGCCTCGAGGATAAAAGCCACAAAAAGCGGGAGATACGCCCATGTTCCTGGCAAGGAATCCCTTTGGGGTGGCACGATAGCCCCCGATAGTCATCGCCCTGCCCAAGGGCTGTACTGCCTGAGCGCGCCACGACCTTCCCCCAGAGGCCTCCATGAACGACGTATCAGCTTCCCCAAGCCCCGCTTCCGAAACCGGAAGTCGACGAACGCCGCGATGGAACCAGCATTGGAACCAGCGATGGAACAGCCGCTACCTGCTGTTTATCGCGGGCCTCGGAGGTCTGCTGTACGGCATCGATGTGGGCATCATCGCGGGGGCCCTGCCTTATCTGGAGACCACCTCGGGACTCACGGCCCAGCAGCTTTCCATCGTTGTGGCCGCGGTGCTATTGGGCAGCGTCATCTCCACCCTTTTTGCGGGGCTGTTGGCGGATCTGATGGGCCGCAAGAAGCTGATGACGCTTTCGGGGGTGGCCTTCGTCGCGAGCATCCCCATGATCGCCCTCGCCCACGGGTTCGGCCCCCTGGTGCTGGGCCGATTGCTGCAGGGCGTCAGCGCCGGTTTCGTCGGCGTCGTGGTCCCCCTCTATCTGGCGGAGTGCCTGGACGCGACGAACCGGGGCCGAGGCACCGGCCTTTTCCAGTGGCTGCTGACCCTTGGGATCTTCGCAGCTGCGCTCATCGCGTGGATCTTCAGCTTCCGCGTGGCGCGCATCGAGCAGACGGGCAATGCGGCAGCGCTCTTCGCCTTCAAGGATTTCGCCTGGCGCAGCATCTTCTGGATTTCGGCGCTGCCGGGGGCGCTGTTCGTGTTCGGCAGCCTGTTCGTGCCCGAATCGCCCCGGTGGCTGTTCCGGCGAGGCAGGAAGGACGCCGCCCTGAACGCCCTGAAGCGCACCCGAACAAACGCCCAGGCCGCACTGGAACTCAAGGAGATGGAGGAGAGCGAGGAACAGCCGAGCCGAGGCGAAGTCTTCAAGGATTCGCTCTTCAGCCGCCGGTACGTCGTGCCCTTTCTGCTGGCCTGCGTCATCCTCGCCTGCAACCAGGCCACGGGCGTCAACTCGATCATCGGATACAACGCGACCATCCTCATCCAAGCGGGCCTTTCAGACGCCAGCGCCCATCTGGGCTATGTCGGACTGACCCTCGTGAACTTCCTGATGACCATGGTCGCCGTGGCGCTGGTGGACAAGAAGGGGCGGAAATTCCTGCTGAGCCTGGGCAGCGCGGGCATCATCGTCTCCCTACTGTTCACGGGCATGGCCTTCCGACGAACGGAGAGACAGCGCGTGGACGTGGCCCCGGCGGTCCAGGCCCTGGTGAGTTCGGATCAGACCTTGGATCTGAAATATGGCGGTGATCTCCCCGATCGGCTGCTAAGCCAGGCGGGTGCGCCGGGACGCGCGATCCTCGGGCATCCTTCGACACTGATTGTCATCTACGCCTATGGCGATTTCCGCGCGGCCACCCAGGTGGCCCGCTCCACCGATGCCCTGGCCCAGATCCGGCTCACGCGCGAAAGCTGTGTGCCAAAGGACCGCTGGGCCGCACTGGCCGCCCGCATCACCCATCCGACCGCGAACGCCGAGGCTTCGCGCCATGCGCCCCTGCGCATCGAGCACGCCCTGATCGCACCGGTTCCAACCCCCGCCAATGGTTGGCTGGTGGCGGCGCTCACCTTCGTGTTCATGGCCTTCTTCGCCATGGGTCCCGGCGTTTGCGTATGGCTGGCCCTTTCCGAACTGATGCCCACCCGCATCCGCTCCAATGGCATGAGCATCGCCTTGCTGATCAACCAGGCCGTTTCCACCGCCATCGCGGCCATATTCCTGCCCACGGTGGGTGCCCACGGCTACGGCGCGCTCTTCTTTGTCTTCGCGGGCTGCACGGCGGTCTATTTCATCACCGCGACCTTCTTTCTTCCTGAAACCAAAGGGAAGACACTGGAGGAAATCGAAGCCCATTTCCAGAACCGCGAACAAGTCTGATGCCCCGGAGGCGATATGCCGCGCACGCAGGCGTTTCAGAACCTCAATATCCCGACAGGCCATAAGGTCGCCCTTTGCCTGGACGGGGGCGGCGTTCGGGGCGCGCTCACGCTGAGGCTTCTGGAGCGGATTGAATCGGTGGCGGGCATCCCGTGCTACGAGCTTTTCGATCTCGTGGCGGGGACCTCCACCGGCGGCATCATCGCGGGCCTGATCGCGACGAAGCGGGCCGCAACGGAGATCCTGGCTCTCTACCGGGAGATGATCGAAAGCGTCTTCGAGCCGCGGAATCCGCTCGCCAACCGCTACCTGAATCCCCCCGCCTACACCAAGCAGCGCTATCGTTCCGCGCTCAAGCAGCGCATCGGCAACGCGACGCTGCGACAGGTCTGCGAAGGCACGGGCCTGGATCTGCTGATCACCTCGCAGGATGCAGCGGAGGCCGAAGAAACCTTCTTCAGTTGCTTTCGCGGCAAGCCCGACGGCGCCTACCCGAATGTTCTGCTGCGCGCTGCCATGGAGGCGACCATGTCCGCCCCCACCTATTTCCGCCCCCTGGAGCGTTTCGTGGATGGGGGAACGACGTCGTACAACAACCCATCGCTGGCGGCCATCCTGGAAGCCACGAAATATGGCCCCGCGGATGGCTACCGCATCGACCAGCTCACGGTGTTCAGCCTGGGCACCGGCTGCGCGAAATGCTTTGCCACCCCCGAGCAGGTCGAGGAACCCAAGGGCCTGGATGTGAAGTTCTGGCTGGACTACGTGATGGGGCAATCCTCCACGGACGCCTCCGAGATGCAGGTGGATTTCCTGCGGGCCGGCTCCATCCCCGGCCTGGACTACCGGCGATTCCAGATTTCCCTGGATGCGCTCGCCATGGCCAAGCTGCCGGATGCCCCCTTTCCACCCATCGAACCCATCGCCGCGACCTCGCTGCACGGCCTGACGGATGCGGATCTGGCGAAGGTGGCCATGGACCAGACGCGCTTCATGCCCCTGCTGGAGACCATCGGCTGCGCCATGGCCGATTTCATCTGCAGCTCACCCCAGGCCCCCTTCCAGTCGTTTCGGGGAGATCTCGCGGATGCGGCGGGCAACGATGTGCTGGTCACGCGGCGCGGCGCCGTCGCCCAGATCGCCTCTCAAATGGGCGATCCCGCGTGGGTGGACAGCCAGGAGGCCTGAACTTCAGGATTGGCTCTCGACAAAGCGCCGGAGCATCGCCATGCGCCGTGCGTTGATCCGCAGGGGATCCAGCAACTCGCCCTCGGGGCCCCGCCGGTGCGCCAGAAGGCAGATGCACGCGCCATCTTCCGGGCGGACGAAAAGCGCCGGGCCCGTGTATCCGAAGTGCATCCACCAGGCGGTCGACCCTTCTGCGGGGCCTTCGGGATCCTCCGGCAACACAGGCAGCGCGTCGTCCATGTCCGCAAGCACGTGGATCCCCGTGAACGATCGGCCAAGACGCGACAACAACTGTCCAAAACGACCGTGGCCGTCCATGGATCGCTGCAGGCTGAGTCCCCACGCGGCTCCATCCGTCGAACGCGCCGTCTCGATCGCCATGCGCCGAGGAAAGCCCTGGCCGATCCAGGCGGTGAGGCTGGCCCGCATCTGTTCGGGGCTCGCGCCAAACCCTGCGTGCCCGCGCATGCCCGCGCGGGCGTTGGCATCGTGAGGCAGGAAGGGCGAACGGGGCGGAAGCGGAACCTCGGGCCGGGCCGCGCGCCAGGCCTCCGCATCGGGTCCATCGGGCACAAAGACTGGAGCTTCGCGCCAGGGCGCCGGGGCGAGTCCCGAAGCCTCCGCGCCGAGCTGCGCGAAGGGCCGCCCCGTCTCCAGCTCCAGCAGCTCACCCAGCATTCGGAAGTTGAGATCCGAGTAGGTGACGACGCCGGGCACGGCCTTCCGCAACAGGATATGCACGCCTTCGGGGAACCCCTGGGCAAGCTGATCGGACAGCGACTGGCCCGTGAAGGGCAGCCACGGCGGAAGACCTGATGAATGAGACAGCAGCTGTCGAACCGTCAGGGGTTCGCGCCGATCCAGAAAGCCGAGCTGCGCCCGACGGTCCGAATCGAGGTCCAGCAGATCCAGCGCCAACCGCGCCGTGACGAGCGGCTTGGTCAGGGACGCCAGGTCAAAGAACACGAAAGCTCAGTGTTCCAGTGCGGCCAGACTCTTCGCGACGGCGCGCTGCACCTGATCGGCCACGTGCATGGCCTCGAAGGCATCCTTCCAGGGCACCACGCGCTGGGCCCCGCCCAGGCAGGCGGTGTAGAAGGCTTCCAGCTCCAGTTTCAAAGGCTCGCCTTCGTGAATCTCGATGGTCTCGGGCTTCACTTCCGGGCCTTCGGCGCCGAGCACCAGACGCAGCAGTTCGAGCTTCTGCGCGGCGAAATCCAGGTTGGCGTAGGCCTTGTCCGCAAAGGCGCGCAGGGTGCGCTCCTTCTTGCGCGCCACGCGGCTGGCGGTGACCGTGGCAAAACCGCCGCCTTCAAATTTTAGGCGCGCGTTCACCAGATCCGCCTGGCGGGTGAGCACGGGCACGCCCACGGCTTCGACATCCACCACGGGACGGCCGAACAGCGCCAGCAGCAGATCCAGATCGTGGATCATCACGTCCATGATCACGTCCACTTCAAGACTGCGCATGGGGAACGGGGAGACGCGCACCGCCTCAGCGAAGCGTGGCACGAAGCCCAGGCCGCGCAGGGCCTGCACGGCGGGATTGAAGCGCTCCAGATGACCGACGCCGGCCACCAGGCCCGGGTGCTGCGCGCGCGCTTCCGCGAGGGCGGCGAGCAGCGCCTCGCCTTCGGGCAGGCTCGCCGCCAGGGGCTTTTCCATCATCAAATGCTTGCCCGCCTTCAGCACCTGGAGTCCCAACGCGTGATGGAACCCCGTGGGCGCGGCGATCTGGACCGCATCGACCTCGGACAGCACGCTGTCCAGATCCGGCCGCCATTGCGTGCCGAATTTTTCCGCGATCTCACAGCCTCTCGCCTCGCTTGGATCCACGACTGCGACCAAGCGCGTCTGCTCGGAAGCCGCCGCAATACGGGCGTGATGTTGTCCAAGACTTCCGACTCCGACGACGGCAACACGTAAAGTGTTCATGGCATCTCCCTGCGTGGATTCTATACCATGGAGTGAGCGGGTATCCGCGACACACGCATGGGGGAAGTATGGGAACTCGGATTCTGGTCCTGAACAGCGGCAGCTCGTCCTTGAAATACGAAGTGATCGAAATGCCAGAACGCAACAGCCTGGGCAAGGGCGCCATCGACCGCATCGGTTTGCCCAATGGCGAACTGAGCCAGAAGGGCCCCAAGGGCGAACTGCTGCTCAACATCGATTTCAAGGATCACGCGGAAGCGCTCGCATCCGTGGTCAAGGCGCTGATCGATCCAGAGAAGGGCATCCTGTCCAGCCTGGACGAGATCCAGGGCATTGGCCATCGCGTGGTGCACGGCGGCGAGAAGTTCTCGTCCTCGGTCATCATCGACGAATCGGTCATTGAGGCCATCGAGGAAGCCAAGGAACTGGCCCCGCTGCACAATGGCCCCAATCTGACGGGCATCCGCGCCGCGCAGCAGCTCTTCCCCGGACTCATGCAGGTGGCGGTCTTCGACACGGCCTTCCACCAGACCATGCCGCCATCCTCCTACCTCTACGGCCTGCCCCGCGAGCTCTACGACAAGCACCGCATCCGCCGCTACGGCTTCCACGGCACCAGCCACCGCTACGTGACTTCCCGCGCCATGGAAGTGATGCACCGTTCGCCTGTGAACACCAATCTGATCACCTGCCACCTGGGCAACGGCGCCAGCCTGACGGCCATTGAGTCAGGCAAATCCATCGACACGTCCATGGGCTTCACGCCACTGGAAGGCGTGATGATGGGCACCCGCTCGGGCGATATCGACCCCGCGATCCTGCCCTACCTGCTGGAGCGCGGATATTCCGCCAAGGATCTGAGCAACATGCTCAACAAGCAGAGCGGCCTGCTGGGCCTCTCCGGCATCTCCAGCGATGTGCGCGATCTGGAAGAGGCATCTGCCAAGGGTGACGTGCAGGCCCAAGAGGCCCTGGATGTCTACGCCCACCGCGTGCGCAAGTACATCGGCGCCTATTCCGCCGAGCTGGTGAAGGTGGACGCCCTGGTCTTCACGGGCGGCGTGGGCCAGAACGGCGCCATCATGCGCGGCCGCATCTGCCGCCGCCTGGAACACATCGGCATCGTGATGGACTACGAGCTGAACGCCAAGAACGGCAACAAGGAAGGCGTCGTCTCCGCACGCTACTCGCCGGTCACCATCCTGGTGATCCCCACCAACGAAGAACTCCAGATCGCCATGGATGTCTTCGATCTGATCCTCCCTGGCCAGAACGCCTAGAGCCAACGCATCCCGTCCACGAGGCCGCGCGAACACCCAAATCGTTCGCGCGGCTTTGCTGTATCCAGAGCCAACCAGACCATAAAAAAACGTCAACGTTCAATCACCGCGATGACATACTCCATCCATTCATTCCAACGGAGTACATCATGGCGGACACCAAGAAAGTCCTCATCTGGGTCGGCGCGGGCTGCGGAACCCTGATCCTGCTGGCGGGCCTCTCCTGCGTGGGCTGCGTCTTCTACGCCCGCAAGCGCATGGCTGATGAGGTTGGCAAGAACAACCCCCAGCTCGCCACCGCCATTCGCCAGAACGGCCTGACGGGCGGTGTGCGCGCCAGTGGCGGTCAGCTGGTGGCTTCGGGCGTGGCGATCTACGGAAGCACGATCGCTGCCGCCAGCCTGCCCAAGGATGAGCAGCGGGAAAACGGCGCGATCCTGGAGCGCCTCGTCAAGGTCGGCGGCAAGCTGACGCCCGAGGATATCCAGTTCCTTAGCCAGGCGATGGAACGCACCCAGAAGGCCCACCGGACTGATCGAGGCCTTCCCACCGCTGAAGAGGCGCGCGTCTTTTTCAGCGACGTGAAAGCCGTCGCCGACCGCTATCAGCCGTAGAACAAGGGCTGATCGGCATCCCCAAAGGATCAAACAAGCTCAGCGACAGAGCCAAATCGAGTCGAGATACCAAGCATCCTTCTGCTTGATGAAGTCGATATGCACGTGCCCCAATTCCGAGGCATGGCCCCCCAGCTTGAATTGATTGGCATTGGCGGGAAATTGGCAGCCCGCATACCGCTGGGTTAATGGCACCTGACGATGGGCCTGTTGCAGCGAGTCGAAGGCCGTCACCTTGTGGATGGCCGCCAAACCCAGCTTTTTCGGGTCATTGGCGTCAAGGCAGCCGGAAATGAACGCCACGGCCTCCGGCAGTGTTTTGAATGCTGGATGCGCATTCACGGCATCCTTCGGCATGGCGACAACCATCAAAAGAACGGGGGCGTGAAGCCAATCCATGATGGGCCTGCCTCAGGGCCGCACGTAGTGGCAGGTGTAGCCGCCAGGGTTCTTCTGCAGGTAGTCCTGATGGTAGTCCTCGGCAGACCAGAAGGCGCTGGCGGCGGTGATGGCCGTGACCAGGGGCTTCGGCCAGCGCCCGCTGGCCTCCTCTTCCACCTTCACCCGACTCGCCGCCTGCAGTTGGGCTTCGCTGTGGAAGAAGATCTCGCTGCGGTATTGGGAGCCGATATCGTTGCCCTGGCGATTGGGCATCGTGGGGTCGTGCATGCGGAAGAAGAAGCGCAGGATGGCCTCAAAGCTCGTCACGGCGGGATCAAAGGTGATCTCGATGGCTTCGGCGTGGCCGGTCGTGCCGGTCTTCACGTCTTCGTATTTGGGCCGAAAGGTCGTCCCGCCGGTGTAGCCCACGCGCGTGGAGATCACGCCGGGTTGCGCGCGAAACAGCTCCTGCATGCCCCAGAAGCATCCCCCGGCCAGCGTTGCGGTCTCGGTCTTCATGCCCTCTCCAAACATCGGTAACAGGAAAGCGTAGCCTTCGCGGGCCAGCGACTCCACCGGGATAAAGCGCAGCGCCGCGGAATTGATGCAATAGCGCAACCCGCCGCGGTCCCGGGGACCATCGCCAAAGACATGTCCCAGATGGGAACCCGCCACGCGCGAGCGCACTTCCGTGCGGATCATCCCGTGACTGGCGTCATCCTGCCGGGCGATATCGGCGGTATCCATCGGCCGCGTAAAGCTCGGCCAGCCGCAGCCCGAATCGTATTTATCAAGGGACGAGAAAAGCGGAACGCCCGAGACGATATCCACGTAGACGCCCTGCCGGTGGTTGTTCCAGTAGGCATTGAAGAAGGGCGGCTCTGTGGCCGCCTTTTGGGTCACCTGGTATTGCAGCGGCGTCAAACGCTTGAGCATGGCCGGATCCTTGAAAGGGGAAGTCGTGGACCTGGGCGCCGGTCCATGGACTCGAGAAGCACAGGCCTGCATCAAGAGGAGAACAGCCCCCCCAAGGCCAAGCGACAAAAGCAAAATGGGGATCCTTTTTTTCCCATTCATATCGTCACCGCCAGAGTCATTGGATGCCAAAACGCGCCATCGGTTCACACTGAAATCAGAGCTCCCCATGCCCCAGATACCAGCCCCACCGGATCCGGTGACGGATCATCTGCTCACGCTGCTGCGCCGCGATCTCGCGGCTTTCGAGGCTGAGGTCCAGGCGCTGCACCAAGAAGCCGATCTGTGGAAAAAAGCGCCGGGTGCCACCAATGCCGTGGGCAATCTCGCGCTGCATGTCGCTGGCAACCTGCAGCACTTTGTGGGCGGCGTCCCGACAGGAAGCGGCTACGTGCGCAATCGGGCGGACGAGTTCGCACGGAGTTCGGGATCCAGCGCAGACGTGATGGGGGAACTCCAGAAGGCGAAGCTCGCGGTGGATACCGTGCTGCCGAAGCTCACCACCCGACAGCTTGCCGAAACGTTCCCAGTCTCCATTGATGGCCAGTCATATCCGCCCCAGGTATTCCTGCTTCGCCTCCGCGTGCACTTGGCCTTTTGTGTATTCGGGATACCGCTCGAAGCCGGACAGGATTTGAACCTGTGATCGGCAGAGGGATCCGTCTCCGCAAGCGAGGCGCATAGCGTGAGCGCACGGGAGAACAGCGCGGCGCACTGTTCGACAGGCAGAATCGAGTGCGCAGGCTGAGGCACAAAGACCAATGGATCACCTGGGTTGCCAAAGGAAAGTTCGAGTGATTCCGACTTGGCACGAAACCGGCTAAATTTTGTTTGCGATTTTGAAGGAATAGCCCCATGAAAACGCTCAAACGCTTAGCGGCCAGTTTTATCGCTTGTGGGCTGATGTGCCCGATATTTGCGGTCGCGCAAACCGAACGGACGGAAATGCTTCCGAACAGGCTCAATGCGGCTTGGCGATTCAATCGCGGAGAAACCCCCGGTGCGGAGTCCCCTGGTTTCGATGATTCAAAATGGAAGGTCGTGGACCTTCCACACGATTGGAGCATCGAGGAGCCTCCGGGATCGCGGCCTGGAACCAGTCCTCATGAAAAGGGCACACCCGAAGGCAACGCCGTGGGACACCTTCGTGGTGGCGTTGGCTGGTATCGGCTCCACTTGGCCGCCCAAGCTTCACTTGAGGGAAAGGGAATGGAGCTGATTCTTCACGGTGCACAACAGGAGTGCGACGTCTGGGTCAATGGGCACCATATCGCTTTTCAGCCTCATGGCTACGTTCCGCTGAAAGTGGACATCGCCAGACACCTTGGACATTCCGGGCAGGACAACGTCATTGCCGTCCGTGTCCTGAATCCGGAATCCAACACCCGCTGGTACTCCGGTTCCGGGCTATACCGGGGTGCGAGCCTTCGTGTCCACGACGATCTGTACATTCCCACGTGGGGGGCTCGGGTGGATACGCTCTGGCTGAAAGATAAAAAGGCGTCCTTGCAGCTTCGCGTGGAGGTGCGAAACGATCATCCAGTTCCCCAGAATCTGGCGGTGGAATTGGAACTCACCTCGCCCGATGGCGGATCAAGTCGGCATTCGCTTGGGAGCCTGCGCCTAGCGCCGGGCAAGACGGAGCATGTGAACCAAGAGCTGCAGATGAATCAAGTGCATCCCTGGTTTCCGGATACTCCCAAGCTTTATGTGGCCAAGTTCAGGCTCGTTCAGAATGGCCGTACCGTGGACCAATATCAGACTTCGTTTGGCGTGCGCACGGTATCCGTGAGCGCGGACAAAGGGCTTCTTATCAATGGGCGGTCGCTCAAGTTGAAGGGGGCATGCCTGCATCATGACAATGGCCTTCTCGGGGCCTGCGCCTTCCCAGATGCAGAGCTGCGCCGGGTGCGCCTGATGAAGGCGAACGGATTCAACGCGATCCGCACCAGTCACAATCCGCCCTCCACGGAGTTCCTCGACGCTTGCGATCAGGAGGGCGTTCTGGTGATCGATGAGTTCGCCGATACGTGGCAGTTGCCGAAGAAGCCAAACGGGTACCAGCGCTATTTCGACTCCCATTGGGAGAACGATCTGGGCGCGATGGTCAGCCGGGATTTCAACCATCCATCCGTGATCATCTGGAGTATCGGAAACGAGATTCCAGAGCGCTTCAGCAAGACGGGCGTCGAACTGGGTCGCAAGCTCGCCTCTTTCGTGCGCGGCCAGGACCTCCGGCGTCCCGTCACCAATGCGATCAACAGCGTGTGGGAGAATCCCGAATTGAACAACCGATGGGAATACAACGACCCAGCCTTCGCCATCCTCGACATCGGCGGCTGCAATTACGCCTGGCGGGAATACGAGAGTGACCACGCGCGCTGCCCACAACGGGTGATCCTGGGCACCGAATCCTACCCTTTCGAGGCACTGGAAAATTGGCGTCTGATCGAGACGAACCCGTATGTCATCGGAGACTTTGTCTGGACGGGGATGGATCACCTGGGTGAATCAGGCATCGGCCACAGCGTGTATATCGACAAAGACGCCGACCCCACAACCACTGGCCCCACAGACTGGGAACAGATGCCGTGGCCCTGGTGGATCAACTGGTCCGGCGATCTGGATCTGGTCGGCAACAAGAAGCCGCAGTCCCTCTATCGCGACGTCGTCTGGAGGCGCAGCGCCGTGGAACTCTGCGTTCATGAGCCGATCCCTGCCGGAATGAAGGAGAAGGTGGGACCTTGGGGTTGGCCGATGGAACTGCCGAGTTGGAATTGGGCTATCCGGAAGGGCCAGCCGCTCGAGGTTTCCGTCTACTCCCGCGCCGAGCGGGTTCGTCTCGAACTCAACGGTCGCGTGATCGGTGAACAAGCGATCGATCCATCGAAATCCATCACCGCCCGGTTCACGGTTTCCTGGGAACCGGGCGCGCTGGTCGCCAAGGCACTGGACAAGGGCGCCATCGTGGCGGTGCGGGAGCTCCGCACCACGGGACCTGCCAGTTCACTCCGCTGCACGCCTGAATCCACGCGTGTCCGTGCCGCCCGCGAATCGCTCCTGTTCATTCCCATCGAAGTGACTGATGCAAAGGGAGCGCTAGTGCCTGATGCTGCCGTCGAGTTCACGATCGCAGTGGAAGGTGAAGCTACCCTGCAGGCTCTCGGCAGCGCCAATCCCACCGATCTTGGCTCGGTGATGGACTCCAAGGCGACGAGCTTCCGCGGACGAGCCCTCGCCATTCTCCGCTCGACTGGTAAGGCTGGCAGCGCGCGAATCCGGCTCAGCGCTTCAGGCTTCCAGCCCATCACGGCCACCGTCGAATTCGTTCCATGAACGAGATACCCATCCCATCACGGAGTCGTCGAGGTCGTCGTAAATCTGGACGCCTGCTTTCCTGACGTTCGCGATTCCCAATGAAGCGGACGCATGTAAGCTAAATTTTCCTAAAGGTGACTCAAATTTTCTGCCCCATGGAGTAGGGAATTTGGGTCTGTTTCCTAATAGATCCAGTCTTCACTGGGATTCGCGTGGCGATCTGAACCCCAAAACATATTGGAATACACGAATTCCCCAGTAAATATCCCTGTTTCATGGATTCTCAGGAAAAAATCGGTCACAGGATCCACTTCACTACCACTTGGGAAAGGCCCATATCCTGCGCCGCGCCCTGAACGCCTGAGTCCAAGCCCGCACCTGATCTTCTCGAAACGCCCGTCGCCTCTCGTCATCCAAGTCCTGGCATGAGAAGGTGTTCATACGCCCTTTCTTGGCCCAGCCCTTCGCCCCTGCTACCTTCAACGGATCGGGTTCCCGCCAGAATCCCCGACTGAAAGCTGCCGATGGAAACCTTCGCCCGCTTGGCTCACCTGCCGCCCCACCTGTTCTGGATGATCGTCAAGGTGCTCGTCGCCTTTGGCCTGCCCATGACGCTGGCCTCCCTGCTGACGTGGGTGGAGCGCCGGGGCAGCGCGATGATCCAGGATCGCATCGGCCCCAACCGCGCCGCCATCGGCCCGTTCCGCGTGCTGGGGCTGCTGCACGTCGCGGCGGACGGCCTGAAATCGTTCCTGAAGGAAGACCTGGTGCCGCCCCACGCGAACAAGGCGCTGTTCTGGCTGGCGCCCATCCTGGCCTTCGTCCCGGCCATGCTCGGTTTTGCCATCATCCCCTTCGGCCAGAGCTTCACCCAGGGCGGCGTCACCTACCATCTGAGCCTGCTGGATCCCGGCAACGGCATGGGCATGCTGCTGCCCCTGGCCCTGGGCGCGGTGGCGGTCTACGGCGTGCTGACGGCCGCCTGGAGCAGCAACAACAAGTGGTCGATCCTGGGCGGCATGCGCATCTCGGCCCAGATGGTGAGTTACGAGATCGCTATGAGCCTCGCGGTGCTGGCGGTCTTCATGCGCGCCGGCGGCTACGACCCTCACGAGATCATCGCCAACCAGTTCGGGGCGTGGAACCTATGCGCGCAGCCCCTGGGCTTCCTGGTGTTCGTCGCCTGCATGTTCGCCGAGACGAATCGCCTGCCCTTCGACTTCGCGGAAGGTGAAAGCGAGATCGTGGCGGGCTACCTGACGGAATTCGGCTCGATGAAGTTCGCGCTGATGTATCTCTCTGAATACGTCCACCTCATCACCGCCTCGGCGCTGATCACCACGCTGTATTTGGGCGGCTGGCGCGTGCCGATGGTGCCGGATCCCGGACCATGGCTCTCCATCGCGGCCTTCCTGACAAAGGTCGTCTTCGTCGCGTGGGTTTTCGTGTGGGTGCGCTGGACCCTGCCCCGTTTCCGCTACGACCAGCTCATGAAAGCGGGCTGGAAGCTGATGCTGCCCCTCGCCCTGCTCAACCTGCTCCTTTCCGCCGGGTGGATGCTCGTCCACCGCGCGGCCTGATAGGGGAACGGACATGGCCGTCATCGTCAAACAGGTGGAGCTGAGCTGGCTGGATCGGACGTACCTCTGGCCCATCCTCAAGGGCATGGCGATCACCTTCAGGCATTTCCTGAAGCAGCTGTTCACGCCCACGTCCAAGCGGTTCACCATCCAGTACCCGGAGATGAAGAAGGAGCTGCCCCAGGGCTATCGCGGCCTGCACGAGCTGAAGCGCCATGAGGATGGATCCATCAAGTGCGTGGCCTGCTTCATGTGCGCCGAGGCCTGCCCCGCGCGCTGCATCACCATCCAGGCCGAGGAATTCGGCGATCTGGAAACAACGCAGGGCTTCCAGGAGAAACGCCCCCTGGTCTTCCAGATCGATATGCTGCGATGCATCTTTTGCGGCTACTGCGAGGAAGCCTGTCCCAAGGACGCCATCTGGCTGCGTTCGGACTACGAGATCAGCGCCTACGACCGGGCGTCCATGCTGTTCGGCAAATGGGATCTCATGAACACCTACGCGGCCGTGGACGGCAAGGCCCGGATCACCGAGGATCCCACGCCCGCCGTGCCCCATCCCCCCGTGGAATCGTGAAGATGATCCGACCCCAAGCCCCCAAGATCGCCGCAAGACAGGTCTGGACGCGCACACGCCGCAGCCAAACGATAGCCTTGTCCTTTTCGGAGGGTCCATGTTCCTGACCTTCGCTCTCATCACCCTCGTGGGCGCGCTATCCATGGCCCGGCAATCCAACCTCGTGGTGGCGGGGCTATCCCTGGTGCTGTGCTTTCTGGGCATGGCCGGGCTCTTTCTGCTGCTGGGCAACCCGGTGGCGGCGGCGCTTCAGGTCATCGTCTACGCGGGGGCCATCGTCGTGCTGCTGCTCTTCGTCATCATGCTGCTGAGCGCGCACGAGGAAGAGCAGGCCGAGCGAAACAGCCCCATCCAGCGCTGGCTGGGCGCGGCCGTCGTCGCCATCCTGGGCGCGGGCGCCGTGAAGCTGGTCGCTTCCTCCAAACTGCTGGCCTCATTCAAAGCGCTTCCGGGATCAGTGGACCCTGGCCCCGTCACGCTGGACGCGGTGGCAACATCGCTGTTCCAGCAGCATCTGCTGGCGTTCGAGGCTGCGGGCCTGCTGCTGCTCGCCTCCATGGTGGCCGCCATCCTGCTCGTGAAGAAGGAGCTGTGATGCCTGAGATCCTGACCGGCAACCTGGCCGGATACATCCTGGTCGCGCTCCTGCTCTTCGTCATCGGGCTGGGCACCGTGCTGACCCGGCGCAGCCTGATCATCCAGTTCATGGGCGTCGAACTGATGCTCAACGCCGCCAACGTGGCGCTGCTCGCCTTTGGACGATTCCGCCAGCAGGCGGCGGAGGCAACCACCTTCTACCTCTTCATCCTGGCCGTGGCCGCCTGCGAAGCGGCCGTGGGCCTGGCGCTGGTGGTGGCGCTCTTCCGCCTGCGGGGCACGACCGATTCCGACCGCGCCGACTCGATGAGGCAGTGAGACATGAACACCCACCTCTGGCTCATTCCCCTGCTGCCCCTCGCGGGCTTCATCCTTAATGGAATCCTGGGCGGAGCGCTCATCCGCAGGACCCAAGGCCCCGGCAAGGCCATCGTCGCGACGCTGGCCATCGGCACCGTGGTGGCTTCCCTGATCCTCGCCCTCGTCGCCTACACCAGCAGCCTGCACGCCCCGGAGCACCGACTGGAAACGGAGGCCATCAGCTGGATCTCCGTGGGGACCTTCAATGTGCCCTTCAGCCTGGTGCTGGATCCGCTATCCGGCCTCATGGCCCTGGTGGTCGCGGGCATCGGTAGCCTGATCCACCTGTATTCCGTGGGCTACATGTGGAAGGAGGAAGGCTTCGCGCGCTACTTCGCCTACCTGAACCTCTTCGTGTTCTTCATGTTGACGCTGGTGCTCGGCGGCAGCCTGCCCCTGCTCTTCGTGGGTTGGGAGGGCGTGGGGCTGTGCAGCTACCTGCTCATCGGCTACGACTTCGAGACCGAATCCGCCCCGGCGGCGGGCCTGAAAGCCTTCCTGGCCAACCGGGTGGGCGATCTGGGCATGGTCCTGGGGATGCTGACGCTCTTCGCCTGCTTCGGCACGCTGACCATCGCCGACATCCTTAAAGACGTTGCTCACCTGAGCCCGGAACTGGGCTTCGGCATCCTGACCTTCGCCACGCTGATGCTCTTCGTCGGGGCCACGGGCAAGAGCGCCCAGCTGCCCCTCTACGTGTGGCTGCCCGACGCCATGGCGGGCCCCACGCCCGTCTCAGCCCTGATCCACGCGGCCACCATGGTCACCGCGGGCATCGTGCTGGTGTGTCGCCTGGCGCCGTTGTTTACGCTCACGCCGATCACCCTGACGGTCATCGCCTGGGTCGGCGGGGCCACGGCGCTGTTCGCAGCCACCATCGGCCTGCTGCAGCGCGACATCAAGAAGGTGCTGGCCTATTCCACCGTCAGCCAGCTGGGCTACATGTTCATGGGCCTGGGCGCGGGCGGCTTCGCTGCAGGCTTCTTCCACCTTTTCACCCACGCCTGGTTCAAGGCCCTGCTCTTCCTGGGCGCGGGAAGCGTCATTATGGCGATGCACCACGAACAGGATCTGTTCAAGATGGGCGGGCTGAGATCCAAGCTGCCGATCACGTTCTGGACCATGGCCATCGCGACGCTGTGCATCATCGGCTTTCCCGGCACCTCGGGATTCGCCAGCAAGGACGAGATCCTCTACCTCGCATTCCAGAAGAGCCCCTGGCTGTGGGCCATCGGCGTCGCAGGCGCGTGCTGCACCGCTTTCTACATGCTGCGCTTGATGACGCTCGCGTTCCTGGGCGAGCCCCGCGATGCGCACGCCTTCGAGCACGTTCATGAATCCCCGGTCACGATGACGCTGCCTCTGATCGTCCTCGGCCTGGGTGCGCTGCTGGCGGTGGCGCTGGGATGGCCCACGGCCTTTGGCGGCAACTTCCGGGTGGAAGCCATCCTCGAGCCTTCGATTCGGTTCGGACAGACGGCGCAGGCCCTTCACACGGAAACGCATGGGGCGAATCCGGTCCTGCTGGCGACGGTTTCCACCGTGCTGGGCCTGGCCTTCGCGCTGTTCGGCTACCTCAGCTACCGCGATGGCTTGGGCGCTGCCGAGGCGCTGACTCAGCGATTCCCGGCCCTGCACCGCCTGCTGTTCAACAAGTATTGGGTCGACGAAGGCATCGAATTCCTGGTGCTCGCCCCGACCCGCTGGCTGGCAAACCTGCTCTGGAAGCTCTTCGACGTGATCCTCATCGACGGAGTGGGCATCAACGCACCCGGCGCGCTCACGATGGTGACGGGGGATTTCACGGCCCTGCTCCAGACCGGCCGCGTCCGCAATTACATCCTCGGCATGGCCCTGGGCGCTTTGGCGCTGCTGGTCATCTTCCTGCGATAGGACAAGCCCGTGACCGCCTGGATCAACACCCACCTTCTCAGCTTCCTGGTCTTTGCGCCCATCCTGTGGGGGCTGCTGCTGATGCTGCTGCCCGAGCGCCAGGCACCCCTGGTCAAGCTGCTGGCCCTGCTCGGTGCCACCGGCGTCTTCACCGTGGCCCTGATGCACCTGCTGCGCGCCACGCCCGACGCGAGCGGCATCCTGGTCCGCGAATGGTCCCCCTGGTTCACCGCCGTGGGCCTGCCCGTGGACTACCACTTGGCCGTCGACGGGCTGAACATCTGGCTGATCCTGCTCACGGCCTTCCTCACGCCGCTGACCCTGCTGGGCACGTGGAACAGCCTGGAACGCAAAGCTGGCGCGGCGATGGGGCTGTTCCTGGTCCTGGAGGGTTCGATGCTGGGCGCCCTGGTGGCCCAGGATCTGCTGCTGTTCTATGTCTTCTGGGAAGCGATGCTGCTGCCCATGTTCTTCCTGATCGGCCTCTGGGGTGGACAGGACCGCAAGTACGCGGCGACCAAGTTCATGCTCTTCACCCTGGCGGGATCGCTGATCTGGCTGGTGGCCCTGCTCTACATCGCCACCAAGGCGGGAGGCTTCTCGCCGGAACTCATGGCCCAGGCCGCCCAGGGCCTGCCCTTCCGCACCCAGTTCACACTGCTATTGGCCTTCACCCTGGCCTTTGCCATCAAGGTGCCCCTCTTTCCCCTGCACACCTGGCTGCCGGACGCCCATACGGAAGCCCCGACCATGGGCAGCGTCATCCTCGCGGGCGTGCTGTTGAAGCTGGGGCCTTACGGCCTGCTGCGCTTCGCGCTGCCGATCTTTCCGGCGGCATTCATCGTGCTGGCCAAGCCCATCGCGATCCTGTCGGTCATCGCCATCATCTACGGCGCGCTGGTGGCCATGGTGCAGTGGGATATCAAGAAGCTGGTGGCCTATTCCTCCGTCAGCCACATGGGCTTCGTGATGCTTGGCATCTGCAGCATGACGACCCTGGGCACCCAGGGGGCCATGCTGCAGATGCTGAACCACGGCATCTCCACCGGGGCGCTCTTCCTGCTGGTGGGCATGATCTACGACCGCACGCACACGCGGATGATCGCGGACTTCGGCGGCGTGGCCACGAAGATGCCCGTATTCTCGGCCATCTTCCTCATCATCACCCTGTCCAGCATCGGCCTGCCGCTGACCAACGGGTTTGTCGGGGAATTCCTGATCCTGAACGGCGCGTTCACCTCGCACTTCGCCTGGGGACGCGTGCTGGCGGGCATCTCCACGCTGGGCATCCTGTTGAGCGCGGTCTACATGTTGTGGATGTTCAAGCGCGTGTTCTGGGGACCGGCGAACCCGGATGGCGAGAGCGGCACGGCCCACATCAGCGGGGATCTGAACGCGCGCGAAGTGGCGGTGATGCTGCCCCTGCTGGTGCTGGTGTTCTGGATGGGCCTGCACCCGCAGACCTTCCTGGGCCACTCGCAGCCTGCGGTGGAACAGCTGCTATCGGACGCCCAGGCGCCAGGGCAGCGCCCAACGGTGCTTGCAGCCCCTGAACCGCGAGTTTCGGAGGAGCGACGATGAGCGCGAGCCTCTTCCCCAACGCCCAGCAGCTCTCGGCTGTGCTGCCGCTCCTGCTGCCCTCCATGGCTGCTTGCCTGCTGCCCATCGCGGCCCTGGACAAGGACCAATCCACGCAGAAATGGATCCGCGGGGCCATGTTCTTCATCGCGCTGGCCGCCGCCATCGGTGGATTCTTCTACGTCACCAGCCTCTGGAAGTCCGGCCATCAGCCGTTCTACGGCCCCTTGCGCATGGATCGGCTGGGCCAGTTTGCCGCCATCTTCGTGCTGCTGACGGCCACCATCACCATCCTGCAGCTGTGGGATCACCTGCACCAGGAGGGCTGGGTCAAGGGTGAAACGCTGTCCCTGCTGCTGATGTCCGCGACGGGCATGATCCTGTTCGCCTCCACCACGCACCTGCTGCTGCTCTTCGTGGCCCTGGAACTGCTATCGGTGCCGCTCTATGCCTTGACCGCCACCGTGAGGACGCGCATGGAGGCCGCGGAAGGCGGCATGAAATACTTCCTGACCGGTGCCGTGGCCTCAAGCTGCTTTCTCATGGGCTCGGTGCTGCTCTATGGAGCCACGGGAACGCTGGATTTCCGGACCATGACCGCCCTGTCCGCCGATCCCATCGCCCTGCTGGGCGGCGCACTGCTATTGATGGGCTTCCTGTTCAAGGTCAGCGCCGTGCCTTTCCATCAGTGGACGCCCGACGCCTACGAGGGCGCGCCCCATCCCATTTCGGGCTTCATGTCCGTGGCCACCAAGGGCGTGGCGCTGATCGCGCTGCTGCGCGTCTTTCCCGGCGCGCTGTCCGTCATCCCCGGGCTCGCCATCCTTGGCACCAAGGCCCGCCTGGCCATGGCCTTTCTCGCGCTGTTGACGATGATCGGGGGCAACCTCACCGCGTTGGTGCAGACGAACGTCAAGCGCATGCTGGCCTATTCGAGCATCAGCCACGCGGGCTACCTGCTGCTGGCCTTCGTGGCGGATACGCAGCAAGCCTATGTGGGCCTGCTGTATTACCTGGTGGCCTACATGGCGATGAACATGGGCGCATTCGGACTGCTGACGGCCTTTGGCCTGGTGGGAGACAAGACGACGTTCGCGAATCTGCGCGGGCTGGGCTGGAAGCGCCCGGGGCTTTCCATCGCCGCCACGCTGTGCCTGCTGGGGCTTGCGGGACTGCCGCCCACGGCCGGATTCTTCGGGAAATACATGATCTTCAAGGAACTGATCGGCACCGGCCACATCGGGCTTGCCGTCGTGGGCGTGCTGGCCAGCCTCGCCAGCGTCTACTACTACCTGCGCGTTCCGGTGGCGCTCTTCCTGGAGAAGCCCTCCGAAAGCCAGGAGCGGGATCGCGCCGAGCAGCCAGACGCGGGGGCGCCTTTCGCCGGCGCCACAGTGCTGGTGTGCGGCGCCCTCGTCCTGGTCGCGGGTTTACTGCAGACCCTGTTTGTGGACGGCTTCGCCGCGCGCGTCGTGCGGGATTGGACCGAACTGGGACGCTAACAACCAAGCGCCCACCGGAACATTTCCAGTGGGCGCCTTGGATCAAGCGGCCTTTCCGTGAAACCGAATCAGCGGAGAACCCTCGCGCTTTCGAGGGGGCCCAGGTAGCTGGGGCGGAATGTCATGGGGGCGTTGAGTTCGAGGCGCTCCAGCACGATGCCCGCATCCACCATGTGGACGCGGATCTTGTGGACGCCGGGCTGGGCGATCTTCACCACCGCCTGGGCCCGGCGCACGCTATTGGACACCGCCATATCCCAGTTCCCACCATTTCGATCATTCAGGAAATCCACCAGCGTCGGCTTTTCGCCATCCACGGACAACGCCGCGCGCAAGCCCCGGCCCGGCACACAGTCCAGGGAAGGCCCGATGAAGAGGCTGGCGGTCCAATCGCCGGGACGGCTGAGGTAGACGCTGTATTCGACGAAGGGACCTTCCTCGACTTTGGACACCGAGGCGGCGGTCAGGGGGAAGACGCCGAGGCCTGAAAGGGTGCGGCCATAACCGGGGATCTCGCGCCACTGGGTGCCGTTCACCGCCACGCTCCGATCGAAGTGGGCGGCCTCGATGGCCACGCGTCCGCCGTCCTCCAGGAAGCATCCGATCGGCAGCTTTTCAGCAGCGGCGAGCTTGGTGACCGGTAGCAGAACCGTCACGAACTGGGACGTGCCCTCGCACAGGACCTTGATTCGGCCCTCCCCTGCGCCTTCCGGCACCTGGGACCAGTCCACCGAAACGGTGAGCCGCTGGATATCAGCAACCTCGCCGGATGCAGGCGAGACGCGCAGCCAGGGCGCCTCCGAACGGGCCTGGAAGCGGAAATGTCCCTTCCCCTGATTGAAGACATCGATCCAGCGCTGCACGGGCGCTGGCGCGGTCGCGGCGGGCAGGCGGGCCGCGCCCATATAGCCATCGTCGCGAGCCTAGGCCTGGCGAGTGCCTTCGATGGCGACGGCCATGGCGGGCGTCTCCGCCATGCGGATCTCACTCACGGCGGGCATCACCTCCGCGGGGGGTTCCTGCCAGATGGTGTAGCCCAGGTGCTTCTGATCCATGAAATGGTTCCACTTCCCGCCATTGATGGCGTGGTAGTGCTTCGTGAGCTGCGCGTCTTCCTCGAACAGCTCCTTGACCCGTGCGGCCAGACGGTTGGCGGAAGCCCGCCCTTGCTCGGCATACAGGCGATTGAACCCGGCGGTCACCAGCATTTCGTTGACCACGCGGCAGGCCTTCACGGGATGCAGCACCAGCTGATCGAAGGCATCCAGGGCGGATTTCGGGAGCCGGCGGTAGACGGCCTCGGCCCGCTGTTCCAGGGCCTTCCAGTCCTCCACGACGCGCTCGGCCTCGCGCTCGTGGATGAGGCTGAAGGTGTCGGGGCTGAGCATCTCAGGCTTGCGCCGACCGTTGAAGCGCTGGTACAGCTGCACGATCTCGGCGATTTCGGCGCTATCGGCCTCTCCGAATTCCCGGGCCGCCCATTTCCGAACAAAGGCCGGAACGCTGGCAGCGTCCATGGCATCCGGGTTCCAGGCCAGCCGCAGGAAGAACTCGATGGGAAGCTCCATGGGCTTGAGATCGCCCACGTTGACGATCCAGATCCGATCCGCGCCAAACGCGTGGGCCTGACTCATCTGCTCCCAGACCTTGGCCAGGGGCATGGTGTAAAGCCACTTGTAGTTCCGGGGACCGCCCACGTAATCGAAGTGGTAGTAGATGCCAGCGCCGCCAGACCGATGGCGCTCCTCCGCCGTAGGCAGGCGGCGGATGTTGCCCCAGTTGTCATCGCACCACAGCAGCGTCACATCGTCGGGCACCTTCATGCCCTTTTCGAAGTAGCCCTGAACTTCCTTGTAGAGCGCCCAGAGCTGCGGGATCTGCGCGGCGGGCTTGCCCATCTCCTTTTCCAGGATCCCGCGCTGGGATGCGACGATGCCTTCCAGCAGGCTGACATTGGCGCCTTCCTCCATGGGCATATCCCCATCGCCGCGCATGCCCACGGTCACCAGGCTTTCGAAGTTCTTGTTGCGCCGGATGCCATCGGCCCAGAAGGTCTTCAGCACCTCGGCATTGCGCGTGAAGTCCCAGGGGCCGGAGCCATGCCGCCCCCATTCCTGCTGCGCGCGCAGCATGGGTTCGTGGTGGGAGGTGCCCATGACGACGCCCAGCTCATCGGCCAGGGCCGCGTTCGCCGGATCATCCTCGTTGAAGGCGCTGCCCCACATGGCGGGCCACAGGTAATTCCCTTTGAGTCGAAGGATCAGTTCAAAGACCTTGCCGTAGAAACGGCTATTGAAGCCCCCGAACGTCTTCCGGGCCCAGCCGCCAAGGGCGGGCTCTTCGTCATTGAGGAAAATGCCCCGGTATTTCACGGCGGGACCCGCATCGATGCGCTTCCCCTGTTCCACGTACAGCGCGTCGCGGTGCTGGACGGGGACATCGGCCCACCAGTACCAGGGAGAGACACCAGCCTGCTCGGACACGTCGTAGATGCCGTAGATGGTGCCGCGCTTGTCGCTGCCCGCGATGACCAGGGCGTTCTCCACGCCCGGCAGGGGCTTGCGGACGACCTGCAGCACGTGCGCCTCCCAGCGGCCCTGCACCTTGGAGACATCCAGCTTGCGCGCCTTCACCAGCTGATCGATGAGGCTCGAATGACCCAGGGTGCCAATGATCACGGCCATGCGGGCCGAGGGCGGAGTCTGCATCGAGATCTCTGCATGTTGGCCCGTCACACGCTCAAGGTCCGAAGCTAGATTTTCAGCGGCCCGCCGAACGCCTGGATAATCCTGGGCATCCAGGATCAGGCGAGGGCGCTCACCCGCCTGAACGAGCGCCACCCGGTGCGCGCCGGGCGTGGGCGTGACAAGGTTCTGCGAGGCGAGGGGCAAAGCCGCGAGCCCCAGAAAAAGGCCGATCCGGATCAGCCCCGAACCGCGGCCATGGGATCCAAACCCAAGTGCAAGGAAAACGCGGTGTGTCATGCGGCAGGCTCCCTGGGAACAACGCTTGGTCGCTCACGAGCGGGAAGTATACTGAAAAACTTCGGATGCACCCCAAGGACGAGGAGCGCCATGAAAATGCGCACGCTGCGACACACTTTCTGCCTCCTCGGATGCATGGCCAGTATCTCGGTGCTGCATGCCAGGGCCGAAAACTGGGTGGGCACCTGGGGGGCTGCCCAGCAGCTCACGGAGCCACACAACCTGCCGCCCGCCCCGGGACTTACCGGAAACACGCTCCGGCAGGTCATGCGCGTCTCGCTGGCGGGCCAGCGCGTTCGCGTGCGCCTCTCTAACGCCTACGGGGACAGCGCTCTGACCGTGAAATCCGTCCGCATCGCGCGCTCGACGGGCGCAGCCTCCATCGACCCTGCGACGGGTCGGCCCCTTACCTTCCGCCGTGCGGCCAGCGTCACCCTGCAACCCGGAGAGGTCCTGGCATCGGATCCAATGGATTTCGCGCTGGCGCCCCTTTCAGATGTGACTGTGTCCATGGAATTCGGATCCGCGCCCAAGAACGTGACGGGACACCCGGGTTCCAGAACGACGTCCTATATCGGCACCGGAGCCGCCGCGTCGGCCAAGGAGATGCCCCAGGCCGTGCCCACGGATCACTGGTACATCCTGGCTGGCGTTGAGGTCGATGCCCAGGCCCCGGTCATCGTGGCATTCGGGGATTCCATCACCGATGGACGAGGCTCCACGACCAACGGCAACGATCGCTGGCCCGACCAGCTGTCTCGACGGCTGGCGGACCAGGGCCGGTCCATCGGCGTAATGAACATGGGCATCGGTGGCAACGCCGTTGTCGCAGGGGGACTCGGCCCCACCGCCCTGCAGCGCTTCGAGCGCGACGGGCTGGAATCCAAGGGCGTCCGCTGGATCATCCTGCTGGAGGGCGTCAACGATATCGGGGGCAGCCACGACCCCGGCGTCGCAGATCGCTTGATCGCGGCCTATACGCAAATGATCGAAAAGGCCCATCGCAACCATGTTGCGGTCCTCGGCTCGCCCATCCTGCCGTTCAAGGCCTCGTTTTACGACAGCCCGGAGCACGAGGCGGCGCGCAAGAAGGTCAACGCCTGGATCCGCACCTCGGGCCTGTTCGACGCCGTGGTGGATCTGGATGCCGCCGTGCGCGACCCCTCCGACCCCGATCGGCTGCTGCCCCTCTACGACTCGGGCGACCATCTCCATTTGAACCCGAAGGGATACCAGCGCATGGCCGAAGCCATCGACATAAAGCTCTTCCAGTAGCCGAAAATTCAGCCTGGAGATTGACCTTCATCGCGTTTCGAACCCGAGCCCCCGGCGACCCTTCTGCGCAAATTTCCACACCGCGCAGGATGGTCGGCTCAAAATTCATCGCCTCGCCTTCAACCTCCCGCAGGCTCGTCCCCTCCATGGTAATTGGGTAGCATCAAAGACTCCTGCAGAGAGGTCGGCATGAAGCGCAAGATTTGGATCGGATTGGCGGCGGGTGTCGTCGTCGTTGGGGGCGTGACCATCGCCCTGGTCAACAAGCCGTCATCGGAAGAGATCCGGTGGCGCACGGCCAAAGTATCCCTTGGCACAGTGACCCAGAAGATCAGCGCCACGGGGTCCATCAACTCGCTCATCCAGGTTTCCGTGGGCACCCAGGTTTCCGGCGTGGTGACGAACCTCTACGCGGACTTCAATAGCCTCGTGAAGAAGGGACAGGTCATCGCCCGGATCGATCCCACCATCTGGGAGACCCAGCTTAAGGACGCCCAGGCGAGCCTTTCTCGGGCCCAGGCTTCGTTCGAGAACGCGAAACTCGACTTTTCGAGAAACAAGCGCCTCTTCGATCAGAATCTCATCAGCCAGTCTGAACTGGATGCGAAGGAACTTTCGCTGAAGACGGCGACCGGGAACCTGGCCTCTGCCAAGGAAGGCGTGGCCAAAGCCAAGATCAATCTGGGCTACTGCACCATCACCGCCCCCGTGGACGGCCTGGTCGTTTCCCGCGTGGTCGACGAAGGCCAGACTGTGGCCGCCAGCTACAGCACGCCGAACCTGTTCACCATCGCCCAGGATCTTTCCAAGATGAAGGTCCAGGCTGCCATCGACGAGGCCGACATCGGCCAGGTCCAGGTGGGCCAGAACGCCTTCTTCACCGTGGATAGCTACCCGGATCGGCAGTTCCAGGGCCAGGTGACCGAGGTTCAGCTCAACCCCGTCACGACCAATAATGTCGTCACCTACAACGTGATCATGCAGGTCACCAACGAGCCTCGCGTCGCCAGCACTGAAGCCCCTGCCGCGCCCAACATGGGTGCCAAGCCCGGCCCCGGTGCCTGGTCGCATCACCGTGCGGAAGGCGGAGCCCCGTTCCAGGGTAGCCACGGCCCCAAGGCCGCTCCTGTGCTGTCCACCAAGGGAGGCGCCGCCACTATCGAAACGGCGACGGCGCGGTATATCCCTGCGGGTGCCGCCATCTACAAGGGCGATTTCGCCCTGTTCCCCGGCATGACCGCCAATGTCACCATCGTCACGAACCGCCGGGACAATGTCCTCCGCGTCCCCAATGCCGCGCTGCGGTTCAACCCCGCCGCCTTCACGGGCCCCAAGAAGCCCGTCACCATGGGCTTTGCCCCAGCCCGCGCGACGCAGGCCAGTGGCAACAAGGGCGGCATGGTCCAGCACCGCGACGACAAGATCTGGGTGCTTGAGAACGGCAAGCCCAAGGCGGTTCCTGTGAAGATCGGCGCGACGGACGGTCAGTTCACCGAGATCTCCGGCGAAGGCCTCAGCGAGAACATGGACATCCTCATCGGTGTTGAAGACTTGAAGAAAGGCGCAGCCGCAGCCGGCCCGATGCTGGGCGGCCCCGGTGGCCCCCCGCGCCGCTGATGCTCGTCATCATGGCCCCATCCTGCCTTCATTCGAATTGGTTTCCGGAAACGATGTTGTTCCCGTGACCGCCCATGCGCGGCGTAGCGGATTCGCAGCGCCGCGCATGATCTGGGCGCTCTTCCCAGAGCTCGGAGTCTTCCATGGCATTAATTGAATTCCTTAAGCTCGCGCTGTTCGCGATCACGCGAAACAAGACGCGCGCTTTCCTCACCATGCTCGGCATCATCGTTGGCGTGGGCGCGGTCATCGCCATGATCGGCATCGGTGAAGGATCTCGACAGGCTGCGTTGAAGCTCATCCAGAACATGGGTTCCAACACGGTCACGATCTTCCCGGGCGGCAGCAATAACCGCTTTGGCCCCATGGCCATGGGCAGCGGCGAGGGACTGCTGGAAAGCGACGCCACCCTGATCGAGCAGGAGTTGCGCGCCAGCAGCGTCGTGGCGGCCTCTCCCCAGGTGTCTACCAGCCGGTCGATGATCTACCAGAACAACAACTACATGTCCCAGATCCAGGGCACCAACACGGAGTTCATGGAAATCCAGGGACGTGAACTGAGCCGGGGCCGGTTCTTCAACGATGCGGAAGTCCGCGGACAGGCCAAGGTCTGCGTGATCGGGAAGACCGTCCAGGACAACCTGTTCCCCGGTGGCGAGGATCCCATTGGCTGCACGATCCGCATTGGCAAGCTGCCCTTCCAGGTCATCGGCCTGTTCTCCGCCAAGGGCGCGGGCATGTTTGGCGACCAGGATGATCTGGTGGTGGCGCCCTACACGACGGTCATGCGCAAGATCATGGGCCGCGACCGTATCCAGCGCATCATGGCCAGCGCCATGGAGGGCAAGGCGGATATCGCGGATGCCGAGATCACGGCGCTGCTGCGCCAGCGCATGAAGGTCGCCCCCAAGGACGAGAATCCCTTCACGATCCGCAAGCAGGATGACATCGTTCAGATGCAGTCCCAGCAGGCGGGTATCCTGACCGCCCTGCTCGCGGTGGCCGCCAGCATCTCCCTGCTGGTGGGCGGCATCGGCATCTCCAACATTATGCTGGTGAGCGTCACGGAACGAACCCGCGAGATCGGCGTCCGCCGCGCGCTGGGCGCGACGCAGCGCAACATCCTGTGGCAGTTCCTAGTTGAGGCGTTGGTGCTTTCCATCCTGGGTGGACTGCTGGGTGTTCTCTTCGCTTACTGCACCGTGTTTTTGCTTCAAGAGTTCGCAATCCCCGCCGTCTTCCAGAGCTATGCGGTGGTCCTGGGACTTGGATTCAGCGCCGTGGTCGGTGTCTTCGCCGGATTCCTGCCCGCGGTGAAAGCGGCCAACCTTGATGTCATCGACGCGCTGCGCTACGAGTAGTCCAGGTAGATTGGATTGATGGACGAACCATCATCCTTGTCGCACGACGCCTATCAAGCGCTTCGCTCTCCCGAATTTCGCTGGTACCTGTTCTCGAACTCAGCCCTCACCATCGGCAACCTGATTCAGTCGGTGGTGATGGGCTGGCAGGTGTACGAGATCACCCATTCCGCCTTGAGCCTGGGCCTGGTCGGGCTGGCTGAAGCCATTCCGTGCTTAGGCTTCATGCTGGTGGGAGGCTACGCGGCCGATCGCATGGACCGCCGTCTCCAGGCGATGCTGTCGATGCTGCTGATGCTGGTCGGAGCGGGGCTTCTGTTGGGTTTGAACCTGGTGGAGACGCCCAGCTCCGCATGGCCGTTCTATGCCATCCAGGCGCTGGCGGGCGCGGCGCGGGCGTTTTATCGTCCCGCCTCGCAGGCCCTCCGCACGGAGGTCGTGAACCGCGAAGCCCTGGCCAACGCCGCGACCTGGAACAGTTCCGTTTTCCAGACGGCCATGGTGCTGGGCCCTGCCATCGGCGGCCTACTGTACGGCTTTGGCGGCCCGCGCATCGCCTACGGGACCGAGGTGGCCCTCATCCTGATGGGCCTGTTCACGCTGTTCGGCGTTGCACCCAAGCCCCGCAAGAATGCGCCTTCCTCCGGCCTGCTCCTCAGCCTGAAAGAGGGCGTCAGCTTTGTCACCCGAAGCCAGGTTCTGCTGGGCGCGATGTCGCTGGATCTCTTCGCCGTCCTCTTCGGCGGAGCCCCCGCCCTGCTGCCGATCTTCGCCTCCGACATCCTGAAGGTCGGTCCCCAGGGCCTGGGCGTGCTGCGCGCAGCGCCCGCCGTCGGCTCCATCCTGACGGCCGTCGTCCTGGCCCATCGGCTGCCGATGCGGCGCGCCGGAGGCACGCTGCTGTGGAGTGTGGGGCTTTTCGGCCTGTGTTGGATCGCCTTCGCCTTTTCTCGCAGTTTTGCGCTTTGCCTATTCCTGCTCGCCGTCAGCGGCGCTGCGGACAGCGTCAGTGTGGTGGTCCGCCAGACGCTGGTGCAGTTGCGAACGCCTGCGGAACTGATGGGACGCGTCTCCGCCGTGAGCGCCTTCTTCATCACCTCCAGCAACGAAATCGGCGCCTTTGAATCGGGCTTGGCCGCCCGCCTGCTGGGCCTCATCCCCAGCGTCGCCTTCGGTGGACTGATGACCCTGGGCGTGGTGGGATTCACCAGTTGGAAGGCACCCGAGCTGCGTCGTCTCAGGCGCATGTAGGCTCGATTTCGGATCAGCGGCCCACCATCCGGACGGCCTCGATCTCCTGGCGGCATTCAGTCACGGCTTTCTGAAAAGCAGGGCTCTTCAGCATGGTAGCGACCGTTGCTTCGGCCAGCAGGCGACCACCCACATCGTCGCTGGGGAAGTGAACCCCGCCCAGGATGCGACCCCAGGCCGCCTTGTGGGCAAACGCCAGCAGTTCCGCGCGGCGATCGGGAAAGACTTCCGCCAACACCAAGGCCCGCGCAAAGGCCCGCGTGGAGTGGCCACTGGGATAGGAATACGAGAAAACGGGCGGCTCAAACACGCAGGGCTTCACATCCTGGGACACCCGGAACGGGCGCGGGCGATGGTAGAGATCCTTGGCCCGACTGCTGACCCGCTTCACGTCCTTGGCCACATCCTTCAGGAACCGCGCACACACCGGCAGCTTTTCCGCCTTGAACCAAGATCCCAGCACCGCGGCCGAATCGAAGTCGCCATCGGCCTCGATCTGCTTCGCCCAGGCCACCTGATCCGGCGTGCGCCAGGCCTGGGCCTGCAGGACCGCTTCCAGATCCGCCTGGGCCGCCAGACTTCCCGCCTCGGGCGGTGCGGGCAGCGCCTTGGCCAGATCCACGGCCGCCGGATCCAAGAAACGCCCCTGGGCAGGCGTCGCGACCGCTGCCTCCTGGGCGCGAAGCACGCCAAGAGGCTGGCACAGGGCCAGGGCCGCCAGCGCGAGGGCGCATGCCGAGACTGATGCCTGTGCCCATCTCCATCGGAATCCACTCATCCCAGCCCCCCTGCAAGCGAACGTCGTGCGAATGCCTTACACTGACCCCTGTCCGAGGAGCGCTGCAAGACGTTTTCGTCCCAGGCTCGGACTCATCCAGATCAACGGCGCTCACCTTCCACAACCCTTCGCGTGGATGGTGAGAACCACCTCCACCGATCAAGTGACGAGGTGAAGCATGTCCGACTTCAAAGTCGCCGATCTCAAGCTGGCCAACTGGGGACGCAAAGAGATCGCCATCGCCGAGAGCGAGATGCCCGCGCTGATGGCCATCCGCAAGGAGTTCGCCGCGAGCCAGCCCCTCAAGGGCGCGCGCGTGGCGGGCAGCCTGCACATGACCATCCAGACCGCCGTGCTGATCGAGACGCTGAAAACCCTGGGTGCCGACGTGCGCTGGGCCTCCTGCAATATCTTCTCCACGCAGGATCACGCCGCCGCCGCCATCGCCGCCGGCGGCACCCCCGTCTTCGCCTACAAGGGCGAGAGCCTGGAGGACTACTGGGATTACACCCACCGCATCTTTGATTTCGCGGAAGGCGCAAACATGATCCTGGATGACGGCGGCGACGCCACGTTGCTGCTGCATCTGGGCGCCAAGGCGGAGCAGGACATCCATGTTCTGGACGCCCCCGACAGCGAAGAAGCCAAGGTGCTGTTCGCCTCCATCAATAAGCGGATCTCCGAGCAGCCCGGATGGTATGGACAGCAACTGTCCAAGATCAAGGGCATCACGGAAGAGACCACCACCGGCGTGCATCGCCTGTACGAAATGGCCAAGAAGGGCGATCTGAAGGTGCCCGCCATCAACGTCAACGACAGCGTGACCAAGAGCAAGTTCGACAATCTGTACGGCTGCCGCGAATCCCTGGTGGATGGCATCAAGCGCGCCACGGATGTGATGGTGGCCGGCAAGATCGCCGTCGTGTGCGGCTATGGCGATGTGGGCAAGGGCTGCGCCCAGGCCCTGCGCGCCCTCAGCGCCCAGGTCTGGATCACCGAAATCGACCCCATCTGCGCCTTGCAGGCGGCCATGGAAGGCTACCGCGTGGTCACCATGGACTGGGCCTGCGACAATGCCGATATCTTTGTGACCGCCACGGGCAACTTCAGCGTCATCACCGCCACGCACATGGCCGCCATGAAGGATCAGGCCATCGTCTGCAACATCGGCCACTTCGATAGCGAAATCGACGTGGCGGGCCTTTCCGGCTGCACCTGGGAAGAAATCAAGCCCCAGGTGGACCACGTGATCTTCCCCGACGGGAAACGGATCATCCTGCTGGCCAAGGGCCGCCTGGTGAACCTGGGCTGCGCCACGGGCCACCCCAGCTACGTGATGTCCAGCAGCTTCGCCAATCAGACCCTGGCCCAGATCGAACTGTGGACGAAGAAGGACACGAACGCGTATCCCGTGGGCGTCTACACCCTGCCCAAGACCCTGGACGAAAAAGTCGCGCGCCTGCAGCTCACCACGCTGAACGCCCAGCTCACCGAACTTTCGCCCGCCCAGGCCGCCTACATCGGCGTGCAAGTCGAAGGCCCCTACAAGCCCGAGCACTACCGCTACTAGGCTGGACGATGAAAGGGAAAGGCCCTGACCGCGAGGATCAGGGCCTTTGCTGCATTCAGGAATCGATCAGTCCAGCACCTTCGCCGAGACGACGAGGCAAAGGGACGCACCAGCCACGCCCGTACTGGTGCTGCCCACGGCCACGGGCTGATTGCCATGGAGTTCCAAGCGGCTCTTCACTTCCAGGGCTTCGCGCCTTTCAGAAGATCCCGTTTTCAAGCTGATCTGCGCAAAAAGTTGTACAGGGACCTGAATCGTCCAGGTCTTGGCATCGACCCCAGGGGTGAGTCTGACCTCTCCAAAACCCACGCTATACGGAATTTTTGGGGAATCGAGCTCGCCGGGCAGATCACCGACGCCCCTAATCACCTCTATTTTCCCCTCCTTCCCCTCGGTGGTTTGAGTGATGGATGTTCCTAGCAATTGGATGCCTTTGTAGATGCCCTTCATCTGCGCGATCACGCCCTGCAACTCCGGAGGCAAATTCGCTTCGATCTGCCCATGCTTGGTGAGCCACAGCAGATGGAACGTGAGCTCCACCGTTCGGACGGATTTTGGGGCCTGGTCTGTATCTAGACGATCGAGAGCGCTGCCCACGGCGCCCACCAATTCCATGCTGCCGACCACAGCCAGGGAATGGCCATCCGCATCGGCCTTGATGGAACCGCCCAGGTATTCGGTGAAATCGGCCAGCAGCTTGGCCACGGCCTTGGCGTCGGCGTGTTTGAGAACGAAGACGGCGGTCTGCACGTCCTTGGGCGCGATCTGAACTTCCCGGTGGGTAGCGGCCGGAGGCTCTTCCGCCATCAGGCTCGGCGGCGCCAGGCACAACAGGGAAACGGCGATGAACAGGGTTTTCCAGGATGTCATGAGACACCTCCTCGAACGGGTTTGACCCAGTAGATGACGACTTGCGGGGTTTGCTGGATGAAGACGGGCGCGGGATCGCTGCCGGGGGGATCGGCGGAAGCGACCAGGGCTTCAAGCTGTTGCTGGGTGTCCTCGACCGCGCGCGACGGCTGCCGGGGGCGGCGCGATGGCCCGGCCTTGGTGGCAACGGCCATGGTCGGAGCCGACTTTTGGACAGTTGATGTCGTGGATTGAGGAGACAGCGTTTGCGATGCTGATGTCTGTGGGATATCCAGGCCGCGATTCAGAACGTCATTCTGAGCAGGGTTCTGGGCCAGATGCGGCGTCGCGAGGGGCGCACGGTTTCGCATCGGACGGCGCGTCCACGCGCTCCAGCCAAGGATCAAGCCCATCGCCGCAGCAGCCAGCCAAAGCGGCCGATGAACGGATGACCATGCGAACGTCCTCAAGCGGCGCGGTTTGATGTCCGGCTCTGCGGCTGACGGTGTGGGATCGAGCCGACGCAGCGCACCTTCCCGCATGGCCTGGAGCGCCTGCTCGAAACCAGGCGGATCCTCCAGCTCCCGCAGCGCGCCTCGCTGCAAAGCCAATTCCGAGGCCAAGCTGCGGCAGGACTCGCACTGCTCCAGGTGCTGCTGCACGCGCCGGGCCTCGTCCGGCATGAGTTCATCCGCGACGAAGGCCGCGATATCCATGGAGTGACAAGGCCGCTGGTTCATAAGAGACCTTTCAAGAGATTGCGGAGTCGAAGACGCCCCCGGCAGGCCTGGGAACGCACGGTGCCTTCGCTGGAACCCAGCAGACGCGCCGCCTCGGCGGCACTATGGCCTTCCATGTCGCGCAGCACCACGGCGGCCCGTTCCCGATGCGGAAGCTCCGCCAGCGCCTGGATCAGGGCCTGCTTGCGATGCGCGTCATGCAGCGCTTCGGCTGGATCCTGGGCGTGGGCGCAGGGCTCGTCGATGGATTCCAGCGGCAGCATAAAGGCCCGGCCGCGCCGCTTTTGCGCATCGCAGCAGAGGTTCGCCATCATGCGATAGAGCCACGGAGATGGATCGCGATCGGCATCCAGCCGTTGCAGGGTGCGGTGCAGCCGCAGGAAAAGCTCCTGCGTCGCATCCTGGGCTTCCCCCAGATTGCCCAACATCCGATAGGCCAGGCGCAGCATGGGACGCTCGAAGGCGCGCATCAGGACTTCGAAAGCCTCCAGATCGCCCGCCTGGGCGGCGCGAACCACGGAACCCAGGGGCGTCTGGGAGTTCGTCTGGGGGTTCAGACGCGGGTTGATCGCATCCTCATCCACCGCGCTCGCGGGCGCGCCCAGCTCGATTCCAGAGGTTTCCACATTGGCTCCTACCTATCTATACCGATGGCGGCCGAAAAACGTTGATCGCCGTTTTTGGGAAAGCCCGGATAATGCGGCATGACGATCTCTCGGCAAGACATGTACAAGGCGGCGCTGGTGATCCTGTGGGCGCTGGCCGGCGGGGTGATCTGGCTGATGATCACCCAGGCCTTCGTGATGCGGATCAGCGCGCCGGGCACATGGCGCTGGCCGCGGATCTACCAGGTGACCGTCGTCCAGATCGTGCAGGACGAGCTGGATATGTTCGCGGACAAGCCGCTGGTGAACGATGGCCATCACGACCGCGCCATCCATTTGCCGAAAGCCGAATGCCGGGACCTCAAACCCGGCGACGAGATATGGGTGCTGGACAACTACTACGCCACGCCCGTTCGGCCCGAGCAGTTCCGGCTGAGCCTGCGTCGCCTGCTGGTGGAATTCCCGGAACCCCTGCTGTTGCTGTTCCTGGTGGGGATCTGGCGGGTGCGGAAGGCCCTCGCGAAGGCCCAGCGGGATGTGCCGCCCCCCACGGTGTTTTTCAAGGACGACTTCCATCGACGGGCCGATCGGTTCGACGCCTCGAACGCCCCGAAAGCCTGAAAGCTCGCGCCAACGGGGGTATGCTGACCGCAGCTTTCTGGAGGCATCTTGCTGACGCTGATCCTTGCCCTCGCCACCCTGGCGGCGCCCACCCTGGATGCAACGGACGCCAGCAGCGGCGCGCTTTCCAGCGCCACCGCCACGCCCGACCGCAGGGACGCGCTGTTGGAGAAGATCCGCCGCTTGTCCCCGGAGGGAAGGACTCAGGTGATCGCACAGATGGAGATCGCCCTCGCCCAGGCCTCGCCCGCTTCGCGCCCCGCCCTGGAGGATTTGCTGAAACAGGTCAAGGCCGTGGCCGCAGAAGACAAGGCCCCCCAAGCCAAGGCCACACCTTCGACCGAAGCCACTCCGAACCATCAAGATGTCCGCACAAGCCTGACGCGCTTCCGCCAGCTTTCCCCCGACAAGCGCCGCAAGGTGCTGGCGCGCATGGAGGCGGAAGCCACCAAGGCCTCGCCGGAAGCCAAGGCCGGATACCTCCAACTGATCTCGCGGTTGCGCGCCCTGGACACCCAGCCGAGTTCACCGAAAGCCAGCGACGATCGCCTGCGGAGCAGCGTCGCCAACTACCGCAAGCTGGATGCGGACGGCCGCGCCAAGGTGCTGGCCCAGCTTGAAGCCGACGCCGAGAAGGCGACGCCCCGGCTCAAGGGCACGCTGCAGGCCCTGATCCTGCGCCTGCAGTCCATCCCCGCCGCGACCAAGCCCTGAAATCCCGACCCCCAAAATAAACCTGTTTTTTCAAAATCCAACCTCGCATCCCAAGGCAACCTTGGCGTAATCTTGCAGGCATCATTCCCTTCATGCGAGGTGGCCATGCGTTCCATCCTCTTCATCCCCGGCTACGGCAATTCGGGCCCAGGCCACTGGCAAAGCCTGTGGGAAGGCAATATCCCCACGGCCATCCGCGTGGAAATGCCCAGCTGGGATTTTCCCCATCGAGCAGATTGGGTGAACGCGCTGGATGACGCGATCGAGCGCACCAGCTACGACGAGCCTCCCGTCCTGGTGGCCCACTCCATCGGCTGCATCGCGGTGGCCCACTGGGCCCTGGAACACCAGCGCCCCATCCATGGGGCCTTTCTGGTGGCGCCTTCGGACCCCGAGCGCCCGGATGCCCTGGAGATCCTTAAAAGCTTTGCGCCTGTGCCCCAATTCGCGCTCCCATTTCCCAGCCATGTCGTCGCGTCCAGCAACGATCCCTTCGTGGACCTCGAACGCGCGCGCGATTTCGCCGACGCCTGGCGGAGCAGCTTCACCGAAATTGGCCCCAAGGGACACATCAACACGGCCTCGGGGTTCGGGGAATGGCCCCGGGGCGAAGCCCTGCTGCACGAAATAGTGATGAGCTGAGCATGACTAACGCGACGACAGGGGCAGCGTGCGCACCAGGCGGTTGCAGGCGGTGCAGATGATCGTGTAGCTATCGGCCTGCTCGCGCTGATAGGTGAAGCCAGGGCCTTCTGCCGCGGATTGCTCGACCTTGTCCAGATGGCCGAAGTGGTACTCCGCGATGCGCACACTCTGACGCGCCGTCAAATCCGCGCCGCAGTTGGGACAGTTCAAGCTGGACATGACATCTCCGTAGAATCAATACGATGAGATCAAAGCAATGGGATCAATGTAGAAGGTACCAGAGTCCGGTGGCTGCGAAGCCCATGAACAGCAGTCCGATGGCGATGCGCATGACGATGCGGCCAATCCGATAGGCGATCCAAAGCACCAAGATCGCCGCCAGCACCGCCAGCACCAATATTCCGTAACTCATTGACGATTCCCTTTCCCATCCCAAGCATAGAAACCCTGTCCCGCAGAACGCCCGGTCCGCCCGCTGCCAACAAGATCTTCGAGGATCCGGGGTGGCCTGAATCGCAGGTCTCCCGTCTCGGCGTACAACTCCCTGGCGATGGCCAAGCGCAGATCCAGTCCCACGCGATCCGAGAGTTCCAGCGGCCCCACCGGATGCCCGTAGCCCAGCACCAGGAGCGCGTCGATGTCATCCGCCTTAGCCGCGCCGCTCTCCAGCAGGCGCATGGCCTCCAGGCCCTGGGCCATCGCCATGCGCGATGCGGCGAACCCCGCTTGGTCGGCCACGGGCACGACGCGCAATCCCAGGCGCTCGCCCAGATCGCGGGCCCGCTGCCGCAACGGCTCCGGCACACCCGCAGGCGAGATCAGCTCGACAACCTTCATGCGATGCACGGGCACGAAGGCGTGAAAACCCTGCAGCCAGCCCTTCATGCCCGCCCGCTGGCGAATCCGGGCGATGGAGAGGCTGGAGGTGCCCGCCAGGCATAACGCGTCCGATCCGACGAGACCATCCACCGTTTCCCAGGCCCGAGCCTTCAGATCCATGTCCTCGGGAAGGGCCTCCAGCACAATATCGGCGCCCTCGATGGCGGAGGGGATATCCGCGCAGCAGCGGACCCGCTGGGCCCCATCAAGCGCCTCTGGCCAGCGCTCCATCGCCCGGGCCAGGCGCGCCTCTGCGTGGGCGCAATCGCGCCCGGCGAGCCTCACGCACAAACCGGAAGCCACCGCCTGGCGGGCAAGGGAAAGCCCCAGCTTCCCGGGACCAAGAATCGCAAGGGTGATGAGCAAGAAATGGCCTCCTGCGCCTATGATGGAGCTTTCCCCCAGGTGATCCAAGCGGCCACTGGCCGCCGCCACCCACAGCACACGCCCTCACACACGCTGTAGACCATTGACGTCTTTGGATCGCCCCTGCGCTTGTTTTTTATTAAATGGATGGGACCCCGGACCTCGACACATGCTGATTGATTTCGCCGCCATCACGCACCAGGGACGCGTGCGCAAGAACAACGAGGACGCCTACATGGTGAACGCCATGGACGGGCAGGAGCCTCTGGTGAATCAGCTCCAGCGCATCCACGGCATCTGCCAAAAGGGACTGCTGGCCGCCGTCGCCGATGGCATGGGCGGTGCCGCCGCGGGCGAAATCGCCAGCCGCGAGGGACTGGCCGCCGTCGCCATGCATCTCTTCGGGCACTGGGGCCGCTTCCCCGCCCAGGACGCCAGCGAGGAGGGCCTGCTGCAGTCCCTGGTGGAAGCCGCCAAAGGCGCTAGCGACTGCGTCGTGCGCTACACGGATTCGGAACGCACCGCGCGCGGCATGGGCTCAACCCTGACGGCCACGGTGGTGTGGAACGGGTTCGCCTATCTGGTCCAGGTGGGCGATAGCCGAGCCTACCTCTACCGCCGGGGCGAACTGCGCCAGCTCACCACGGACCAGACCCTGGTCAACGAAATGATCACGTCGGGATTTCTCACGCCCCAGCAGGCCAAGACCCACCCTCAGCGCAGCATGATCACCCAGGCCCTGGGCGGACCCAAGCCGCTGGAGGCCGTGCTCAGCAAGGCGCCCCTGCGCCGCGGCGATCGCCTGCTCCTGTGCTCCGATGGGCTGCACGGCGAAGTCACGGATGAACAGATCAAGGAGGTGCTGGATCACCAGTATTCCCCGCGCAAGACCTTGGAACTCCTGCTGGGCCAGGCCCTGGATCACGGCGGTCGTGATAACGTGACGGCTCTGGTCCTGGCGCTGGACGACCCAGCCCTCCCCCTTCCCGCTCCCAACGAAACCATCACCGTGGCGCAGGTTCGGCCCTCCGAAACAGCCGCGGGAAGGGACGGCATCTTCTCCAAGCTGGGCCAACTTTTTGTGAGCAAACCATGAGTCTTCTCCAGGGAAGCCTATCTCTACGACGATTCCTCGTCCTTGGTCCCATCCCGGACGAAGGCGCACTGCTGGAAGGACTTCAGCAGGACGCCTTCCATCCCTTCCAGGATGGGCTCGAAGAAGAGCGCGTCGGCTGGTGCGACTGGCGCAATCCCTTGATCACCCCCCCCGACGCCAACTGGGTCAGCCAGGACCGCTTTGCCATCTTCGGCCTGCGCACGGATACGCGGCGCGTCCCGGCCGCCCTGCTGAAGGCCCATGTGGATCTGCGCCTGCAGAAGCTCATGAAGGAAAAGGACCTCGCCTTCGTGGGCAAGGAAGCCCGAATTTCCCTTCAGGATGAGGTCAAGGCCGAACTTCTGATGAAGGTGCTGCCCACGCCCAAGGTGGTGGAAGTGGCCTGGGATCTGAAGGGCGGTCTGCTGTGGACCACCGCCACATCCAGCAAGCCCCAAGGGGCGCTTTCGGGACTGTTCATGAAATCTTTCGGATGCGAACTCCAGCCCCTGGCGCCGCTGCTGCTGGCAGGCCGCCTGGCGCCGCACCTCGCGGTTGAAGCCTTGATGGCCCTGGATCCGCTCAATCTGGAACTCGGGGAGAACGCGGGATGAAGCCCCTGGAACTCATTGAACAAGGCCGATTTCTCGGCGAAGAATTCATTTTCTGGCTGTGGCACCGCGGTCTGGCAGAAGGCGGCACCTCGGGCCTCGAGGGGGATCTCTCCGCCTGCTTCCTGGATGACGCCATCGTGCTGGTCAACGAGCGCGGCGACGTGAAGGAACTCTCCCTGCGCAAGGGCAATCCCACGGAAAGCCGCGAGGCCTTCGAGGCCCTCAGCCGCGGCATGCGCCCCAGCAAGAGCAAGGTGCGCCTGCTCTCCGGCGATATGGAGTGGACCTTCGTCATCAACGCGGCCACGCTCGATACGACCGCGATGAAGCTGCCGCCCACCCAGGCCAAGAACCCCGAGGGTCGCGTGGCGGATCGCCTTTTCCTGCTGGAAGAGGGCATGTCGCACCTGGAGCGCCGGTTCCTGGCCTTCCTGGAAATGCGCGCCCAGCACGCCGACGAACTGGAATCCACCCTGCGGGAGTGGATCCAGAAGAACCTTGAAAGCGCAGGTGGCGAGGTGCCATGGGAGGGCGACTGAACCTCCTGCCCCGCCACACCTGGATCGCGCTCCTCGCGCCGACCCAAGTGATGGTTCTGGCCGCGCTCCCGCCCATGCAGGCCGTCGAGCCCGCCTCGGCAGAGATCCAGGCCCAGCTCCCCGGGGGCGGAGGCGTCACCCTGCGCCTGGTCTTCAAGAAGGGCGTCCAGATCCAGGCCACGCGTCTCCCGCGGAAGTTCTATGCGGGCAAACCCGCGCCCTGGGCGGCCTTCGATGAGCTAACGAGCGAAGGCAAGCGCTGGGCCCTGGAGGCCATGTTCCCCGACGATGACTGGCGCAAGGACGAGGTCCGGCATTACATCCGCTGGCCAGAGCTGGAATCGGTCTGGCTGATGGCCGCGCTCTTTTCGGGCCACGGACAGAACTACGACCAGCTTCAGGAAGCCAATCCCCGGAACCCGGAGAAGCTGCGCAAGGGCGATCTCTGGCGCGTTCCCAGCACCGTGCTTTCCAGGGAATTCGGCGGCCAGGCCAAGGGCGTGCTGGTGCGAAGCCAGCCGGAAGACGAGCTGGACGACGAACACCGCGTCGCGGCCTACCGTGCCCTGCTGAACTTCGAGGATGGCCCCGGCGGCAAGGTGGCGGTCTACCGCATCCGCAAGGGAGAGACGCTCTACTCCAGCGTCGTCATGCGCTACACGGACCGGGTGGATCCGAAGGAAGTCAACGACCTGGCCCTGGAATTGGCCCGGAGATCGGGCATTCCCGATGTGCGCGGCATCCAGCCGGGCCAGCTGGTGCGCATCCCCGTCAAGCACCTTGCGGATCCCTTCCAACCCGAAGGCACCGCAGCGCTCAAGGAAGAACGCGTCATTCGCGAAGAAGTGCGCCGTACCGCTCGCATCGACGCGGGCCCGCGCTTGAAGGGCGTACGCATCGTGCTGGATGCGGGACACGGCGGCGTGGACCCCGGCGCCAAGGCCAACGGCGTATGGGAATCCGACTTCGTCTACGACATCGCCATGCGCGTCCGCCGCATCCTGGAACAGGACACGGACGCAGTCGTGAGCAGCACGATCCGCTACCCGGCCCTGGGCTTCAACCCGCGCGAACGCATCGACGCGCCCGCGAAATCCGCCGAGATCCTCACCACGCCGCCCTTCGTCAACGACGGCGAGAGCCCGAACGCCGTGAGCGTGCATCTGCGCTGGGTGCTGGCCAACGATCTGTTCGCGTCCTTCGCGCGCAAAGCCGACGCCAAGAAGACGCTCTTCATCAGCTTCCACGCCGACGCCCTGCACCCCTCCGCCCGGGGCACCATGGTCTATGTGCCTGGCGCTGCGGCGGTGCCCGCCAGCTTCGCCCTTGGCCCCGCCAAGACCGGCCGCGTCATCGAGGCCCGCTCCGCCCGCGTGAAGTTCTCTCCAAAGGAGAAGCTGCAGGGGGAAGCTCACAGCCGCCTTTTCGCCGAAACCCTGCTGAGAGCCTTCAAGGCGGGCAAGGTCCAGATCCACGACAACCGTCCGATCCGTAACATCATCCACCGCTCGGGCAAGAGCTTCCTGCCCGCGGTGATCCGCTACAACACGGCGTCCACCAAGGTGCTGATCGAAGTCGCCAATCTCACGAACGAAGACGACGCCGAGAACCTGAAGCGGGCTGACTTCCGCGAGCGCTACGCCGAGGCCCTGGTGAAGGGCATCCGCGCCTACTACGCGAAGTGATCACTCGGTTTCTGTCGCAGGTGGCATCTCCACGCGATGGAACAGCGCGAGAAAGGCTGCGCTGACCCACAGGCTCAAGAAGCCCGCGAAAAAGTTGCTGATCCAGGCCGCCGGCCGCGTCAAGCGCATCCATGCCGTGGGCTCGCGCAGGAAATGGCCGAGGACGCCCCCCAGAATCGCGGCGGTCAACAGATAGGCCGACAGGATCGCGCAGGATGAGAACACCACGCGCGGCCAGGCCCGGGCCATCAGCTGAATACTGCCTCGTGCCCCCTCGGGGATGGATTCGCCGCGCAGCAGCACCCGCAGGGGCATCCAACCATAGAGCGCCAGGATGATCAGGGCGGGCACGATGAAGCACATGGTTCCAAAACCCAACGCCACCGAGAGCAGCATCTTGGCGCCAAAGGTCCGCAGCCAGCGGCTTTCGAAGGTGGCCCGCCAGGTCGCGCGGGGGTTCTGCGGGTGATCCAGCACCTCCGCATCCAGTTCCAGCAGCAGGCGCGGAATGAAATACAGCTCCAGGGGAAAGGTGGCGACCGAGATGAGCAGCATCCCGATCAGCGGATCCTCCGGCAGCTTGGCGCGGAGCTGAAGCAGGGGACCCAGAGCCGCGAGGCCCATGGAGAGAAGACACAGCAGCAGGGTCTGGAACGGACGCTTCCACAGCAGCGAGATCCCCTTGGGCAGGACCAGAAGATCGGAGACGGGCGATGTGCGCATCCTTTCAGGGTAGCGCGCTATGATCGAGGCCATGAGTCCCATGGCCCCTTGCCTTCTCGTGGCGAGTCCCCTCCTGATCGACCCGAACTTTCTCCATACGGTGGTGCTCCTGGTGGAGCACGACGAAAACGGTTCCATGGGCTTGATCCTGAACCGCCCCGTGCCGCTCACCCTCGAAAAGATCTGCGAGGAAAGCCATCTGCGCTACGGCGGCAACGCCGATGACACGGCCTGGCGAGGCGGCCCCGTGGACGCGCAGCGCGGCATCATCCTGGTGCGCGGCGGCCTTCCGGCGGAAGAGGACACGGTCCTGGACTTCACCGATTTCCTAAGCTTCCGCAAGGATCTGCTGGAATCCCTGCTGCTGGATCCCGTCGCCGAGTTCAGGCTCTCCTGGGCTACGCCGGCTGGGGCCCGGGGCAGCTGGATATGGAGAT
>DAOPYE010000007.1:13558-51190 GCA_035352715.1 Holophaga sp. | reverse complement strand
TACGCAGATGGTCGGTCGCCGCATTAGCCGCCAGCGTAAAAAGCCATGCCGCCACCGGGCGACCGTTCTCAAAGCGCTGACAATGCTGGAGGCACTTGAGAAAAACTTCCTGCGTCAGCTCCTGGACAACGCCCGTTTCACCCTGAAGGCGCCGATACAAAAAAGAAAAAATGGGCTTTTCGAACCGCGCCATGAGATGGGCGAGCGCTTCTTCCTGGCCCGCCTTCAGGCACTGCATCCAGTATTCGGGCGCAGGCTCGAGCTCTGATGCGGCAAGGGCGGCGTTCATCGCGCGGGCTGCTTTCCGGGCTTGGGCATCAGGTTGGGCTGGGCCAGCTTGGAGAGCACAGTACCGACCTGATCCCACGAAAGCTGGCAGCGCAGCGTGGCGCGCGTGCGCTCCTGCAAAAGATCCGGCGGCGCCGCGTTGCCGGTGCGGATGCTGGTGGCGATGGCCACGATGCGCTGCAACCAGGGCGTGGACTGAACGATGGCCTGCGGGGTACCCGAGATCGCGATTTCGAAGGTGAACATGGGGCTCGCATCCTTGGACGGATTGATGCTCCAGGCGAGGCACTGGATGCCCTGGGGCAGTTCGCGGACGACATCGGCGGATAGGTGCCCCGATAGATCCTTGAGCATGCCCTCGGGACGCAAGAAGCCCTGAAGGGGCGCGTTGCGATCGATGCGCGCGATGGCGCCGAGAACCGGACCCTGTGCCGCAAGGCGATCCCGATGATCCAGACCCGCCAGACTGGAGAGATCTCCCAGCCAGACGTTGCCCTCCAGATCCGTGAGAATCCGGATGTGGTACTGGTTCATATCCATCACCACGTGCAAAGGCAGATCGCTGCCCTGCACACGCAGCGAGCCTTCGACAGGAAAGGATTCCGCGATGGCCTTCTGGAGGGCGGAAGGATCCCGGAACCCCTGGAACTGGAGCAGGAAGGTGGGCACCTGGGCGCTGAGCTTGCGCCCGTCGGCCTCCAGGCCCAGATCCATGGTGAAGAGCGAGACGCGGCCCGTCTCCCCGTGGGGATTGACGCGAGCTTTCTTCAGGAACAAATCCAGGCTCTGCTCGGCCAAGGGGAACTTCGCCAGCACGTCCTGGAATTGCGGCTGCTCCAGCAGCCAGCCCGTCTCACCCGAAAGGCCGATCGTGCACTTCGCGGGGGCCCCCAGCACCCACCCAGGAGCCTGGGGGCGTCGGGACCTGCATCCGACCACCATGAGGGCCAGAACGGGCAGGGCTATCACGAAAGGGAAGCGCATCAGAACTCCAGGTAGCCATGTTACGCCGGGGCATCCAGAAGGCTTAGCGTCAGAGCTGGAGCAGGCCCTCAGGACGAGGCGAGCTGGCGCAGGCTGGCGGGCAGGTGCGGGCTGCGCAGCAACTGGCCCTGTTCCGATTCCGATAGCAGACCCCAGATGCGGATGGCCGATTCCCGGGGCGTCTTGGGGTTCAGCAACAGCTCCGACATGATGGGCGGATGCGCCATGACGATGGGATGGGCCGCGATGCGGTCCAGGATACCGCGGGGCGTCTGCTTGTGGCGCGCCAGGCGCAACAGGATGCTGGGGTCCAGCTGGCGATCGGAGATGAGCAGGGCCAGGGCCTCTTCGTCCTTCAGGATCTCCTGGGGCAGATGCCGGATGAGCTCGCCGCCGCTGGAGCGCAGCGCCAGAATCCGATCCTGAACCTCCAGCGAGAGATATCGGACCCGCAGGGCTTCCGTGGCCCGCTGCTTGACCTCCAGGTGGGGCAGCCGCGCATCCCGCAGCAGATCCAGCAGGGCTCGCACCGAGGTGACGTAATCCAGCAGACGCAAGGCGGTGCCCTTGGTCAGCTGGTCGCTGTGCAGCAGGGATTCCTGCACCGCCGAGATATCTCCCCAGGTGCTGTGGGCCGCCAACCGCTCCACGCGGGCCCGGTCCAGGCTGGGCATGGCCGCCACCAGCTCCCGGGGCGTGAGGCCCGGGTTCTCCAGGACGATCTCGAAAACCTTGGGATCGGGGTCGCACAGGGCGGCGATGAGCTGGTCGGACTGCGTGGACTGGTTCGCCATGAAGACCCGCTCTTCCAGCGAAGCCCAGCGCGCGTCCGTCGGATTGGACACGAGCCCGTTGGATTGGCTGGAGCGTTTGCGGAGCAGCCGATCGTAGAAGATCTTCACGACCCGCAGCAGGTTGGGGGCCTTTTGTTTCGACCAGAACGTGATGAACTGGTACTCGCTTTCGTCCAGCTGCGAGAACAGGCAGGTGATGCGCCGCAGATCGGAGGTGCCGTGAACGCCCCGCTCAAGCGCGTGGACCAGATCCTCGCTGATGCGGATGCGCCGCGCGAGGGGCGTCGGCGCGGTCGGAGACTCCTGGATGGATTGGCGGACCCGGTCCAGGAAGTACCAGCGCGCCTCTCCGTAGACCTCCTCGAAGAGATCTGCTTGCAGAGTGCGATGGAGTGTGTCGGCGAGGATGTCCTCCAACAACAGGGGGTTATGGAGGGCCGCCTGGCGCACATCGGCGTCCGTGTCCTGCAGGAACTCCCGTAGTTCTGCGGTGTCGTGGGTGCTCCCGGCTCGCAGCGCCTGTTCCTGCTTGGAGAGTTGGATGCGCGCCGACGCGGCCTTGGGGGGACGGGTCAGCAGCTCCCAGTCCTCCGACTCCCCCGGCAGGGGCGGCAATTCCTGAGTGGAGCCCGAAGCGTTGACGGTGCGCGCGACCGCCTTGAGCTGGGCCTTGACGATGGGCTTGAGATCCGAAGGCAGCTGCTGATACAGGGCTTTCGCAGCTTCCGACTGCTCCTCCCGGTCCTCGGGCTGGGCGCGATCCAGGTTGCGCATGAGATCGAACAGCGCCACCGCCATTTCGAGATCGCGACGAATGGGTTCGGGCGTGTCGTCGTTCTCGGCCAGCGCCTGCAGCACCGGACCATGCAGCAGCCAGTGGGGTGTCCGCGCGATCAGCGTCAGCAGGCGGGGGTTGTTGAGGGATCGGGCCATCCCCTCGATCAGCAGCAGCTGGCTTTCGCTGGGAAGCTGCGGACGCAGCAGTACCAGGTTGCGGAAGTGGATCCGATCCTGTTCGCCTAGCTCCGCGAGGAATGGAAGATCCAGTTCCACCATGCCCACGCTCTACGAGCAGGCCTGCGCGGTGGATTGGATCATCTCTGGATACTTAAGCAGGATGGGAGCCTCCACCAGCAGACCTTGAAGCCCGCGCACCTCGGCGGCCTGCGCCAGATGTTCCGGCGTCCGGAAACTTCCACCCATGAACAGGGGAATCCGGGCCTGATCGCAGATGGACTGGGCTGTCCTGAAATCGGGCTGGGAGGTTGGATCCAGCGGCATATCCGTGAAGAGCAGGCGGCGAAACCCCAGATCCCGGATCCGAAGGGCCATCCCCGCGGCGCCGACGCCGATGGAGGCCAGCCCGCCGGAGGAATGCACTTCGCCATTACGAGCATCCAGGGAGGCCACCAGCTTTTCGCGGAAGCGCGCCAACAGCTGGTCCACGACAACGGGATAGCGGTGCAGCACGGTGCCGACCACCAGCCATGTGGCGCCCAGATCCACAAAGAACTGCGCCTGATCGGAGCTGTGAATGCCGCCGCCCATCTGAATGCAGACCTTGGGGTTGACGCTTCGGATGCGGCGGATGAGCGAGGCGATCAAGGCGCGGTTGTTGCCGTGATTGCGCGCCGCGTCCATATCGACCAGATCGAAGCGGCAGCAGTTGTGCTCCAGCAGCGCGTCCACTAACTTCTCGGGCTTAACGCCCTCGGTATCGCCAAAAGCGGGGGGCGACATCACCAGGCCGTTTTGAATATTGAGGGTAGGTAGAACCTTCAAGCTGGAACCCATGGAAGGCGCGTCATCCGCGGCGCAGATCAGGATATTACCAAGGACTTCATGCAATGGGCGGGAAGACTTGCGTTCAATCTCCGCCGAGCACCACCAGAAGCCGACGGGCCGCCGCCGTTTGGGCCCGCTTAAGGGTCTGGCCTTCGCCTTCGGCGGACTTGTCCCCCACCTGCACCTTGACCGTGAAGATCGGCTCGTGATCGGGACCCGAGCGCTGGGTCAGCACGTATTCCGGCACGGGCAGGCCGGCCGCCGCGGCCCGTTCCTGCAGGGTTGTCTTCGCATCGCTGGCCTCCCACTGGCCCAGCTCCGCGCTGCGGATACTCTCCGAAAACCGCGCGTCCAGAATCCCCGTCACCACGGCCATGGCGTCCAGCCCCGAGGCCTCGGCGTCCAGAAAAATCGCGGCCAGCAGGGATTCCATGGCGTCCGCCAGGGGCTTGCCCGGCGCGCTGGCCTTCTTGGGCGAACGGGGACCGCGCTCGAGCTCCAGCCCCAAATCCAGCGCCCAGGCCCGCAGGGATTCCGTGCACACCAGCATGCCGCGCAGCTTGGAAAGCGGGCCCTCCTGCCACTGGGGCTTTTCGCGATACAACAGGCGCGAGATGCAGCCCTGAAGCAGCGCATCGCCAAGGAATTCCAGGCGCTGATTGTTCTTGGGCAGGCCGCTGGAAGGCGGCGTCAGCGCGGTGCGCAGCAGTTCTGGATTCTTGAACGAATATCCCAACGCGGTTTCGAGTGCGCTTTTTTTGGTGCGAGTCATTCCTCTCCCATGTCTCCGGCGTTGCGGGGAATCCGGTGGTTGAGCCGGTCGTTCTGCATGGCCATCCGGAACCGGATATTGGCCAGCAGCCGCGCCCGGCCGATGCCATTTTCCCTCGCTTTGGCCATCACGGCGGGAATCTCTCCATACCGACCCTGTTCATAGAGGATCGCGATCATCCAAGCGTAGGCGTTCGCATTGCCCGGATTGGCGGCGATCGCCGCGCGGAAGCCCTCCAGGGCGCGCTTGGGATCCGTGTCCGCGAGGTTGATGGCCTCGCTCAGGCTGATCCCGCTGAGGCTCTGCCGCTCATGCGCGGGCATGGAGCGGAGCTTTTCCGGCGGTGGCAACGGAGTCGGCGCCTGGGCGGAGGTTGATGGCGCCGGATGCGGCGCGTTGACCTTCTCCGGGGATTTCCGGCGCTCCGAGGGAGGCTCGGGTTTCAAAGGATTGGAGGCATTCGGTTCGCGGGATTCCGCTGCGACGGGCGCAGCCCCCGAAGGGCTCGCAAGGGCTTTCGGTGCCTCGACCGCCGCTCCCGGGACATGCCTCCGCCACAGAAGGTATCCACCTCCCGCCATCAGAACCAGGATCAGCAGGGCCCCGCCGCCCAACATCGCAATCTTCAACGGCGCGGGTTTGGCCCCCGCGCGAACAGGCACCGGAGAAGGCACAGCGGGCGGAGGACACGGCGCCGAGGACGAGGACGATCGTTCGCCCAGGCGGATCGTGGCGTCCACGGCGCCCTGCCAGGTGGGATCCTTTGCGGCGCGCAGCGCGCGGGCCAAATCATCGGCCGTCGCGAAACGCTTTGCGGGATCCTTGGCCAGCGCCTGATCCAGTACGGACCGGATGGCGGGACTGATGCCATCCAGGCGGGTGAGATCGATGGGATCCGGAGCTTCGTGGATGATGCGGTACAGAATGGTGGGCGCGGTGTCCCCCGCGAAGGGCTTCCGGCCGGAAATGCACTCGTAGAGCATGACGCCCACGGCGAAAAGATCGCTGCGTCCATCAGGCTTGCCGGTCTGGATGTATTCCGGGGCCATGTAGCTCACGGTGCCAACCACCGTGCCCGTGGCTGTCATGTCCGAACCATGGATGCGCGCCACGCCAAAATCCATCACCTTCACGCCCAGGCGGCGGCCATCCCGCAGGACGCGGACATTGGACGGCTTGATATCCCGATGGATGACGCCGCTTCGATGAGCGAACTCCAGGCCATCACAGACCTGGGCCAGCACCTCCAACACCTCACCATGAGCAAGCCCCTGCCTTCGGATGAGTTCTTCCAGATCCTCGCCCTTGACCCGCTCCATGGCGATGAAGAGCACGCCCTGATCCTCGCCAAATTCATAGATGGTGACGATATTGGGATGATTCAGCACCCCCGCGGCCTGCGCTTCCCGGGCGAAGCGCCGACGAGCCTCCTCGGGATTGGTGCTGGAGGGCAGGATCGTCTTGATGGCAACCTCGCGGCCGATGGTCGGATCCAGGGCTAGGTAGACCTCGCCCATGGCACCGCGCCCCAACAGACTTTTGATTTCGTAACGACCAAGTTTTTCAAACATGCGAGTACCAATTCCGGTGCAAGATGTAGGATTCTTGGAAAAGGATACTCCACCGCGAGGCCGGAGCTTTTCATTCATGACGTATGTCTTCCGGGCTGGAGACAGCGTTTATTGGAGGGCATGTGAACCAGCCCAAGGCGCCCTACATCCTCCCTATCCTTCTCGGGTCCCTCCGGCAGGAGAAGGCCGAGGGCACGCTCACGCTGGAGCAGAACGATGGGAAGCGGACGTTCTACTGGGAGAACGGGCAGCTGATCCACCTCCAAAGCTCGGTCGCGGGCGAGCAACTGGGCAACTACCTGCTGCGCCAGGGGGTTCTGGACTTCCCGGCCCTGAGCGAGCTGCTGGCCAACGAAGAACACTTCCGCCTCGGCGAAAAGGTCGTCCAGTGGGGCCTGATGACCATCGAAGAGCGCGATCTCCACCTCAACTCCCTCCAGGAGCAGGTGATGATCCACGCCCTGGAGCACACGCTGGTCGAGGTCGAGTGGAAACCGGGCGAAGTGCGCAACCAACTCAGCGGGGATCTGCGCTCACGCATGGATCATCGCCATTTCATCTGGAACACCTTCCAGGAGGCGCACGAGATCAAGAGCCTGAGCGATCAACTCTATGGGCACAAAGACTGGCGCTGGAGCGCCGAATCCCAGCTGCTGGAATCCCTGAGCGATCTGCCGCTCACGCCCCAGGTCGCCTATACCCTGTCCCTGCTTGGCGTCGAGCCCTTCGGCTACGAGATGCTGATTTCACTGAGTGGCCTGTCCGAAGAAGAAGGCGCACGGCTGATCCTCGCCCTGTGGGCGCTGGGGGGCATCCAGCTCACCAGCGGCGAAGTGCGCTCCTTCCTGCCGCGAACCGCCGAGAGCCCTGCTACCGAAAGTCCTGCCGCGAAGCTTCCGACACCCGAGGTTCCCGCGGTGGAACCAGTCCCGACACCCACTCCGCGAATTCTGCTCGCGACGCCGTCAGCGGCCCCTGTGCATCCGCCGACGATCCCGGTCACGCCGCCGTCAGCCTTGCCCCCGCTGCCGGAGCCCCTGTCCACGATCCCCCTGGATTTCCTGCCCATGGACCCAAAGGCCAGCCCCGAGATCGAGGTTCTCGCGGAGGAAATCCCCGCAAGCTATCCGACCGTCCCCCTTCTCGAAGAAGCACCCGCACAGGAAGATTCCGTTGCCCGCGCCCGCAAATGCTTCCTCAAGGCCAAGGCGCTGCTTCTGCAGGACCGGACCGCGGAGGCCATTCGCTTCCTGGAAGAAAGCGTCCGCCTGGATCCGGATACCGATCAGGCTTACGATTCCTGGCTTCTGCTGGGCAAGCACCGGCTGACTAACCCCGCTTGGTCCACGCGCGCCATCGAGGCCCTGCAGGCGGCCTCCCGCCTGAAGCCCAAGCATGGCGAGCCCTGGGCCTTGATGGGGGAGCTTTACCACCGCAAGGGCTTCACCGCGAACGCCAACGCCTGCTTCAAGAAAGCACTGGAACTGGATCCCTCAGTGCCGGTGCCGGCCGATGTCATCGTGAAGGAAGATCCTTCAGATGAAGAACCGAAGAGCTTGCTCGGCCGCTTCAGATCTATGCTGGGGCGCCCGGATCGGAGCTGATCAGGGCGTTCCACAAGCGAAGCAATTCCCCATGTTCGGGGAAGGTCTTCAGTCCGGCCTCCAGGACCGCGAGCGCCTGACTGCTGTGTCCACGCTGCTCCAGCCAGACGGCGACGAGCTGGTGCCAAAGCCCATCGCCCCCTGCGGGGCATTTCTGCAGCGCGGCCCAGGCGTCCTTGACGGCGGCCTCGGTATCGTTTGCCAGCACATCGGCCTTGACCAGGCCCGTCAGGAGCTGGGCGTTGTCGGGGTGGGCCTCCAGCGCCTGCTGGAGGATTTCCCGGGCCTTGGCGTAGTTGCCGCGGATGGATTCCAGCTCGGACAGGTTCAGCAGCGGCACCACGAAGCTGGGCTGAAGCTTCGAAGCCTTGCGGAACAGGATCTCCGCCTCATCGAAGCGCCCCAGCGAAGCCAGGGAAACCGCTTTTCCCGTGAGCCCCATCACATGATTGGGCGCCATGGCCAGAAGCTGCTGGAAACAGGCCAGCGCCTCCTCGTGCCGCTCCAGCCGCTGCATGGCCGTGCCCGCCGCGAGGTGAATGAGCAGCGGCGCATCCTTCCGCAAGCGCAGGTAGGCGTCGGCGGCCTCCAGGACGGTGGTCCAGTCCTGGGCGATCAGGGCCTGCTGCACGAGATTGAACTGGCACTGGAAGTTGGAAGGGTGCGCCCGGGCCTCCTTCCGAGCCAATTCCAGGTAGTAGGTCTTCTTGGCGGATTCCCGGTCCTCAAAGAGCTTCCCGTAGTGATGGATCACCGCGTCCAGTTGGCCGATCGGGAGCTTCCGGGCCTCGAAAAAGGGGTCCACCAGTTCGTGGATGCGCCCCGTGAACCCCACGCCGGGCATGCGTCGGCAAAGGCGCAGGCCGCGAAAATCCGCGTAGTAGCAGAAGTCCTTGCCTTCCGAGTAATGAGATGTGTTGCGCTGGGCAGGTGCATCCAGCGTGGCGTGGTCCCCGCCCGAAAAATAGTTCCGCAGGATCAGCCGATAGGCCGGGGCAGCGCCCTCCTCGCAGGTTTTCCGAATCAAGGCGTGATCCAGGACATCGATGGCCTCGTCCGCATCGAGCACCAGCAGCCAATCCCCTGTGCAACGATCCAGCGCATAATTCCGCGCCAAGGCGAAGTCGTTGACCCACGCGAAGGGGAAGACCCGGGCCCCGTGCGCCTCGGCGATCTCGACCGTGGCGTCCGAGGACCCCGTGTCCACGATGACGATCTCGTCCACGAGCCCCTGGACGGATTCCAGGCAATGGCCCAGCACCGATTCTTCGTTCTTGACGATCATCGCAAGCGAAAGTTTCATGAGGCCATCCTAGAACCCCATCCCCGCCGCAGCCAGCTGGGAATTCGGCCGCCCGATCGACCGCAGGCTCGGCCGCGGCGGTTCTTTTGGCGTCCTAGAACTTCCAGCCGACGCTGGCCTGAAGGGTGTTCGCGTCGAAGGTCTTGCGAATGCCGCTGAAGACATAGCGCATTTCCAGGCTCACGTTCTCGTAGACCTGAAGGCCCGCCCCGCCGGTGACGGCGAGTTTCGTGGTCTGGAAGGAGCTGGTCGTGCCCGCGATCGTCTGATCCTGCACCCAGCGCACCCCGCCCAGTCCAGCCACCAGGTAGGCCCTAGTGGCCCCGCTGTTGAGCTTGAAGAGGTGATCGAAGCTCGCCAGGTAGTTCTTCGTGTAGGTCTTGACGCCCGTCGACCCGACCGGATTGCCCTCGGCGAACACGTTGTATTCCAGGCGGGTGCGACTGGCATGGCCTTCGCCATGGTTGTGCGTCCACTGAGCCCCAATGCCAAAGCCGTGCCGCCCATCCATCTGGGCATCCAGATCGCGCAAGGGCAGGCTGACCTGGGCGTAGGCGCCGAAGTCGCTCTTCCAGGTGCAGCAGAAATCCTTCGATTTTTCTGGATCATCGGAAGCAAACGCAGCGCTTGAAATCGCCAGCAACGCAAGCGCATGGGCGGCAAATCTAGAAACACGTATGGCCAGGGGCATGGAGGCTCCTTAAATGGGAAACGGCCTTGGCAGGCCCGTCCCCAGCTCTACGTGGATCCCCCGGACAGGTTGAGTGCGGATCGGACGCTCAACCTCCCAAGGCTTCGTTTTGCGCAGCCATGATGCGCTGGCAGCCGAGAAGCCCGAGATCCAGGATGGACAGGGCTTCATCGCGCAGGAAGCTGCGCCCCTCGCCCGTGGACTGGAACTCGACCACTTCGATATCCGCGCCGTCCATCGGCAAGGCCGCGACGAGATTGCAGTCCACGGCGGCGCGATGATCCTCCTCGTATTCGAGATCGAGGATCAGGCCGCGACGGCCGCGCCAAGGCTCACCGTTGGCCGATTCCACTTCCAGGATCCCCGCGCTGACGGCGGCAATCTGGCGTTGCAGAGCCGTCTCGAGTCCCGCCTGGCGCAGCGCCAGGGCCAGGGCCACCCAGGCGCCCGTGATGGCCGCGCAGCGCGTGCCGCCATCTGCATTCAGCACATCGCAATCCAGGGTGATCTGGCGCTCCCCCAGGGCCGTCAGATCCACGGCCTGTCGAAGGCTGCGACCAATGAGGCGCTGGATCTCCACCGTGCGCCCCTGCTGCTTGCCCCGCGCCGCTTCGCGATCGGTGCGCGTGTGCGTGGATCGCGGCAGCATCCCATACTCCGCCGTGATCCACCCCTGGCCCTTGCCCTTCATCCAGCCCGGAACCTTTTCTTCCAGACTGGCGGAGCAGAGCACATGCGTATCGCCCAGGCGAACGAGGCAGCTCCCATCCGCATGGAGTTGCACACCGGTCTCGAAGGAGAGTGCCCGCAATTCGTCACTTTGGCGCATGTTTGAATCCATCAAAGTTCGATCTTCTGCACACGGGCCAGGTGGTGTCCGCCCATAAAAGGGGTTTCCAGGAAAATTTTCAGGTATGATTCCGCCTGGAGCGGATCCGTCAGCCGCTGGCCGAATGCGATGGCATTTGCGTCGTTGTGCTCTCTGGCCAGCTTGGCGTGTTCAGGAGAAGTCACCAGGGCGCACCGGATGCCTGCATGGCGGTTAGCCGCAATGCTGATGCCGATGCCAGAGCCGCAACACAACACCAGTTTTTCCCACTTGTCAGATTGTTCCGCTGCCCGATGCGCAAAATCCGGGTAGTCCACTGAAGCGTGGCCATCGGCGCCAAAATCCACCGCTTCGTGTCCCTGGGCCACCGCCCACGCCTTCAGGCGTTCCTTGAGGTCGTAACCCGCATGATCGCTTGCAAAGCCAATCTTCATTTCTCCTCCAACATTTCAAGAGTAGCGGAATGATCTGGCCCGTTCTCCAGTATCGCCCCATGGACCGTGGATTCGCGCTGTGCGCGCCCAGTCCCGCCGACCCGGCCGCCTGGCAGCGCATGCTGAGGGCCCTACCCGGCAACCTGCACGGGCGTGACCGGCTCACGCCGGCCAAGGCGCGGCTTTTTCTGCCCGACGGCCGCCTGGTCGAAACCCACACGGTGCCCCTGCGCTGGCAGCGGGCGCTGCCATGGCTCGCCTCCCTGGCCCCCGATCCCGAGCACCTGGGCGGAAGCATCGCCTACTGGTCTTCCGCGCTGCGGATGCTGCAATCCCTGGTGATCCGCGGCGCCCTGCTGCCGCAGCTGGAAACCCGGGGCAACCCCTGGCGCGCCACCTGGGGCATCAGCCTCACGAGCCCTGCCGATCGCGAGGCGCTGCACAAGCTGGTGAAGGCCGCGCCGCCTTCCGTCGTGGCCTTTCCCGAGGATGATTCCTGGATCTTCACCAAAGGGCTGCCTCTGGGCGCGCTGGAGCTGGAGGAGCTGGACGACGACCTGACCATGCCCCCCAAGGCCGAAAACCTGATGCGCGCGTTTCTGGAAGACGGCGCCGATTTCCTGGTGCGCTTCGTGGCGGGCACACTGCGCCAGGGCGAGGATCCGCGCCTGGGCCTGATCCACCGCCTGCGCGGCCACAAACGCGATCGCCTGCCCTGGGACGAGCGCCTTATGGTGGCGCTCAGCCATCCCATGAACGAATTCCCCACCGTGGGCGTTACGGAACGCACCCTGGGCGAGCAGATGGCCCAGTGGAGCGAAGGCGCCCGCCAGCAGTGGGTGCGCCCGGCCCTGCGGCTGGAAGCGCCGCCGGTGCCCCCCGTCAAGGACGCGCTGCAGGACGCCGATCGCCTGAACGAGGAAGGCTGGATTCTGCAATCTGGCCTGGAGACCCAGGAGGGCGATTTCATCCCCGTCGCGCGCCTATGGGAAACCAGCCTGGAGTCGGAAGTGCTGGAGGCCCGCAAGCTGCTGCTGCGCGGCATCGCGCGCGCCGTGCCCTTTTTTCCCGCGCTCCAGGGCGCACTGGCCGGACAGAACCCCGAAGACCTGACCCTGCTGCCCTCCGAGGCTTGGCAGTTCTTGACGCGCGGGGCCGCCCAGCTGAAGGAAGCCGGCTTTCTCGTCCATATCCCAGAAGCCCTGGCCGAATTCGGCGGGGCCCGCCGCCTACGCGCCAAGGTGCGCCTGGGCGCGAGGTCCATGGAGGACCAGGCATCCAAGCCATCCGACCCGCTCTCTGGAAGCCTGGAAGGCACGATCAGCGCCGATTGGTCGCTGATGCTGGGCGACGACCAGCTGAATCTGGAGGATTTCGCGCAGATCGCCAGCCTGAAGCACCCGCTGGTGGCCTGGAAGGGCAAGTGGGTCGCCCTGGATCCGGAAACGCTCAAGCAGATCACCGCCGTCATCCAGACCAGCCGCGGCGCGGGCTTCGAGAGCATGAGCCGGGGCGAGGCCCTGGCCGCCGCGTTGACGGGAACGGCCCGCATCCCCGGCGTCACCGAGGCCATCGAGGTCGAAGTGGCGGGCGATTTCGGCGCGGCACTCAACGAGCTGAAGAACCTGCCGGACAAACCCATCAAGCAGCCCAGTTCCTTTCAGGGCCAACTCCGCCCGTATCAGCTGCGGGGTCTCGCCTGGTTGGAAGGCCTATCACGCCTGGGCCTGGGCGGCATCCTGGCCGACGATATGGGTCTGGGAAAGACCATCCAGGTCATCAGCCTGCTGCTGCACCGCCAGGAGCAGAGCCCCACGTTCGGCCCACCCACGCTGCTGGTCTGCCCCACGTCCCTGCTGGGCAACTGGGAGCGCGAAATCGCCAAGTTCGGGCCGTCGCTGCCCGTCTTCATCCACCACGGCAACAACCGCGACGAGCTGCCCAAGGACTTCAAGCCGCACACGCTGGTGCTGACGACCTACGGCGTCGCCCGGCGGGAGGAGGAGACCTTCGCGACCCGCACCTGGGGCATGGTCGTGGTGGATGAAGCCCAGGCCATCAAGAACGCAGGCAGCGCCCAGGCCAAGGCCGTGCGCAAACTCAAGGCGCCCTTCACCCTGGCGCTCACGGGCACGCCCATCGAGAACCGCCTGCTGGAGCTGTGGTCCATCCTCTCCTTCGCGCTGCCGGGTTATTTCGGCAACGAGGCTTCCTTCAAGGAGCGCTTCGCCACCCCCATCGAGAAGTACCGGGATATGGACGCCGCCAACGAGCTGCGCCAGCGCGTGGGCCCCTTCATCCTGCGCCGCCTGAAGACCGATCGCACCATCATCCAGGATCTGCCGGAAAAGCAGGAGATGAAGGTCTACACGCAGCTCACCAAAGAGCAGGCCCTGCTCTACAAGGCGCGGGTGGACCAGATGGAGAAGGATCTGGAAGCCGCCCAGGGCATCGAGCGCCGGGGACGCATCCTCGCGCTGCTCACGCACCTGAAACAGATCTGCAACCACCCCAGCCAGTTCCTTCGCCAGACGGGGCCCTACAAGCAGCGCAGCGGCAAGCTTGAACGCATGACGGAGATGCTGGAAGAGGTCATGGAGAACTCCGAGCGCGCCCTGGTCTTCACGCAGTTCCGCGAGATGGGCGACCGCCTGCAGATCCACCTCAAGGAAGTGCTGGGATTCGAGCCACCCTTCCTGCACGGCGGCAGCAGCCGCGACCAGCGCGACGAAATGGTGCGCGCGTTCCAGGAGGATCTGGACAGCCCGCCCGTCATGCTGCTCAGCCTCAAGGCGGGCGGCGTCGGCTTGAACCTGACGGCGGCCACCCACGTCTTCCACTTCGATCGTTGGTGGAACCCCGCTGTGGAGGACCAAGCCACCGACCGCACGTACCGCATCGGCCAGACGCACAACGTGCAGGTCCACAAGCTCATCACTATAGGTACGCTGGAGGAGAAGATCGACGCTCTGCTGGAGAGCAAACGCGATCTCGCCGATCGCGTGGTCGGCACGGGCGAAGGCTGGCTGACAGAGCTCGATGACGACGCCCTGCGCCGGCTGGTGGCCCTGGAATCCGACGCGGACATCATGGACGAGGACGGCTCGAACGGGCTCGCCACTCATGGACAGTTGCTGTCCATTGAGATGGCGGAGGCAGGCGCGATTCCTGCACCGGCGATCGAAGCCCCCGTCGTTGCTGCTCGTGCTGTGGTGAAACCAACGCGGACCCCCAAACCGGCCCCCGCATCAGCCCCTACATCAGTCCCCGAAGTGGAGGCCAGCGCCCCTTCCGAGGCCCCCGTCAAGCGTCGCGTGGGTCGCCCAAAAACCCGCACCCCCCTTCGGAAAGGCGTGATCTCATGATCCAGGCCAGCGAGCGATTCGGAACCACCTGGTGGGGCCGCCTCTGGATCAAGGGGCTGGAACAGCTGGGCGACGATTACGAGAACCGCCTGCCACGCGGCAAGAAGTACGCGGAAGAAGGCGCGGTGAGCCACTTCACCATCGCCCCCGGCGAGATCCAGGCGAAGGTGCATGGGCGCAAGACCTACAACGTGACCCTGGGCCTGCCCGCGCTCACCTCCACCCAGTGGGAGCGCGCCCTGGAGCGCATCGCGCAGGAAAGCCGATTCGTGGCGTCCCTGCTGGCGGGAGAAATGCCCCAGGGGCTCGACGAAACCTTCCGCGAAGCTGGCGCCAGCCTCTATCCCCGCGTGCCCAAGGAACTGCAGACCCATTGCGATTGCCCCGACTGGGCCAATCCCTGCAAGCACGTCGCCGCCGTGTGCTACATCATGGCGGAATCCCTGGATCGCGATCCCTGGCTGCTCTTTGATCTTCGGGGCCGCACGCGCGAAGCCATCCTGGAAGCGCTGCAGGCCAAGCTCGACGCCGAGAACGCCGCCCATCCGACCGAGGCCGCGCCCCGCAAGCGCGGGCGTCCCCGCAAGGTCGTCGCCGTGGCGGATCTGCTGAGACGCCGCAACGACGTGGCCGAGGCCTGGCTGCCTGTGGCGCCCGAGGACTTCGACAAGCCCTGCGCGCGTCTGCCCGAGGTGACCATCCCGCGCGCCATTCCCTCGGATCCCTCCGTCTTCATCCAGTTGGGGCCGCTACCCCACGCGCGGATCGAGGCCAGCCTGTGCCTCGCGGCGCTCATGCATCGCACCGCCCAGGTGGTTCAGCAGCAGATCGAAGAAGGCGTCAGCGGCATGGAAGACCCCGAGGCCGCGGCCGAGAATGCGCCCTCTCCTTTTGAAAGCCCCATGCCTCCGACCGTCCACACCCAGAAAGCCTGGCGCCACAAGAAGCGCCGCTGGAAGTAGGAGATCCCATGCGCACCGTCCACACCCCCGCCGCCCCCAAGGCCATCGGCCCCTACAGCCAGGCGATCATCAGCGGCCAACTGCTGTTCACTTCGGGACAGATCCCCCTGGTGCCCGAGACCGGCGAGATGGTTGCCGGAGGCATCGAAGCCCAGTCCCAGCGCGTGCTGACCAATCTCAGCGCCGTGCTCGCCGAGGCCGGAACCTCCTGGGATCGCGTCGTGAAGACCACCGTCTTCCTGACCGATCTGGGCGATTTCCAGGCCTTCAACGCCATCTACGAACAGGGTCTTGGCGGCGCGAAACCCGCGCGCAGTACCGTCCAGGTCACCGCCCTGCCCAGAGGCGCAAAGGTCGAAATCGAGCTGATCGCGGAGATCTGATCGGGGGGAAATGACACCCCTGGCTCGCAGCGAGCCTTGCACCCGGCGCGTGCTTGCCGCTTACCCAATCGCGGATGCGGTTCTGTGCCACCTCAGCACCGGCTTGCGGGCGGCGGTGGTTTCGTCCAGGCGGCGCACGGGCGTGGTGACGGGGGCCTGGTGCAGGGCTTCGGGATGCTCGAAGGCCTCGCGGGCGATCTCTTTCATGGCGTGGATGAAGGCGTCCAGTTCGTTCTTGGATTCGCTTTCCGTGGGCTCGATCATCAGCGCGCCAGAGACGATCAGGGGGAAATAAATCGTGGGCGGGTGGAAGCCCCAATCCAGCAGGCGCTTGGCGATATCGAGGGTATGCACCTCGGTGCGGTTCTGGATGGAATCGTCGAAGACGACCTCGTGCAGGGTGGGCGTCTCGAAAGGCAGGTGGTACGTGTCCTTGAGCTGCGCCCGCACGTAGTTGGCGTTGAGGATGGCGCGCAGGGTGGCGGCCTTCAGCCCATCGCCGCCATGGCTCAGGGCATACGCGAAGGCCCGCACCAGGATGGCGAAGTTGCCGTGGAAGGCGTGGACCTTGCCGATGCTCTGGGGACGATCCCATTCCAGGCCATAGCCATCCGCCCGCTTCACGACGACGGGGCGGGGCAGGAAGGGCTCCAGCGCGGCGCTGCACGCCACGGGACCCGCACCGGGACCGCCGCCGCCGTGGGGCGTGGAAAAGGTCTTGTGCAGATTCAGGTGCATGACGTCCACGCCGAAATCCCCGGGCCGCGCCACGCCCACCAGGGCGTTCATATTGGCGCCGTCCATGTAGAGCAGGGCGTCCACGGCGTGCAGCGCTTCCGCCACCTCCTGGATGCGCGGCTCGAAGATGCCCAGAGTGTTGGGATTGGTCACCATCATGCCGGCGATGTCCTCGCCCAGCTCGGCGATGAGCGCCCGCAGGCCTTTGCGCACGCCGCCCTTCGCATCCAGCACGTCCTCGAAACTGATGGCGCCGTCCGCCTGGGAGGGGACTTCGCGCACTTCGTAGCCCGCCATGGCGGCGGTGGCAGGATTGGTGCCGTGGGCACTGTCGGGGATCAGGATCACGCGCCGCGCACGGCCCTTGGCCAGGTGGTAGGCGCGGATCAGCATGACACCCGTATACTCGCCCGCCGCACCCGCACTGGGCTGCAACGTCACCGCAGCCAGGCCCGTGATCTCCTTCAGCCATTCCTGCAGCGTGTGCGCGAGCTCCAGGCTGCCCTGAAGCGACGCATCCGGCGACAGGGGATGGGCCTGCGCAAAGCCGGGCAGCGAGGCGACCTTTTCGTTGAGCCTGGGGTTGTGCTTCATCGTGCAGGAGCCCAGAGGATACAGGCCGTCATCCACGCCGTAGTTCCACTTGGACAGGCGCGTGAAGTGGCGGATCACCTCCACCTCTGAGACGGAGGGCATGGCATCGAAGCCCTGGCGCTTCAGATGCGCAGGCCGCGTATCGACGGGCGGCGGCACATCCAGCGCGGGCAGATCCAGCCCCATCTTGCCGGGCACGGAGCGTTCGAAGATCAAGGGTTCGCGGGTTCGAAGCGACATGGCGGCCTACCGGATATTCAAAACGGCAATGAGTTGATCGATCTGTTCGCGCGTAATGGTTTCCGTGGCGCACCAAAGCATCCAGTCCTTCCAGTCCGCGCGGTACGGCGTCAGATCCAGGCCCGGCAGGATGCCCGCGGCCAGACAAATTTCCATGATTTTCGAAGCACCATCCTTGGCCCGCAGGGGGAACTCGTTGAAGAAGGGCGCATCGAACACGGGTTCGAATCGGCCCGTCTCCAGCAGGCGTGAGCGAAGGTACTGGGCCTTGGCGACGTTCTGGGCCGCGAGTCCCTGCAAGCCTTCGGGACCAGCCAGCTGAAGAAAGATGTTGGCCCGAAGCGCAACCAGACCTTGGTTCGAGCAGATGTTCGACGTCGCCTTGTCGCGGCGGATGTGCTGCTCGCGCGCGGTCAGCGTCAGCACGTAACCCGTGCGGCCTTCCAGGTCCTTGGTCTGACCCACGACGCGGCCGGGGATCTCGCGCTTGTGGGCGTCCTTCACGACCAAAAAGCCCAGATAGGGGCCGCCGCCATTGAGCTCGTTGCCGAAGCTCATGGCTTCGCCGCAGGCGATATCCGCGCCCACCTTGCCGGGGGCTTCCAGCCAGCCCAGGGCCATGGCCTCCTGCGTCACGGAGATGAGCAAGGCACCCGCCGCATGAACGCATTGGCCAATGACTGCCAGATCCTCCACCGCGCCCAGGAAGTTGGGGTAGCCGACCAGGACGCAGGCAACGTCTTCATCCAGCTTGGTCTTCAGATCCTCCAGATCCGTCACGCCGTCCTTCAGTGCCACCGGCCGGAGCTTCAGACCCTCATGGGGCGTGACGGAGGTGCAAAGGATCTCCTGGTAGTGGGGATGCAGACCTTCGCTCACCAGGATCGTCTTGCGCTTCCGCTGCACGCGGACCGCCATCAGCGCCGCCTCGACCGTGGACGTGCCGCCGTCGTACAGGCTGGCGTTGGAGACATCCAGCCCCGCCAGATCGGCGATCAATGTCTGGTATTCGAAGATGTGCTGCAGGGTGCCCTGGCTCACCTCGGGCTGGTAGGGCGTGTAGGCGGTGAACCATTCTTCGCGGCTGATCTGCGCATCGATGGCGGCGGGAACGAAATGGGCGTAGGCACCTGCGCCCAGGAAAGCGGCCTTGAACGCCGTGTTGCGCCGGGCCATCCCATCCAGCGCGCGGAGCACATCCAGTTCCGACGCCTGCGCCGGCAGTGCGAGCGGTCGATCCAGGCGCAGGTTCCGGGGCACGCCCACCAGCAGATCCTCCACCGTCTGGACGCCGATGGCGTTCAGCATGGCGATGTCTTCCGCAGGGGCCGCTGGCAGGTAGCGCATGGGACATCCTCGACGCAACGGGAGACCGAATCCCGTGAAGCCCCGAGCCTAGCACGATGGGATAGCGCCCAAATTCACAGGTCCCGAGGAAACGCCCGCGTCCGCGTCTCCTCCTCGCGGCTCCGCGCGTAGGCGCAGCGCGCCAGCATCCGCAGGCGATGACGGCATTCCCAGGAAGGCGCTGGCGTCGAGAGCCGATCCTGGAGCGCGCTCCCGAAGCGTCCGACGAGGGATTCCTGCCCCTTCTCGCACAGCGCGAGCAGCGGCAGGCGTTCGCTCCCGGGCATCGAGCGCAGCCGGGCCAGATTCGTCAGGAACTCCCGCCCCAGCAGGCTGGGATCCGCGACCATCGCGTCGGGGGCCTCGTTCTCGATCGCGGCCAGGGCTTCTCGGAATTCGGCGGCAAAGGTGGCGCGGATGCCTTCCAGCGACAGGCAGGACAACAGTTGCGCACGGATCGAGCCCGGCGGCGCCATGACCAGGAAGCTGGAACCGGAAGGGTTGGCGTAGTTGGCCCCGGGCGTACCGGCGAGCTCCAGCAGCATCCGCACGCGGGCCCGGAACAGGAACGGATCGCCCTGGACTTCCAGCACATCGTCAAAACCCGCGCTCAGGCCACCCTCGCCCTCGCGGTTTGAAGCGAGCAGTCCGAAGGGGACGCCACGCAACTGGGGGCTTTGTTTGACGGATCGGCAGAAGGCGAAGCCATCGCCCTCGGACATCGCGCCAGCGCTGAGGATGACGCGGGGCGGGGCGTTCCGGACAACGGCCAGGGCTTCAGCCACGCTGGGAGCCCATTGAAGGCCAAGGCCCAGATCGGCCAGCTGGACCTGGATGCGCTCCTTCTGGGATGCATCCTCCAGAACCATCAGGATGTCCGCGCCGCCGCCCGCAGCGGTGACGCTGCCTCCGGAAGCGGGCCGGGCCTGGATGCGATTCCGGCCCAGGCGCTTGGCTTCGTACAGGCGCTGATCCGCTTCCAGCGTCAATTCCACGGGCGCCTGATCGCGTTCGGGCACCAGGCTGGCGACGCCCATGCTGAGCGTGACCGTCGAAGCCACCGGAGAATCCGGATGGGGAATGGCGACGGACGCCAGCCGCGCCGCGATGCGCTTCGCCACGGATTCTGCACCCTCCAGATCCGTCTCGGACAGCACACAGGCGAATTCCTCGCCGCCGTACCGCGCGACGAAATCCACCGATCGCTGCAGGGACTGCTCCAGGACCGACGCCACGCGCTTGAGGCACGCATCCCCCGCCGGGTGCCCCAGGGTGTCGTTGTAGCGTTTGAAATGGTCGATATCGATGAGGATCATCGAAAGCGGCTTGCGGCTGCGGTAGGCCCGATTCCATTCCTGGTACAGGTGATCGTCAAAGCGGCGGCGGTTGGGAATGCCCGTCAGCGCGTCCCCCAGGGACAGAGCCCGGGCCACGTCCAGCGAGCGCTTGTAGGCCAGCTGATTGTGCATTCGCGCTTTCAGGATGGCCGGATCGTACGGCTTGGTGATGAAGTCGATGGCGCCCAGCTCCAGCGCCCGCGCCTCGCTGGCCCCCGCGTGGGGATCCGCCAGGAAGATCACGGGGATGTTCTGCGTGCCGGGATCTTCCTTCAGGCGGCGCAGCACTTCGTACCCGTCCATGCCCTGCATGGCCACATCCAGCACGATGAGATCGGGATTCTCGGAAGCCGCCAGGGCCATGGCCTCCAGCCCGTTGTATCCGAACAGCGCGTTGCAGTCGGCCTGCAACAGGTTGCACAGCCCGTCCAGCACCGCCCGCGAATCGTCCACCACCAGCACCGTGGGACGCGCGGGTGGAAGATCTGGAAAAAAGGGCATGGGCTTGACCTCACATGGAAGATTCAAGAATGGCATGTTTCAAACCGACCTGATGAACGGCCCGACCACCGCCGGTCGATCCTTCTCTGTGATCAAGGTCGCAACCACGCCGGGACGCGATGGGTTCTCCCGGATAATTCAGTCATTCGATTTCTCTTGGAGCCGCCATGCGCATCCTGCCCGCCCTCGTCCTTGGCATTCCCGTCCTGGCCCAGGCGGTCCAGCCCGCCCAGGCCATCCAGGACCGCGCCGACCAGTTCCTCAAGCTGGTGAATTCGGGCTACCAGGCGCTGGTCTACGTGGATCAGAAGGCGCAGTGGAAATCCGTCACGGATGTGAAGCCCGAACACGATGCGGCGCGCGAGGTCTCGGGGCAAGCCCTGGCGGCCTTCTGCGGCAACCCTGCGGTCATCAGCGAGGCCCGGGAGCTGTTGACCCACCGCAGCGAGCTGAAGCCCCTCACCGTGCGCGAACTGGAGCGCGTGCTGCTCAACGCGGCCGAAGGCCCCATGACCAATCCCAAGCTCACGGCGGATCGCATCGCGGCGGAGACGGCGCAGGCGTCCACCCTCAACGGTTTCGTCTGGAAGCTCGATGGCAAGCCCATCAGTGCCAATGGCATCGACGGGATCCTGGGCAAGAGCACGAACCTGGACGAGCGCCTCAAGGCCTGGGAAGTCTCGAAGGAGAATGGCCCGGCCCTGCGCGGGGGCCTGGTCAAGCTGCGCGATCTGCGCAACGGGTGCGCCAAGGAGCTGGGCTACCCCGACTATTTCGCCCTGCAGGTCGCCCGCCACGCCATGAGCACGGATGAGATGCTGGCGATGCACCGCAGCTTCCTGAACGACCTGAAGCCGCTCTACCTGCAGCTTCACACCTGGACCAAGTACGAGCTGGCGAAGAAATACCAGCAGCCCGTGCCCAAGGCCATCCCCGCGCACTGGATCAACAACCGCTGGAGCCAGGAATGGAACGGCCTCGTGGACGCGCTGGATCTGGATCCCTGCTTCAAGGGCTGGACCTCGGAGCAGATCGTGAAGACCGCCGAGAACTTCTACGTGGGACTGGGCTGGCCCAAACTGCCCCAGAGCTTCTGGCAGAAGTCGGATCTCTATCCTGTTAAGCCCGGTGAGCAGCGCCGCAAGAACAGCCACGCCTCCTGCTGGCACCTGGATCTGGATACCGATATCCGCAGCCTCATGAGCGTGGAGCCCAACGCCCAGTGGTTCAGCACCGCCCATCACGAACTGGGCCACGCCTACTACTTCGTCAGCTACTCCAATCCCAATGTGCCGCCCCTGCTGCGCGATGGCGCGACCACGGCCTTCCACGAGGGCATCGCCGAGCTGATCTCCCTGGCAACGCGCCAGACGCCGTATCTCAAGCAGGCCGGCGTGCTGCCCAAGGACGCCAAGCTGGATGACATGCAGGTGATGCTGAACGACGCGCTGGAGACCGCGCTGCCCTTCATGTTCTGGGCCAGCGGCACCATGACGGAATGGGAGGCGGATTTCTACGCCAAGGGCCTGCCCGCCGATCAGCTGAACGCCCGCTGGTGGCAGCTGGTGAAGACCAAGCAGGGCGTCGAGCCGCCCAGTCCGCGCGACGAGCGCTGGTGCGACCCCGCCACCAAGACCCACATCGACGACGCGCCCGCGTACTACTTCAACTACGCCATCGCCTTCGTGCTGAAGTACCAGCTGCACGACTACATCTGCAAGCACATCCTCCACCAGGATGTCCACGCCGCCAACTACGCGGGACGCAAGGATGTGGGCGACTTCCTGCGCAAGTTCATGGAGAAGGGCGCGACCGAGGATTGGCGCAAGCTGCTGAAGGAGACCACCGGCGAGGACCTGTCCACCCGCGCCCTGGTCGAATACTACAAGCCGCTGCAGACCTGGCTGGAGAAGCAGAACAAGGGACGCCAGATCGGCTGGGAGTAGACCCCGTCCAATCGCAGAACTCAGGCGAACGCGATGGCGTTCTTGCCCTCGCGCTTGACCCGGTACATGGCCGCATCGGCCATCTGCACCAGCTCCTCGCCATCGGATCCATCCCCAGGAAACATGGAAATGCCGATGCTCGCTCCCAGTTGGAAGGTGCGCCCCTCGATCTCCAGCGGCACACAGACGCATTCCAGGATCCGGCGCGCCACGGCTTCCGCCGCCGCCGGGTCCTCGACGGCCTGGGCCACTGCAACGAATTCATCGCCACCCACCCGCGCGGCCAGATCCGATTCGCGAACCGCAGCCAGGATGCGGTTGCCGACCTCCACCAGCACCTGATCCCCGGCGTCGTGCCCAAGGGAATCATTCACGGGCTTGAAGCCGTCCAGATCCAGGTAGATCACGGCCAGGTTTTCCTGACGGCGGTTCGCCATGGGGATGGCCTTCTCCAGATGGTCCATCAGCAGCCGCCGATTGGCCAAGCCCGTCAGCATGTCGTGGTGCGCTTTCCTGAAGTTCTCCACGTTGTGTTCGATCATCGCCTTCTGGGCGGTCAACAGGCGATTGATGGTCTTGGGGGTGTTGAGCAGCAACCAGCCGAACAGCAGGATGTAAGCCGTCCGGTAGATCTGGCCCAGCAGATCGCCGCAGACCAGTTTCCCGGCGATGGAGCGATCGAAATGGGGCCACGCCAGGGCGAACAGCACGTTCATGCAGAACGCGGTCAGGATCGTGGCAAAGACGATCAGGCGGCGGTCCTGCCGCAGCGACGCCAGAAAGATCACGACGGGATAGAGCAGCAGCGTGGCTGTCGTCACGGGCACCAGGGATGAATTGAAATAGGTGTCCAGCCCGTTGTAGAGCGTCAGGAACAGGATGTCGATGGACACCGAGGTGTAGCGAATCCAAAGGCTGGTGCGCTTCCGCAGCACGTACGGCGTCAGCAGCGCGTTGTAGATCAGGGTCAGGCCCAAAAGACACATGCCGTAGAAGCCGATGACATCGCGCTGCAGGACCAGGACGGCCACCGTCAGCAGGAAACTGACGCCATAGACCACCCATCTGAAAATCCACGAAATCCGCTCGCCTCGAGCGATTTCGCGGTTCAACAGCTCTGAATAGATCCCATCCGTCGCGGACACAGCCAGCTCCCTGGATGAATCTTTCGGCGCAAAGGCCATCCGGGACAAGCATCCTTGTGATGAAAGTCCCTTGCCTCAAGCTCCGGAGGCATCTGGGAGCGGGAAGCCTTGCGCCGCAAGTGAATTCGGCACCCTTGCCAGGATATGATTGAAGGAAGTACGGGGTACGGCTGCTCAAGAGTGGCCGATTTCTCATTCTGGGAAGGGTCATCCATGCCGCACATTCGTCGTCTCTTCGTGGAGAAGAAGCCAGAGTTCGCCGTGGAGGCCCGACACATCCTGCACGATCTGCGCGACAACGTGGGCGTCAAGGCTCTGGAGAATCTGCGTCTGGTGATCCGCTACGACGTGGAGGGCGTGACGGACGAGCAGTTCGACGCCGCCCGCTGGACCGTCTTTGCGGAAGCGCCGCTGGATGTGGTTTTTGACAAAACCCTGTCGCTCGGTACTGGCGAGACCGCCCTCGCGGTGGAATACCTGCCGGGCCAGTACGACCAGCGCGCCGATAGCGCCGCCCAGTGCCTTCAGCTGCTTTCCCACGGTGGCCGCCCGACGGTGGCCGCCGCGAAGGTGTTCGTGCTGAAGGGCGAACTTTCAAGCGAAGACCTCGCCAAGGTGAAGGACTACCTCATCAACCCCGTGGATAGCCGGGAAGCCAGCGCCGCCAAACCCACGACGCTGAATCCTCCGGTGGAACCGCCCGAGGAGGTGCCGACCCTGGAGGGCTTCATGCTCGCCGACGACGCGGGGCTGCTGGAGCTCCAGGCCCGGACGGGCCTCGCCATGACCCTGGCGGACCTGAAGCACACCCAGGCCTACTTCCGCGACGAAGAGCACCGCGATCCCACCGAGACCGAGCTGCGCCTGCTGGATACATACTGGTCGGATCACTGCCGCCACACGACGTTCCTGACGGAACTCACGGACGTCACCATCGAGGACAGCCCCCTGTCCGGCCCCATCACCACCAGCTACCTGCGCTATCGCCGGCTGCGCGAGCAAGTTTTTGGACAGGAGATGTCCAAGCGGCCCGAGTGCCTGATGGATTTGGCCCTGATGCCCGCACGGGCGCTTCGCAAGGTGGGCAAGCTGGATGACCAGGAAGCCACCAGCGAGATCAACGCCTGCTCCATCGTCGTGGATATCGACGTTGAATACAGGAACGGTGGAAGCGAGGCCGGAGCAGGAGCGGAGGCCCATGGTGCGGAGCGCCACCCGCAGGGCGACACACAAGAGGTGCGGCGTGAGGAATGGCTCCTCATGTTCAAGAACGAGACGCACAACCATCCCACGGAGATCGAACCCTTCGGCGGCGCGGCGACGTGCCTGGGCGGGGCCATCCGCGATCCCCTTTCCGGGCGCGCCTACGTCTACCAGTCCATGCGCATCACCGGCAGCGGCGATCCGCGCGAGGCGGTGAAGGACACGCTGCCGGGCAAGCTGCCCCAGCGCAAGATCACCACGTCGGCAGCCGATGGCTTTGCGTCCTATGGCAACCAGATCGGCCTGACCACGGGCCAGGTGGTGGAAATCTACGACCCCGGCTACAAGGCCAAGCGCATGGAACTGGGCGCCGTGGTGGGCGCCGCCCCCCGCGCGCAGGTGCGCCGGGAAGAGCCAAGCGTGGGCGATGTCATCATCCTGCTGGGCGGACGCACGGGTCGCGATGGCATCGGCGGCGCCACCGGCAGTTCCAAGGCCCACACGGAGCAGAGCATCGAGAAATGCGGCGCCGAGGTGCAGAAGGGCAATCCTCCGATCGAGCGCAAGCTGCAGCGCCTGTTCCGTCGCCCCGAGACTTGCAGGCTCATCAAGAAGTGCAATGATTTCGGCGCGGGTGGTGTGGGCGTGGCCATCGGCGAGCTGGCGGACGGCCTGGAAATCAATCTGGACGTGGTCCCCAAGAAGTACGAAGGCCTGAACGGCACCGAGCTCGCCATCGCCGAGAGCCAGGAACGCATGGCCCTCGTCGTGGCAAAAGAAGACGTGGACGCGCTCCTGAAGCTGGCGGACGAGGAGAACCTGGAAGCCACGGTGGTCGCCACCGTGACCGCCGAACCCCGGCTGCGCATGACCTGGAAGGGCCGCACCATCGCCGATCTGAGCCGCGCCTTCCTGGACACCAATGGCGCCAGCCAATCCACCTCGGTGCGCGTCACTGCGCCAAAGAGTGGGGCCACCCCGTTCAAGACAGTCCCTGTCGAAAACCTAAAGGCGCAGTGGATCGAGACGCTGTCTGATCTCAACACCTGCTCGCAGCGCGGCCTCACCGAGAAGTTCGACTGCACCATCGGCGCGGCTTCCGTTCTGCTGCCCTACGGCGGCGGAAAGCGCCGCACCCCGGCAGAAGCCATGGTGGCCAAGTTCCCCGTGCTGGGCGGAGAGACCAAGTCCGCCAGCGCCATGAGCCACGCCTTCTTCCCCGCGCTGAGCCGCTGGAGTCCCTTCCACGGTGCGGTCTGGGCCCACGTTCAGGCCGCCGCCAAGCTGGTGGCCGTGGGTGCCGATCACCGCAAGCTGCGCTACACCCTGCAGGAATACTTCGGCAAGCCCGCCGGGGAACCCGCCCGCTGGGGCCAGCCTCTGGCCGCGCTGCTGGGCGCGCTGCACGCCGAAATGGCGATGGAGACGCCCGCCATCGGTGGCAAGGACAGCATGAGCGGCAGCTTCAAGGATCTGGATGTGCCGCCCACCCTCGTCGCATTCGCCGTCTCCGTGGTCAAGGCCGATGAAGTCGCCAGCCCTGAGTTCAAGGGCGCAGGCCACGACGTGGTGCTGCTGGAACTGCCGCGAACGACCGAGGAACTGCCCGACTGGCCCGCGCTCCACGCGCTCTACGAACGCGTCTCCAAGCTCGTGCGCGAGGGCAAGCTGCTGGCCGTGAAGACCCTGGGCATGGATGGCCTCGCCCCGGCGCTCTCCATCGCCGCCTTCGGCAACGGCATCGGCCTGGAACTGGACGAGCGCGCGAAGGACGACTGGTTCTCGCCCCGACCCGGATCCTTCATCGTTGAACTGGCCGATGGCGCGCGCCCTGACCAGTTGTTCTCAGACCTCGGCTGGATCTGGCTGGGCACCACGATCCAGGAATCGGAATTCCGCATCGGCGAAGACACCGTCCTGTCCCTGAAGGATGCCCAGCAGGCCTGGGAAGCGCCCCTGGAGGGCGTGTTTCCCACGCGCATGCCCGACGACGCCAGCGCGCCCGCGCTGCCCGCGTTCACGCCCATCGCCGCGAAGCCCCGCGTGGCCCCCGCGATCAAGATCGCCAAGCCGCGCGTGCTGCTGACGGTGTTCCCTGGCACGAACTGCGAGTACGACTGCGCCGCCGCGTTCGAGAAGGCGGGTGCGGAAACGGAGACCCTGGTCTTCCGCAATCTCACCACCGAAGCCGTGGACGAAAGCCTGGCCGCCATGGCCAAAGCCATCGCGAAGTCGCAGATCATCATGATTCCCGGTGGGTTCTCCGCCGGTGACGAGCCGGAGGGCTCTGGCAAGTTCATCGCCGCCGCCTATCGCAACGCCCGGGTCAAGGATGCGGTCCACGAACTGCTCCGGCAGCGCGATGGCCTGATGCTGGGCATCTGCAACGGCTTCCAGGCGCTGATCAAGCTGGGACTCGTCCCCTACGGCGAGATCCTGGAGCAGGATCCCCTCAGCCCCACGCTAACCTTCAATAACCTGCGCTACACCAGCCGCATCGCCAACACCCGCGTCGTCTCCAACCAGAGCCCCTGGCTGGCGCGCCTCAATCCAGGCGATCTCCACGCGGTGGCCGTCGCCCACGGCGAAGGCCGCATCGTCGGCCCCGATGCGATGCTCCGCGAACTGCTGGCCAAGGGCCAGGTGGCCACCCAGTACGTCGATCCGGCGGGACAGCCCACCCTGGACAGCGAATACAACCCCAACGGCAGCGCGATGGCCATCGAAGGCCTCACCAGCCCCGATGGGCGCGTCTTCGGCAAGATGGCCCACGCCGAGCGCTTCACCCCCCACGTCTGGGCCAATGTGCCCGGCGAGAAGGACATGCAGCTGTTCCAGGCGGGCGTGGCGTACTTCAAGTAGCCGCCCCTTGATGGGACAGATGGGACAGATGGGACAGGGAGAACAAAGTTTCTTCCTGTCCCACTGGGGATGCTCGACGTCAGGCCCCAAACAGTTCTTTCTTTGCTGCCTTTTGGATCACCTGCACAGCCGGATGGACCAGCTTTCGCTCCGTGGTGATGGCATAAGCGCGGACATGGATGCCTGGCGTCGCCCCCACACACTGGGCTTTGGCATCTGACACCAGCTCGGAACCCACCATGGCCGGGGCCGTAAAATAGCCCTCGCCCTCCACCCCAAATGCGCTGAGGAGCGCACTGTCCTCAAATTCCCCCGCGATGACCGGATGAAGATCTTCTTCCCGGAACCATTGGTCCAGCGCCTGGCGCAAGCTGGTTCCTTCCATGGGCAGCAGCACGGGGGCACCATTCAGACAGGCGGGGAAAGGACCGGGATATCGCTCACGAAGCCTCGGTTCTGCAAACCATTCCACGTTGCAGATCCCGAGGAGGTGGTTATGAAGACGCCTCCCACGAGCGGGCTCAGGCATGTCTCCCAGAACCAAATCCAATTGGTGATCCAGAAGCCGTCCGACCAAATGTTCAGCATCGCCTTCCATACACCGAAGCCGGACCTCATCAGAAAGCCTGAGCGCCGGGCGCAGGAGCAAATGGACCATGCGCTTGGGCAATGCGTCGGAGATGCCCACGGAAAGCTGCAGAGGGCGTCCCGTTGGGCGTCCTTTTAGCTCATTTTGCAATGCTTTGCCGAGCATGAAGATTTCGTCGGCATAGCGGAGGGTCATTCGCCCGGTTTCTGTGAGCGCGAGGCTCCGCCCGACTCGCATGAAGAGTTTCTCGCCCAGAGACTCCTCCAGGCGACGGATTTGAGTGCTCAGTGCGGGCTGGGAAAGGTTCAGGACGCGAGCGGCCTGATTCACGGAGCCTTCCCGGGCCACCGTCCAGAAGTAGAACAAGTGGTGGTAGTTCATCCATTCCATCCAGGCATCATATTCAAATTTTGAAATAAATAAGATCAAAAGTTATATGAAATCAATACATCTCCCGCCGCACCTTAGTTCCATACGCAACCCTGCGTGGATGGAAAGGAACTCCTATGCGAATCGAGTTGAAAGCCCTGGGATTCCAATCAGGAATTGCCCTGAAGGACTTTGTCATCCGAAAGCTGTCCGCGGCCCTGGCCCATGGAGCCAAGGAGGTGAAACGCGTGATCGTGCGCCTGAGCGATCTCAATGGGCCCAAAGGAGGCGTGGACAAGGAATGCCGAGTCGAACTGGTTTTCCACCGGGGCCAACCCCAAATGGTCGCCGCCACTGCCAATGACTATTTCTCTGCCGTCCATCTGGCCGCACGTCGTGCTGGGCGGATTTCATTACAGGTGCAAAGGCGGACACCCCTCTGACGAGGGTGCCATGAAGCGGTGGCAACCTGCCCGGAAAGACAGACTGATCGCGTCATCACCCACGAAATCAGGGCGATGGCGCTTGCCAGCTTTTTCCAATGGACCACTCTTTTGGATATGACCTCTGAAGAGGCAGAAGCCATCCATCCGCATTAGCACGTTTGCGCCAGATGCATTGATTCAACACGCTGGTTGCCTGAACCCCTTCTGGAGGTGATCCATGGAATCCGTCGGTTCCTTTGGCTTATGGGCGGGATTTCTTGCATTCGTGCTGGGCATGCTGGCTCTGGACCTTGGCGTTTTTCATCGCCAGGCGCACAAGGTGTCCATGAAGGAGGCTGGCATTTGGAGCGGTATCTGGGTGATCTTGGCCCTCGCCTTCAGCGGCTTCATCACCCATCGGTTCGGAATCGACCGTGGTACGGAATTCCTCACGGGTTACCTCATCGAGAAAGCACTAAGCATCGACAACATCTTTATTTTTGTCATGCTCTTCGGGGCTTTCAAGGTCCCAGAGGCCTATCAACATCGGGTGCTGTTCTGGGGCATTCTTGGCGCCCTGGTCATGCGAGCCATCTTTGTGGCTTTAGGCGCAGCTCTCATTGCCTCTTTCCACTGGGTGCTCTACATCTTCGGACTTTTCCTCATCATCACCGGAATCAAAATGCTGATCATGAGTGGAAGCTCCTTGGATCCGATGGGCAATCCTATCTTTAAATTAATCAAGAAATGGATCCCTACCACAGATCAGTACCACGGACCTGCTTTCACCATCACGGCACAAGGAAAGCGGCTGGCAACCCCTCTTTTGATTGTGCTTCTGGCCGTCGAGTTGACAGATATCATTTTTGCAGTGGATAGCGTACCGGCCATTTTTGCTGTCACCTCTGATCCTTTTATCGTCTTCACTTCCAACATCTTCGCCATACTTGGGCTTCGATCTCTTTATTTCATGTTGGCTGGCGTCATGGATCGTTTTCACTTCCTAAAGATCGGTTTGAGCTTGGTTTTGCTTTTCGTCGGACTCAAAATGCTAATGGTGGACCTCATAAAGGTTCCTCCATTTGGGAGTCTCGCCCTTATAGGCCTTCTGGTCTGCGGATCCATTCTCGCGTCTCAAATCTGGCCTCGATCTCCAGGTCACCAAGGTCCTAAAATAGATGAATGATCCGAGATGCGTGGCATTACCTCATGGGATTTGGTGCCCGGAACCGAGCGCCTGTCTCCTATGGCAATGCGGTGCAACTGATCGGCGAGAACGCGCCGTGGTTGGATGAAATCACAAAACGCATCCGGAATGCCCGCAGCCACATCGGATTCGAGATCTATATCTGGTCAGATGATGGGATGGGGCGCCAGATTCTGGAAGCTCTTGTCCAGGCTCATGCTCGAGGCGTCCAGGTACATGGTTTGGTGGACGCCGTTGGGAGTTGGGATTCCGATAAATTGTTGGAAGACGGACGGAAGGCAGGCCTGAATTTGCGCCTATACCATCCCCTCAGCTTTCGCCTGCCCTGGCGGGCATGGCATCAACGCAATCACCGAAAACTCATGGTGATTGATGGCTGCTGGGCCCTGGTGGGTAGTGGCAACTGGGGCATGGACTACGACTGCGCCATGAACGGCAATTGCCATCGAGATTTTGGTCTGGTGCTCACAGGCCCCGTGGTCGGGGATCTCGTCAAAGATTTTGAGCAGGCTTGGCATCATGCCGGAGGCGCCCAGGAACAACACGAACCGCCGCCAACACCTTTGGAGAACTTCCCCCAAAGAGAATCCCATGATCCCCTTTGGTTTCAGGATGTTCCGATCCAGATGGTCTCCAGTTTCTCATCGGGGATTCGATCCATTCGTCGGCACTTTCGTGTCGTCATCGGCCAAGTTCGCGATGACCTGCTGGTTGCCAATCCGTACTTCGTGCCTGATCCGCAGCTGCGTCGAAGACTTGAACGAGCTGCCCGCCGAGGCGTTCACATCGATCTCCTGCTTCCCGGACATATCGACCACCGCATTGTGCAAGCGGCTGCTCGACACAATTACCCGCGGCTTTTGCGCGCCGGTGTCCAGATCCGGGAAAGAATGGAGCGACTGCTGCACGCAAAAGCAACGGTCATAGACAAGGAAATCACCATTTTAGGCAGCGCCAACCTGGATATGCGCAGCTTCCGATTCAACCGGGAACTGAACCTGGTTCTACGCCACCGAGGCCTGGCCGAAGCCGTGGAGCGCGCCTTGATCCAGGACCTTGCCTCAAGCAGAGAAGTCACCCTGGCTCATTGCCGCCAGAGGCCATGGATCCAGCGCCGCTTACAGGATCTAGCCTATGCGCTCTGGCCTTTCTTGTAAGTCCAGACCAGGATCCTATCATGGAAAGATCGCCATCCCCAAATCAATGAGCCGAGTGGCCTCAATGGGTTCAAACGATGCTTTCAAAACGGACGCCACGACCTGGCTCCGTCTGTGTTTGGAGTTCCACTGCGGCCTTTGAGGCCATGCGGGCGGCCTGGGCGGCGACCTTGCGGTCCTGGGGCGATGGATTGGCGGGCGCCAGGGCGGCGGACTGGATCTGCCGCGCCTTGTTTTGGGTGGCGCGGGGATTGTTCGCCACCGGACTGCTGTCGATGGAGACCTCGCCCCCGACCGCGTAGCGTCGCCCATCCGGCCCCTGCTGGTAGGTGTACGTGGCACCGCCGGTGACGATGCCACCCCCCGCCGCCATATGCGCAGCCTCGTGGGCGCGCACTTCCTGATCCCGCTGCTTGAGCTGGGTGACTTCGCGCTGGGCGTCCGGGCTGAGCGTCACCGTGTCCTGCGCGCCCCCGGACGCGGATGAATCATTCGCCTTGGCTTTGCCAGGGCTCGTTGCCTGGGATGCGCCATCTCCCTCCACGGACGCACGTTGCGCGTCCGTCGCCACGCCGGACAGATCGCCGAAGGAAATGGGGGATTCCAGTGAAACCCGCATGTCTTCATTATCGGTCTTCTTTCATCACCCGATGAGCTTTTTCCATTGATCCACCAAGCCATTGGCAAGTCCTCCATCCAAGAGACCCCGTGTAATGTTCCACGTGGAACGATCCGCGAGGCATTGAATCCTGGCGCGCGGACCCGGTCTTGCGGACAATCAAGGCATGCGCTGTCCGTTCTGTGGGCATTTGGAAGACAAGGTGGTGGATTCCCGCGAAAGCCGGGAAGGGGAGGCCATTCGCCGAAGGCGGGAATGCCTGAAGTGTGGCAGGCGCTTCACCAGCTATGAACGGCTGGAGGAATTGCCCATCCTCATCGCCAAGAAAGATGGCCGCCGCGAACCCTTTGATCGGCAGAAGCTCCTGCGCGGCGTCATGGCCGCCTGCCAGAAGCGGCCGGTCTCCCTGTCTCGCCTGGAGGAGCTGGTCGGCGATATCCAGGCCCGGCTGATGGAGCACCCTGATCGCGAGATCCCCAGCCTGCAGCTCGGGGAACTGGTCATGGACGCGCTCAAGGGCATTGATTCAGTGGCCTACGTGCGCTTCGCATCGGTGTACCGCGATTTCAAGGATCTGCCCGACTTCGTGCGCGCCCTGGAGGGCCTGATGGGAGGACAGCCTCCGGCCCTCGCCCATGCGCAGCGGAAGAGCGCCCCGGCCAAGCCGATCAACCACCCTGCGCAGGATCCTCCACCTCCCCCCCAGCGGGAGGATCCCCACGATTCGAACCCACCCCAGCCCACGCCCTTGTTCCCAGGCCTCGCACCCGAAGCTCCGATCGCTTCCGGCCATCGCAAAACAAAACGCCCGTAACGCTACACTAAGGCATTGAGGTTGTAACGTGGCCGAAGAAAACAGCATCCCCCAGATCGCAGAAGAGTCCCCGAAAATCCCGGAAGTGTTGCCCGTCCTCCCATTGAGGGACGTGGTGGTCTATCCGTACGTGATCCTGCCCCTGTCCATCAGCCGGGAAAAATCCATCCGATCCGTGGATACGGCGCTGGTGGAGAACCGCATGATCCTGCTGCTTTCCCAGAAGCAGGTGGAGATGGATGATCCGGGAGCCGACGATCTCTACAAGGTGGGCACCGCCGCGCTGATCATGCGCGTGCTCAAGCTGCCCGATGGCCGCATCCGGGCCCTGGTTCAGGGCCTGCAGCGCGTCCGCGTGGAATACTTCACGGAAACCGAGAACATCTTCAAGGCCCGCGTCGAACCCATCACGGAGCCCGAAATCGGCCAGACCGGCATCGAACTCGACGCCCTCATGCGCTCGGTGAAGCAGACGCTGGAAAAGGCCGTCGCCCTGGGCAAGGTACTGCCGCAGGAAGTGCTGGTCATCGCCGCCAACCTGGACAGCCCGGGACGCCTGGCCGATCTGGTGGCCTCGAACCTCGAACTCAAGCCGGCCCAGCTCCAGGAAGTGCTGGAGATCGCCCACCCCATCCAGCGCCTCAAGCGCGTCCACGAACTTCTGATGCGCGAGATTGAACTGCTGGAGGTGCAGCAGAAGATCACCATGGAAGCCCGCGGCGAGATGGACAAGAGCCAGCGCGAGTACTACCTGCGCCAGCAGCTCAAGGCCATCCAACAGGAGCTAGGCGAGGGCAGTGAACTGGCCGAGGAGATCCAGGGCTTCCGCGACAAGATCGCCAAGATGACCATTCCCGAGGAGCCGCTCACAGAAATCGAGCGCAACCTCAAGAAGCTTGAGCGCATGCACCCCGATTCCAGCGAGACCGCCGTCACCCGCACCTACCTGGAGTGGATGACCGAAATGCCCTGGGGCGAGCAGACCGCCGATAACACCGACTTAAAGCAGGCCCAGGCGATCCTGGACGAGGATCACTTCGGGCTGGACAAGATCAAGGAGCGCCTGATGGAATTCCTGGCCGTGCGCAAGCTGCGACCGGACCTCAAGGGCACGATCCTGTGCTTCGTGGGCCCTCCGGGCACGGGCAAGACCTCACTGGGGCGCAGCGTTGCGCGGGCGCTGGGCCGCAAGTTCCATCGCATCTCCCTGGGCGGCGTACATGATGAAAGCGAGATCCGGGGGCACCGCCGCACGTACGTGGGCGCCATGCCCGGCCGCATCATCCAGGCCCTGCACCAGTCCAAGACCATGAACCCCGTCATCATGCTGGACGAGGTGGACAAGATTGGGCGCGATATGCGCGGGGATCCCTCCGCCGCCCTTCTGGAGGTGCTGGATCCCGAGCAGAACCACACCTTCCGGGACAACTACATGAATGTCCCCATCGATCTCAGCCAGGTGCTCTTTCTGACGAACGCGAACGAGCTGGACCCCATCCAGCCCGCGTTCCGCGATCGCATGGAGATCATCCACCTCTCCAGCTACACGCTGGAAGAGAAGATCGGCATCGCCGAGCGCCACCTCATCCCGCGCCAGCTGGAGAAGAACGGCGTCACCAAGGACCAGGTGGCCTTTGCCAAGTCCGGCCTGAAATCCCTGATCACCGGCTACACCCGGGAATCGGGCCTGCGCCAGCTGGAGCGCGAGATCGGAAGCGTCTGCCGCAAGGTCGCCCGCAAGGTCGCCGAGGGCAAGCTGAAAACCAAGTTCACGCTGAAAGAGGAGAACATCCAGGATCTATTGGGCCCCTTGAAGATCCTGCCCGATCTGCGCCTGAAGGCCCCGCGCGTGGGCGTGGTCACGGGCCTAGCCTGGACCAGCACCGGCGGCGATGTGCTGTTCGTGGAGGCGCTCAAGATGCCCGGTAAGGGCGGCTTGCTCCTGACCGGCCAGCTGGGTGATGTCATGAAGGAGAGCGCCCAGGCCGCCCTGAGCTATATCCGCAGCCGGGGCGAGGCCTTCGAGATCGATCCTGAGGTCTTCCAGAAGAACGATATCCACATCCATTTCCCCGAAGGTGCCATCCCCAAGGACGGCCCCAGCGCGGGACTGGCCATGGCCACGGCCCTGCTATCGGTGCTCAAGAACGTCCCGGTCAAGAACACCTTCGCCATGACCGGCGAGATCGATCTGCGCGGTGAAGCCCTGGCCATTGGAGGCCTCAAGGAGAAATCCCTGGCCGCCCTGCGCGTGGGAATCAAAGACATCATCATCCCCTTCGCCAACCAGAAGGATCTGGAGGAGATCGCCCCCGAGGTCCGCTCCCGCATGACCTTCCACCCCGTCAAGCACGTGGAGGAAGTCTTCGAGATCGCCCTCACCAAGTGGACCCGCCCGGAACACCGGGCCCAGGCTAAGCCTGCCAAAACAGTGCGCCCCGCGAAGTCCGCCAAGCCTGTGGCCAAGGCGCCGGCCAGAGGCAAGGCCAAGCCTGCCCGGAAGCGGTGAGGCGGCATGGGGCTCTTCGGGAATCTTGTCGATAAGTTCCGTCAGGGATTGCAGCGAACCCAGGATCTGGTGCTCGCGCCCATGGGTCGGCTCCTCGGGCTGCATCGCCTGGACGAAGACCAACTCACGGAACTGGAGGAACTGCTGCTTCAGGCGGATCTGGGTGTCCACGCCGTGGATCGCCTGATGGAGCGCCTTCGCTTCGAGATGAAGCGCTCGCCGGAGATCAACCCCAAGGCCGTTCTCAAGGACGAGCTGCTGAAGATCCTGCGCCAAGCCCCGGCCAAGCCCTTCACCGCCGAAGGCGTGCAGGTCCTGCTGCTGGTCGGGGTCAACGGCGTGGGCAAGACAACCACCCTCGGCAAGTTGGCCGCCCATCTGAAGGGTCGGGGCGAGGAAGTGCTGGTGGTGGCGGGCGACACCTTTCGCGCCGCCGCCATCGACCAGCTCGAACAGTGGGGCACCCGCGCGGGCGTTGAAGTGGTGCGCAACCAGATGGGCGGAGACCCCGCTGCCATTGCCTTTGATGGCGCCACCCGCGCCAAGTCCCGCGCAATCCCCTGGGTGCTGATCGACACCGCAGGTCGCCTGCACACGAAGGATCACCTGATGCGGGAGCTGGACAAGATTCGCCGCAGCCTGCAGAAAGTGATCCCCGACGCGCCCCATCGCGTGCTGCTGGTGCTGGACGCGACCACGGGACAGAACGGCCTCCACCAGGCCGAAGCATTCAAACAGGCGGCGGGCGTGACGGATCTGGTGCTCACCAAGCTGGATGGCAGCGCGCGGGGCGGCGTGGTGGTTCCCATCCTCGAGCGCCTGAACCTGCCCATCAGCTTCGTGGGCGTGGGCGAGCAGGTGGACGATCTCATTCCATTCGACGCCGAGGCCTTCGTCGAAGGCCTGCTGGGTTCATGACCGGGCTCGTTCTGGATCACGGGCTCGCCTGGCAATTGGCCTGCGGTGGCCCGTTCCCGCCACCGGACAGCCTTTCCGATCCCCATGAGCGGGCCATGGCTCTGGCCCTCCAGACGGCCCTATCCGGCGTCGGGCAATCCAGCCCGAATCCCCCCGTGGGCTGCATGCTGTTCAAGGGAGGCCGCCTGATCGGCCAGGGCGTCCACACGCAAGCGGGAGGACCCCACGGCGAGATCAAGGCCCTCTTGGATGCCCAAGCCCGCGGCGAAGATCCCCGCGGTGCCACCGCCTACGTGACGCTGGAGCCCTGCTGCCACCACGGCCGGACGCCCCCTTGCACCGATGCCCTGCTTCGGGCCGGCATCCAGCGGGTGATCGTGGGCGTTCGCGACCCCAATCCGCGGGTGGACGGCGGAGGCTTGGCCATTCTCCAAGCGCATGGGATCCAGGTCCTGGAAGGCGTGCTGGGACATGCCTGCCTGGATTTCCACGCTCCTTTTTTCAAGCTCATCCGCACCGGCCTGCCGTGGGTTTCCCTGAAGCTCGCCCTGGGCTCCGACGACGCCCTGGGTCCAGAAGGCGTCAGCACCGCCATCACCTCCCGCGAGGTCCAGCTGGAGGCCCACGCCCTGCGGCGCGCCAGCGATGCCATGGTGGTGGGCCGCAACACGGTGGCGATCGACGATCCTCAGCTCACGGACCGCTGGCCCGAACCCGCGCCCCTGCATCGCCGGTTCCTGCGGATCGTGCTGGATAGCCACGCCAGCCTTCCGCATCACCTCCGCTTCTGGGCGTCCATCCCAGGCCAACCCGCCCTGCGAGCGGTTGTCGGGGAGCCCCGGCCCCTGATCGGCGTGGAGGATCTTCGTCTTCCACCCGGTCCCGGAGGATGCAGCCTGCGCCACCTGCTGCATGAACTGGGGGCCCGGGGCGTGGCGCGCATCCTGTTCGAAGGCGGAGCCACGCTGGCGCACCAGCTCCTGGCCGAGGATCTGGCGGACGAATGCCATTTCTTCCGCTCGGAGGCCCCTGCCGGTGGATCACCCCTGCGCCTCGATCTTTCCAGGCTCCAGCGGCTTCGGGCCAGCGCCTCATTCCCCGGCGGACGCTGGGATGTGCATACCCGATAGGCTCAACCGCCGCCCACCAGCCGGATCACCTCCAGGTGATCGCCATCCTGAAGCGGCGTCGCCGCATGATCGGCGCGGCGCACCACGTCCCCGTTGAGCTCCACCGCCGATCCGAAATCCGGCAGCTTCAACCATGCCGCCAGATCGGCCACCGTGCGGAGCTCCGGGGTCTCGCAAAGGGATCCATTGATGTTCAGTTTCACGGGCAACCTCAGGC
>DAOPYE010000007.1:0-13458 GCA_035352715.1 Holophaga sp. | reverse complement strand
TCCGGGGTCTCGCAAAGGGATCCATTGATGTTCAGTTTCACGGGCAACCTCAGGCATTACCTCATCATGGTAGCCGCCTGAAGCCCTCGCTCGAGATCCGCCTTGAGATCCGCTTCATCCTCGATGCCCACGGACAACCGCAGCAGTTGGTCCGTGATCCCGTGCCGTTCGCGGATCTCCACCGGAAGGTGACGGCACAGGCTAGCGGGGTGTTCGATCAGGCTCTCGATGCCGCCAAAGCCGTTGCTCCAGATCAGGATCTCCAGCGCCTCGCAGAACCGCACGCTCGCCTCACGCCCTCCCCGCAGCTCAAAGTTGAGCGCGCCGCCGAACAAGCCGCTCATCTGCGTTGCCGCGAGCTCATGGCCTGGATGATCCTTCAACCCGGGGTAATCCACGCGCAGGATCTGGGGCTGCCACAACAGCCACTGGGCCAGGGACTGCGCGTTATCGCTGGCCCGCCGCACCCGCACGGCCAGGGTCTTCAGCCCCCGGTGCAGCAGCCAAGCCGCAAAAGGATCCAGGCTCCCGCCCCGCATCCGCTCGAGATCCCGACATCGCTTCAGATCGACGGCAGATCCCGCGATCACACCGGCGACGAGATCCGAATGTCCACCCAGGTATTCCGCAGCGCTGGAAACACTCAGATCGATGCCCAACTCACAGGGTCGCGTGAGCACGGGACTGGCGGAACTGTTATCCGCCATGGTCTTGATTCCATTCGCTTTCCCCAGGGCCGCGATGGCCACCAGATCCGTGAGCTCCAAGGTCGGCAGGGAAGGCGTCTCCACCAGAACCAAGGTGGTCTCAGGCCGAAGGGCCGCTTCCCACTCCGCTAGATCCAGGGTGTGCTCGATCCAGGAGACGCGAAGATTCCGGGTTTCCTGCCAGCGCTGGAGCAACCACCAAGTCCCAGGACTGACATGGGAAGGCGCAACGATATGCGCGCTGGAGCCCACAAAAGTCTCCAACACCAGGGCGATGGCTGCGGTCCCCGAATTGGTCAGCAGGGCTTCGTCCGCTCGCTCCAGGGCCGCAAGCACCGCCTCGACCTCACCCACATTCGGGTTGCCCCACCGGGCCAGCGCCTCGCCCTCCTTCGCCGCCTCGTTGAACTCGAAGACCGAGGACTGGACGATGGGCGCCGTCACGGCGCGGGTGGCATTAAAGGATCTTCCGGCATGGATGGCGGTGGTGGTGGGCCCCCAGATGTGTCGGTACATGACGTCCTCCGGATCAGCCCCTTCCTCATCGGCCAGTGGAGAGACTTACTTTCGCCAGATGAATATGATCGCCAATGCCACCAATGCCACAATCATCAAAAAAACGATGCGCCATAAAGCGGATATGGGCTTGGGAGACTCCGGAGCCACCGCCGCCGGATCCTCCAGGGCTGCACGGGTCAGCTCCTCCTCCCCCATTTCCGAGGGACCGGGATGCCTGGGATATAGGGGATCCGATATCTGGCCCAGATAAACCTTTCGGAAGGCATCCTGGTGGATGGAAGCCGGATCGTCCGATTCGGGACATGGATTGGCATGGGTCTCGGAATCCGGCATGGGCTCTCCTCAGGATGCGTTCAATGCTTCATCGATCACTTCGTTCACAAGCTTGGGATTCAGCTTGCCTTGGCCCCGCTTCATGACCTGACCCACAAAGAAGCCCTTCAGGCGCGGGTTGCCCGCTTTGCATTCATGCCAAGCGTCCGCGTGGGCTTTCAGAACCTCGGCCAAGGCCGCTTCCACCGGGCCACGGTCCAGAACTTGTGCCAGGCCCTCGCGCTCGACAATGGCCTTCGCGGATCCTTCCCCCCGCAACAGCGCCGGGAAAACGGATTCCTTGGCCGCATGGTGGCTGAGGGTGCCTGCGACCACCAGTTGGATGAGATCGCCGAGATCCTCCGGGCGAAGGCCCAATTGCGCCAGGGCGACACCGCGTTCATTGAGCGCGCGGCTGACTTCTCCCAGCATCCAATTGGCAGCCTGCTTGCCATTTCCGCCGATCCGGGCGACGCGTTCGAAGAAATCCGCAAAGGCGGCGTCTTGAAGCAGCATCCCGGCCTCGTATTCCCCAACGCCGTACTCGGAGACGAACCGTTTTTCGCGCGCGCTGGGCAGTTCGGGCATCGCGTTCCGCACCTGCTCGATTTCCTCGTGGGTCAGGCACAGCGCGGGTAGATCCGGTTCCGGGAAATAGCGGTAATCCGTTGCGGTTTCCTTGCTTCGCTGGGACCGCGTCTCGCCTGCCGCGGCGTCCCATCCCCGGGTTTCGGCGTCTATCGATCCACCAGCCGTCAGGGTCGAGATCTGGCGGTCCACCTCATAGGCGAGCGCTTGTTTGACGAACCGGAACGAATTGAGGTTCTTGATCTCCACCCGAGTGCCGAAGGTCGGGCTGCCCGCCTCGCGAACACTGACATTCGCATCGCAACGGAAGGAGCCTTCTTCCATGTTGCCGTCGCAAATGCCGAGAAACACCACCAGGCGGTGCAGCACCTTCAGGAAGTCAAAAGCCTCCTGAGGACTGCGTAGATCCGGCCGTCCCACGATTTCCAACAAGGGAACCCCGGCGCGGTTCAGATCCACCAGGGAGCGGGCTTCGCCATGGGTACTCTTGCCGGCATCCTCTTCCAGATGGGCCCGCTCGATGCCAACGATCACTGGAGCATTGGCCCCGCGAACAGCAGGATCCCCGGGGATTTCCAGGCTTCCCCCTTCCACGATGGCCAACGGACCCTGGGTGATCTGATAGCCCTTGGGCAGATCGGGATAGAAGTACTGCTTGCGATAGAAGGTGCTCTCCGGTTGGAGCTTGGCATCGATGGCCAGACCGAGGGCGATCGCCATGCGCACGGCCTCGGCGTTGAGCACGGGAAGCGCGCCGGGCAGGCCGAGGCACACGGGACAGGTGCGGCTGTTGGGCTCGCCGCCATAGCGGTTCGGGCAGCCGCAGAACATCTTGGATTGGGTCAATAGCTGGATGTGGACTTCCAGGCCGATGACAGTTTCGAAGGCAGACGTCATGTTCGCTCCCCCTCCAGTCTACCGGCCCTCACTTCCCAAGGCAGAACCCCGAAAATACATGATCCAGGGACGTTTCGGCGCGGTCCTCCCCCGTCAGGCGCAGCAGCAGCGCCCAAAGGCCCTGAAGGCTTGAAGCCACGATCTCGGGCGGACAGGCCTCGTCGAGTCCGAACAACAACTCCATCTGGATCAGCAGTTCCGAGAGCAGTTCCCGCTGCCGGTGGGTGGCCAGGGCCCCCAGGCAGGCTTCAGGCGCCAGCTTGCCGAGAAACCGATCCACCAGGAAATCCCGAAGGGAACCCAGATCCCCGCGCGCCGCCGAGACCTGGAGTTCGCTCTCCAGGGGTGCCGCATCCGCAAAGGTCCGGACCACCACCGTTTTCCAGACGTAGGGATTCAGGCGGTCCAGGATGTCTGGATCCGGACCTTCATCCATGGAAGGCACGAGATGCAGGATCAGATCCGCCTTTTCGAGCACCGCCTGCACCCGGGCGATGCCCAGGCGCTCCACCGGATCCTCGGTGTCCCGCAAGCCGGCGGTATCGAACAAATACAGCGGGAAACCCGCCCATTCGGTGCGGACCTCCAGCACATCGCGCGTGGTTCCGGGAAGCTCCGTGACGATGGCCCGATCCTCTCCGGCCAGGGCGTTGAAAAGCGTACTCTTGCCGGCGTTCGGCCGTCCCACCAGGGCGATACGGATGCCGTTCCGGAGCCACTGGGCGGCCTCCGCCTGCCGATGTTCCACGTGGAACCTCGCGCGCAACGACTCAAGATCCCGTTTCAGCTCCGCCACATCCAGGGTGATGGATTCATCATCGCCATAATCCACCTGGGCCTCGGCCCGGGCGATCCATGGCGCAAGAGCAGCTTTCCCGTCCGCAAGCCATGCAGGAATGCCCCCTTCCCGCGCCTGGGCCTGGCGCAACTGGGCGTCCGTGGCGGCATCCATGACGTCCTTGAGCATCTCTGAATCCAACAGGCTCTGCTTGCCATTAAGCAGCGCCCGTCGCGTGAATTCACCCGGTTGGGCCAGACGGATCCCCAGCCCCTCCAGGTGTTCCAGGAAACGCCTCACCAGCAGGGGGTTTCCATGCAGGTGGAACTCGACGACGTCCTCTCCGCTGTAGCTCGCGGGCGCGGGGAAATACAGCACCATCGCGCGTTCGCGAAACCCACCCCAGGCCAGTGTCCGAAGGGAGGCCAAGCGGGGGCGCGGCAAGGTAAGGAGCGGGGTCAGGATTTCGGCCAGCCGGTCTCCGGAGACGCGTACGATGGCCACCGCACCCGGGAATAGCGGAGTGGCGGGTGCAGCGATAGGTGCGGCCATAAGGCTACTTCCGGAACACCTTCAGCGATTTGAACGTGCCCGTGCCTTCGCTTTCGCTGGCGAGATCAGCTTCGCGGGCGATCAGCAGATGCAGCCAGCGCCGCTCGCGAGGGCTCAAGCTGGCAAAGACATGACTTCCGAACTGACGCGCTTTCTGACCCGCCAATTCGGCCATGGCCTTCAATTCCTGCATGCGGAACAGACGGAAGGACTGGACGTCGAGATAGACCAGCTTGGCTTCGTCCCGCTCGCCCTGGGCTTCGTGGACCAGGAACTGAAGCGCGTCCAGGGCCTGGCCCTTATTGGCCAAAAGCCACTGAGCATCAGCGCCTTCGAGCACCAGACGATTGGGAAAGAGCTCGTCATCCCCCGAAGCCTGATACTTGGCCTCCACCTTCAACCCCAGACCTTCACACCAACGGGCGGCGATTTCGGGAATGGCTTCAAGGGCGATGCCTTTGCGCATGGATCCTCCCATCAGATGACGACCGGCTGCGGCTTGTAGGTGTACTTGACCCACCAGGTCTGCACCATGCCGACAAGATTGAAGACGATGTAGTAGAGACAAAGGCCCGCTGGGGTGCTGGAAAAGAAGAAGATCATCATGATGGGCATGATGAACATCATCATCTTGCGCTGGGCGGGATCGCCGGTGGCAGGCGTCATGGCCTGCTGCGCGACCATGGAAGCGCCCAGCAGAATGGGAAGCACGCCAATCGCAAAAGGCAGATGGATCAGCACATCCGGCTGGGAGAGATCCTTCATCCAGAGGAAGGGCGTCCCATGCAGTTCGAACACGGCGCTGAGCATGGACCACAGGGCGAAGAAGACAGGCATCTGCAACAGCATGGGCAGGCATCCGCCCATGGGGTTGTGGCCGTTCTTCTTGTAGAAGGCCATCAATTCCTTCTGCATCTCGGCTTTCTTGGCCATATCGTTGCCGTACTTCTCGTACTTGGCCTGAAGGGCTTTTTGCTGGGGTTCCAATTCCTTCATGCGCAACATTTGAACGGTGGTCTTGGTGTTCAGCGGCCAGAGAGCGAAGCGCAGCAGCAGGGAGAAGACGACGATCGTCCAACCCCAGTTGGGAATGAAGCGGTTCAACCCGCGCAGGATCCAGAACATGGCCTTCGCCACCAATCCGAAAAAGCCGAAGTTGACCACCTGCTTGTAGGGCGCACCGAAAGCAGCCAGGGAATCGGACTGTTTGGGACCCAGATAGAGGCGCGCTGTGAGGGCATTTCCGTTCAGGCCAGCCGCGTGGTAGCCGAAGTAGCGATCCGTATCCCGGACCGGAACGACACAGGATTCCCAGATCGCGGCGAAGTAGTGGGCTCGCGAGGGCTTATCAATATTGTCGATGCCAGCGTCCATGCCCAAACGGCTGGTGGCTGCCGGAAGCACCTTGCGCTTGAATCCCAGGAAGCTGAAGAAGGGATCCTTCAGCATGCTCATCCATTCCACGCGATGGATATCGCCGTCTTCCAGGGTAAAGAGCTCACCCAGATTGTAATAGGGGTTCTGGGTGGTCTTCCGGCCCTGGGCATCCACCGTCTCCGGCAAGTTGTTCATGGTGCGCAGGAAGGCGAAGTGCTGGTTGGTCGGGGAGTTCCAGACCACGTTCAGGACATGTCCCTGATTGGGAATCTGATATTCGAGGCGGTCCCCCACAGCATTGGTGAAGACGACGCACTGGCGCGTGGCTTCCGAGATGACCTGCGGATCGCCCTGGAATGCCGGAACCGTTGCGCCACCGATGCCTGGGAAATCCGAGGAAATCTGGCGTCCCTCGGAATCGAAATGACGCCACGGGAAAAAGCGCGTTCCATCCTTCTTCCAGATGGCCTGAACCAGCGCGCCATCCTGCTTGCGCCAGGTCAGTGCCAAGTCACCGGCATCCAGCGAGAACAGCGCCGCAGGCCCGGTGACCACGACGGGTTCGGGCGTCGCCGCGACCTCCGGGGTGGCTTGGGAAGCCTGGGGAAGCGATGTCTGGGGCGGTGCCTGAGGTGCCGTCTGAACCTGCTCCACCGGACGCTTTTGCGGAGGATAGAAGCGGTTCATCAATAGGGAGTAGCCCCCCAGCAGGACGACGCACGTGACGATAAAAACCACGGTATTCCGGTTGATCATCGGGGCTCCCACCGATTCAAGGCCACTTGGAGCTGGGCCACGATCTCAGCATAAGGGATGCGGCAACCCTTGGGCTGTCCCTTTGCTGGTCGGATCCATACGATCGCCGAGCTGTCCCAGACCCGGGGCGTTCGGCGAAGGATATCAAGAAAGGCCATCCGAACGCGTCGCCTGAAACGATTGCGTTCGACGGCCTTCCCTTGTTTTCTTGAAGCATTCACCAGCAGAAGCGGTTGCGCTTCGCCAGAATGCCGCCAGATCCGGATATCGAGTTTTGATCCGCGATCCAGAACCGGACGCGGCGGCACAGCAGGAACAGCGTGATCTCCACGCCGGACAACCCGGAAGCGCCCCGCGATTTCCATATAAAGAAGCGTGACTACAGGGCCAGGACGTGGCGGCCCTTGGCGCGGCGGCGCTTCAGCACCAGACGGCCATTCTTGGTCTTCATGCGGCTCAGGAAACCGTGGGTCTTGGCACGGCGACGGTTATTGGGCTGGAACGTGCGCTTCATGGTCAACCTCTTGGGCCCCTCCCAGAGGGGGTGGACGAACCTTCGAGACTACCAGCAACTACACCGATTCTCAAGCTCGAAGAAGTTTTTCAACCCTAGGGGGCGGTGATAAAGTGAGTCTCCCCGTTCCGTGACTGCCTGCGAGACGAAACCCGCTTGGGTCCGCGCCTCTGCGGTTCGCTGCGCATCTATAGGAAGGGCCTGGGTTAAGTATGTCCACCACCGATCCTCATCTTCTATGGGAAACCCTCCGCCGAGGGCTCTCGAATCATCTCCCCGAGCGGACCTTCAAGGATTGGATCGAGCCATGCGCCGCCTTGACGTTTGACGGAACCACCCTTTGGGTGCAGACGCCTTCCGCTTCGGCCAAGGTCTGGATCGAACAGCAGCTTGCCGAAGACTTCAACGATGTCCTGGTGCAATCGGATCTGGCGGACCTGCGCTTGGCCTTCACAGTGGCGGGCGAATCAAAACCCGCAAAAACGCCCTCGACGAAGGCCAAGACGGCCTCTGCAGAAACCAAGCCCAGCGATTCCCCGTCGCCTTTTCCCCATGGATTCCAGCGGTACACGCTGGACCGCTTCGTGGTCGGTCCCTCCAGCCAGCTGGCCTTCGCTGCCGCCAACGCGGTCGTGGAAAGTCATGGAAAGCCCACCTCGACCCTCAATATGAATCCGCTGTTCATCTACGGTGGATCCGGCCTTGGCAAGACCCATCTCATGATCGGCATTGGCAAGGGGCTGATGGCTCGGGACCCAAATCTCAAGATCGCCTACCTCAAGGTGGACAACTTCTTCAACGAGCTCACTGCGGCGATCAAGGCCAAGAACACGGAGCCTATGCGCAAGAAGTACCAGCTGAACGACGTCCTGCTGCTGGACGACGTCCAAACCCTGGGAAAGATGGAGCGCACGCAAGAGGAGATCTTCTACATCCTGGAATACCTGCTTCAGTACGGAAAGCAGATCGTGATCACATCCGATAAGCCTCCACAGCAGCTCGAAGGGCTGCATGACCGGCTCGTCACCCGGTGCAAATGGGGCCTCACGGCGGATATCCAACCCCCCGATTTCGAAACGCGGGTCGCCATTCTCAACAAGAAGCTGGAGGAGGAGACTTTCCGGGATCTACCTCCGGTTCCGGATGAGGTGATCACCTTCATCGCGCATAAGGCGAAGGCCAGTGTTCGCGATCTGGAGGGACTGCTCACCCGCGTGGTGTTCCAGAGCAGCTTCCTGGGCGTGCCTCCCAGCCTGGAGGTCGCACACCAGGCCTACATGGGTCAAAGCGGCCAGGAAGCTACGGCCATGGTCTCCCACGAGAAGATCTATCGCATGACGGCGGAGACCTTCAACGTCTCCTATGCGGATATGATGAAGAAGAAATCCCGGCAAGCGGTGATCCTCGTGCCGCGCCAAGTGGCCATGTACCTTGCCCGGGAAATGACCGGGGCGTCGTACAAGGAAATCGGCCGCTCCTTCAATGATATGCATCACAGCACCGTCATGAACGCCATTGAATCCGTGAAGACCCGCATGAAGAAGGATGGGGATTTCCACAGGACGGTGCACTCGCTCTTGAATAGCATCAGTTGAAATATTATGACTTATAAAGTTTTCCACTTCAGCTAGCAGGATACTTTTCCGCACGGGGGCGAAATCCTCCCCCTGGGCCCCTCTCCTCCATCTGGAATCCGCCGCTTCGGGGGTTTTCCAGCCAGATGACCCGAGGGACGATTTCCCGATAGAATGTGGCTTTGTAGACCTAATCCGCAGAAATTTCTTCCCATCATCATGATCAAGGTGATTCATGAGCTTCCAAGTACAGGTTTCCAAAGAACGTCTTGATAAGACTTTGGGAATCCTCAAGCATGCCCTTGAACGACGCGTGACCCTTCCCATCCTTCAGCACGTCCTGATGGAAGTCTCGGGTCAGGAGATGATCCTGAAGGCGACGGATATGGAGCTCGCCTTCGAAGCCACGATTCCCGTCGATGGCAACGGAAGCCGCATCGCAGCCATCCCCGGAAAGAAGTTCGTGGAGACGGTGCGGGTGTATCCCGAGGGTCTGCTGACCCTGGAATGGCCCGAGAACGGCAATCGCCTTTGGCTGAGGACGAAGGGGTTCAATTCCGAACACAACATCCAGCCTGGTGAGGGCTTTCCTGATTTGCCCGTGCCGGATGCCGAGCTTCCCCGCATCAAGGTTCCCGCACTGGCCTTCCGTAAAGCCATCCAGCTCGGATCCATCTCCGTCAGCCGCGATGCGACAAAACCTGCCCTTTCGGGCGTCCTGCTGCACCTGGGAGCTTCCTTCATTCGCGTCGTATCCACGGATGGATTCCGCTTGGCGGTCGTCGAGCTTCCGTGCGAAACGGGCCTCCAGGGAGAGGCGCGACTCATCGTGCCGAAGCGCGCGCTGGACCTTCTGCCCACCTCCATCGACGAGAACGGAGAGCTGGTTCTCGCCTGGGATGACCGCACGCTCTTCATTGATCAGCCAGGCCTTAAGTTCTCGACGCGCCGGGTGACGGGTAACTATCCCGCCTACGAAAAGGTGCTGCCTTCCGAGCTTCCCAAGCGCGTAATCATCGACCGCGAGGATTTCCTTCGGACCCTCAAGATCGTTGGGCTGAAGAAGGACGACTACAACAAGAACGTCAGGCTGTTCTTCGAGTATCCGAACCTGCGCGTCTACTTCCAGCACCCTGACGAGGGCGTGAACCAAGGCACGCTGAGTTTCTCAGGCGAGGAGCAGACGTTGGAGCTCGCCTTCAACATCGACTACCTGACGGAATTGCTGGAACGCCTTCCTGGAGAGGAAGTCGTCTACCAGTTCAAGGACGATGTCGGCCAGGGCATTTTCATGTCGCCCAGCATCGAGGACATGACCTTCCGGTACATTCTGATGCCCGTGAAGTTCGCCAATCCCTCTTGAGACCGCCTTCAAACCGGTTCTCGACAGCACTTTATTGAAAAGAAAAGCGAGCCTTGATGTCCCAAGAATCGACAACACTGCAATCACAGGATTCCTCCAACACCTACACAGCCCAGAACATCACCGTGCTCCGCGATCTGGAAGCCGTGCGGAAAAGGCCGGGCATGTACATCGGCGATACCGATGACGGCAGCGGGCTCCATCACATGGTCTACGAGGTCGTGGACAACGCCATCGACGAGGCGCTCGCCGGCTACTGCACCCGTGTGGATGTGGTCCTTCACGATGATGGAAGTTGCTCTGTCGAGGACAATGGGCGCGGCATCCCCACGGATCTCCACAAGGAGGAGGGTCGTTCCGCCGCCGAAGTGATCATGACGGTCCTGCACGCCGGCGGGAAGTTCGACGACAACTCCTACAAAATCTCCGGCGGTCTGCACGGCGTGGGTGTCTCCTGCGTGAATGCGCTTTCCGAAAAGCTCTGGCTCACAATCTGGCGTGATGGCAAAGAGCATGCGATGACCTTCAGTCAGGGCAAGGCGGATGCGCCGCTGGCCATGGTTGGGCCCACCACGCGCCAGGGCACCCGGGTTCGGTTCAAGCCGGACACCGAGGTCTTCCACAACGTGATCGAGTTCTCATTCGAGATTCTCAGTCAGCGCCTTCGCGAGCTGAGCTACCTGAACAAGGGCGTGCACATCCGCATCACGGACGAGCGCAGCGGCGAGCACCACGATTTCTTCAACGCGGGCGGCATCGATGCCTTCGTTGAGCACCTCAACCGGAACAAGACCGCGCTGCACCGTCCCCCGATCCATATCGAAGACACCAAGAGCGATATCACGGTCGAGGTCTCGCTTCAGTGGAACGACACCTACCAGGAAACGCTGTACTGCTTCACGAACAACATCCGCAACCGCGACGGCGGCGCGCACCTCGAAGGGTTCCGCGCGGCCATGACCCGCGTCATCAACACCTACGCGGAAAAGAACAATCTCCTGAAATCCCACAAGGTGAACCTCTCCGGCGAAGACGTTCGAGAGGGTCTGACTGCGGTGATCTCGGCCAAGGTGCCCGATCCGAAGTTCAGCAGCCAGACCAAGGACAAGCTGGTCTCCAGCGAGGTGAAGGGCATTGTCCAGACGGTGGTTTACGACCGCCTGACCTCCTTCTTCGAGGAAAACCCCCGCGAAGCCAAGGCCATCCTGGAAAAAGCCATTGAAGCCGCTCGCGCCCGGGAGGCCGCCCGCAAGGCCCGCGAACTGACGCGTCGCAAGGGCTCGCTCGACAGCGCGGGCCTGCCCGGCAAACTGGCAGACTGCCAGGAGAAGGATCCGACGCTTTGCGAGATCTTCCTGGTGGAGGGTGATTCCGCCGGTGGTTCCGCGAAGCAGGGACGGAGCCGCACGAACCAAGCGATCCTGCCCCTGCGCGGAAAGGTGCTGAACGTCGAGAAGGCCCGCTTCGACAAGGTCGTGGGCAACCAGGAACTGAGGCTGCTTGTCCAGGCTTTCGGCACGGGCATTGGCCAGGAGGACTTCAAGCTCGAGAACCTGCGCTACCACAAGATCGTCCTGATGACGGACGCCGATGTGGATGGCAGCCATATCCGCACCCTGCTCTTGACGTTCTTCTACCGCCAGCTTCCCGAGCTGGTGCTCCGCGGGCATATCTACATCGCCCAGCCCCCCCTCTACAAGGTCAAGAAGGGCAAGCAGGAGCACTACATCAAGGATGAGCGGGGCCTCGAGGAGTTCCTGTTCCACAAGGCTCTGGACGGCTGGACGCTGACCATGCCTTCGGGCGCCGAGATCAAGGACGCCGTGCTTGTCCGCGAGATGAAGAAGTGGGGCGAGGTGAAGCACAACTACGCGAAGCTGGAGCGCCGAGGCTACGTGCCCGCGCTCGTGGACGCGTTGTTGGCGGACGGGCTTCTGGATGAAGAGCGCTTCCAGTCCCCCGAGGGCCTTGCGGTGTTGGGCGAGCGTCTCACTGCCCGGGGCCTGGGGAAGGTCGAGCTGGAGACCGTCGAAGCCGTCGAGGTGGATGGCCAGATCGTTCCGGCCAACCACACCCTCAAGCTCACGCGCGTACACATGGCCCGTCCCATCACGCTTTGGATCGATCAGCACGTGGCCCACTGGGGTGAGTTCCGCCGCTTGATGTCACTCAAACAGGATCTGGCGGCCTTCCTGGGTGGCGAGCTGAAGCTGCGACGGACCTCCCAGATCGTCAAACCCGTCGAGGAGGGCGACGAATTCGAGGAGACGGCAACCACCAAGTCGCAGCCCAAGGAAATGACCTTCGAGCGGGCCGAGGATCTGCTGACTTCGATCCTTGAGGAAGGCAAGCGCGGCCTCAGCATTCAGCGCTACAAGGGGCTGGGTGAGATGAATCCCGAGCAGCTCTGGGAAACGACCATGGATCCTGAGCGCCGAACTCTGTTGAAGGTGCAGGTGGATGACGCGGTCGAGGCCGACGAGATCTTCACGATCCTCATGGGTGACGCCGTGGAACCCCGGCGACGCTTCATCGAAGACAACGCGCTTCTGGCCGAAAATCTGGATGTTTGATTTGAACCATCAAGACACCAAGAACACCAAGCAGGACATACATTTCCTGGCCTCTTGGTGTCTTGGTGGTGAGTTTTTCTAGTCGAGGTTCCACGTGGAACAACAGCAACCGAAGCCCCAGCGCATTGAACCCATCGAGCTTGAACGGGAGATGCGGAAGTCCTATCTCGATTACTCCATGAGCGTGATCGTTGGTCGCGCCCTGCCGGATGTGCGAGACGGACTGAAGCCCGTGCATCGCCGTGTCATCTACTCGATGAACGAATCGGGGAATCAATGGAATCGCGCCTATCGCAAGTCCGCCCGCACGGTCGGCGATGTGATGGGTAAGTACCATCCCCACGGCGATTCGGCCATCTACGACACCTTGGTGCGTATGGCCCAGCCCTTCTCCATGCGGCATGTGCTGGTGGATGGCCAGGGCAACTTCGGTTCCATCGACGGCGATAGCGCGGCGGCCATGCGTTACACGGAAGCCCGCATGTCCAAGCTGGCCTCCGAGATGATGGAGGACATCGACCAGGAAACCGTCGACTTCGGTCCGAACTACGACGACAGCCTGGAAGAACCCCTGGTGCTTCCCACCCGCTTCCCGAATCTACTGGTGAACGGCTCCCAGGGCATCGCCGTGGGCATGGCTACCAGCATCCCGCCCCACAACCTAAAGGAATGCTGTGACGCGCTGATCGCTCTCATCGATGATCCATCCCTGGGCCTCGAGGGCCTCATGGAACACATCAAGGGGCCTGATTTCCCCCTGGGTGGCCTGATGCTGGGCACGGAAGGCGTGGTGGATGCCTACCGCACCGGACGCGGGCGCTGTGTCGTGCGCGCCAAGTCCCACGTGGAGCATGTGCGCGTGAAGAACAAGGGCGAGGTGGAGCAGCTGGTCTTCACGGAGCTGCCCTACCAGGTGAACAAGGCCACCCTCACCGAAAAGATCGCCGA
>DAOPYE010000006.1:0-51700 GCA_035352715.1 Holophaga sp. | reverse complement strand
GTTGTCTTGGCATTCGCGGACGCGTAGTGCGGGTTGTAGTAGTTCACACCAATGAAATCCACGGTTTCACGCTGCAAGCGTTCCAAATCCTCGGTGCCCATGACAGGCAGAAGACCGCATCGTTCATAGAGGTCCCAGGCGTCTTTCGGGAAGTGCCCCAACAGGGCCGGATCAATAAACCAGCGGTTCAACAGGCCATCGGCGAGGTTTGCAGCCGCGAGATCCTCGGCGGAATCCGTGGCTGGGTAGACAGTGCTCATGTTCAGCACCAAGCCGATGGCACCACCTTGTCGTAGGGCGCGGTATCGCTCCACGGCCATGGCGTGCCCGCGCAGCATGTTCCAGCTTGCGAGCACCGCCGCTGGGTAATCGTGCTTCGCGGGAGGGTGCAGGGCGGTGACGTAGCCGTTGAGCAGGCTCCAGCCAGGCTCGTTGAACGTGGACCAATGCTTGACTCGGTCGCCGAATGCCCGAAAACAGCTCTCCGCGTAATCCGCGAAAGCCATGGCGGTGTCTGGGTTCTCCCATCCGCCTTCGAGCGCCAGGGCTTGGGGCAGATCCCAGTGGTAGAGCGTTACATTCGGTTGGATATCCGCCGTGCAGAGGGCGTCGAAAAGCCGGTCGTAAAAGGCCAATCCTTTGGGATTCATCGCGCCCCGGCCATCGGGCAGAATGCGCGGCCAGGCAATGGACATGCGATAGCCGTTATGTCCGCATTCGCGCATGTGTTGGACATCTTCTGTCCAACGGTGGTAGTGATCGCAGGCGATATCCGGCGTTTCGCGCTCATAGATTCGTTCAGGATGCTCACGGCAGAACGCATCCCAATGCGAATCCCCACGTCCATCTTCTTGGGTAGCACCCTCGATTTGCAGTGCCGCCGTGGCCGATCCCCAGATGAACCCCTCGGGGAATGAAAGTTTGGGCATGGGCGCCTCCATCACCAGTCTAGGACCACACTTTTGTATCTCCAGCCCAGGGCAGCGGAGGTGCACGTCTTTTGGCCTGGCGGTTATGCATAGGCCAAGTCCCATGGGGTTTCCCCTGGTCATCGTTCGAGCGGGTGTGCATCGTGATCGGCCATCTGAAGACAATGGCAGGCCGGATGGTTCGGGATGTGGAACGAAAGCTGGGTCCAGAGGCTCAACAGGCACCGTCACGGGACGACCGGAGGGGAAAGCGCGCATCTCGGCCCCTTCCGTTAGAATCAGAGCCATGGCGACACCCGCACCCTCTTCCTTCGATGATGGCCTTGATCGGCTGGAAGGCATCGTGCAGCAACTGGAGGGCGGTCAGCTGGGACTGGAAGACGCCCTGCGCCGTTTCGAGGAGGGGGTGGCCTTGAGCCAGGCCCTTCAGCAGCAACTGGCGGAGGCCCAGCGCAAGGTCGAGGTGCTTCGCCAGGGTTTGGCGGGCGAGTACCGTGCGGAGCCCCTGGAAGGAGACATCCCGTGACGCTGAACGCGGCGGAGCTGGTGAAGGCGGATCTGGATCGCCTCATTCCGCTCTTTGAATCCCATTACCTGAAGCCCTTCGAACAGGGCGAAGCGCCCGTCGTGGGCGCGGCCATGCGCTACAGCCTGGAGGCGGGCGGCAAGCGCGTCCGTCCGGCGCTGTGCATGCTGGCGGCCGAAGCCGTTGGAGCAGCCGCCGAGCAGGCGCTGCCGAGCGCCATCGCCCTGGAGTTCATCCACACCTACTCGCTGATCCACGACGATCTGCCCGCCATGGACGACGATGATCTGCGGCGCGGCAAGCCCACCTGCCACAAGGCCTTCGGCGAAGGCCAGGCCATCCTCGCGGGCGACGGACTGCTGACGGAGGCCTTTGCGGTCCTGGCGTCGAACGCTGCGCTGGAACCCGAAGCCCGGATCGAATCCGTGCGCCTGCTGGCGGAAGCCTCGGGCTGGCGCGGCATGGTCGGCGGCCAGTCGCTGGATCTGGAGGGCGAGAAGCTCACGGCCAGCGGGGGCGCCTACGGATTGGATCATCTCCAGCTCATCCACCGCCTGAAGACGGGCGCGCTGTTGCGCGTTTCCATGGAACTGGGTGCCGTGGCCGGCGGGGCCCAGGCGGAACAACGCAAGGCCCTGCGCGACGCGGGCACCGCCATCGGATTGGCCTTCCAGATCCAGGACGACATCCTGGACGCCACCTCCACCGCCGAGCAGATGGGCAAGCGCGTGGGCAAGGATGAAGGCAAAGGCAAGATCACGTACCCCGGACTGCTGGGGCTGGAGGGCGCCCGCGCTGCCCTGGCGGAAGCCACCGAGCGCGCCCTCGCGGCGCTGAAGACGCTGCCCCATCCCGACCCCCTTTCCGCCTGGGCGCGGTACCTGGCCCAGCGAGGCAACTGAATGTCGAGCACGTCCCCCCACCCCCTGCTGGACTCCATCGCGGCGCCCCAGCAGATCCGCCATTTTTCCCTGGCCCAGCTTGAACAACTGGCCAAGGAGATCCGCACCTTCCTCATCGAATCCATCAGCGAGACCGGCGGGCACTTCAGCTCGAACATGGGCACCGTCGAACTCACGGTCGCGCTCATGCGGCACTTCGATTTCCTGGTGGATCGCATCGTTTGGGACGTGGGGCATCAGGCCTATTCCTACAAGATCCTCACGGGCCGCATGAACCAGTTCCAGACGCTGCGCCAGCACGGCGGGCTGTCGGGATTCCTCAAGCGCGACGAGAGCATCTACGATCACTTCGGCGCAGGCCACGCCAGCACCAGCATCTCCGCGGCGCTGGGCATGGCCCAGGCGCGGGATCTGCAGAAGCAGGACTTCACCTCCATCGCCGTCATCGGCGATGGCTCCATGACCGCGGGCATGGCCTTCGAGGGGCTGAACCAGGCGGGGTACCTGGAAACCAAGAAGTTCATGGTGATCCTCAACGACAACGACATGAGCATCAACCCCAACGTCGGTTCGCTGCAGGGCTATCTGAACCAGATGATCTCGGGGCAGTACTACCGCCAGTGGCGCGATCGCATCGAAAGCGCCATCAAGGCCATTCCCGTCCGCAGCGTCAGCCACAGCCTGTCCAAGGCTGCCAGGTGGAGCGAGGAAGCCTTCAAGCGCGTGGCCATCCCGGGGCTGCTGTTCGAGGATTTGGGTTTTCGCTACCTGGGGCCCGTGAACGGCCATGACGTGGGCGCGCTGGATCGCGCGTTCACCCAGGCCAAGGAACGCATGAAGGAAGGCCCCGTGCTGCTGCACGTCCAAACGCAGAAGGGCTTTGGGTTTGCCCCGGCGGTGAAGGATCCCCCCAAGTGGCACGGCGTCTCCGCCTTCGATACCGAGACCGGCGAGATGGTCAAGGCTGCTGCGGATCCCACCAAGCCATCGCGGCCTTCGTACACACAGGTCTTCGGCAAAACGCTCACGGAGCTGGCCCAGCAGGATGCCAAGATCGTCGCCATCACCGCCGCCATGCTGGATGGCACGGGCCTGAACTACTTCCAGAAGGCTCATCCGGACCGCTGCTTCGACGTGGGCATCGCCGAACAGCACGGCATCACCTTCGCCGCCGGCCTGGCCGCCCAGGGCATGCGCCCCATCTGCGCCATCTACAGCACCTTCCTGCAGCGCGGTTTCGATCAGGTGCTGCACGACGTCTGCCTTCAGGATCTGCCCGTCACCTTCGCCCTTGATCGCGCGGGCATCGTGGGCGCCGATGGTCCCACGCACCACGGCGTCTACGATCTGTCCTTCCTGCGCTGCATGCCCAACCTGGTCATCATGGCGCCCCGCGACGAGAACGAACTGCGCCGGATGCTCATGACGGCCCTGTACTGCGGCAAGCCTGCGGTGCTGCGCTACCCCCGCGGCAGCGCCCAGGGCGTGCCTTTAGAAACCCCCATCACGCCGCTGCCCCTGGGCAAGGGCGAGGTGCTGCGGGAGGGCACCGACCTGTCCCTGGTGGCCATCGGCAGCATGGTCGTGCCCGCCCTGAAGGTCGCCGATATCCTGGCCGCGCAGGGGATTTCCTGCACCGTGCTCGATGCCCGATTCGTCAAACCCCTGGACACAGCCCTCATCACCGATTGGGCGAAGAAAACCCGCGGCGTCGTCGCCATCGAGGAAGGCTGCGCCCCCGGAGGCTTTTCCGCCGCCGTGGCCGAAACCCTCGCGGACGCAGGGCTCCGGATGCCCCTGCTGCGCTGCGCCATCGCGGATCACTTGGTGTCCCACGGTGATCCTGCGATCCTGCTCGACGAGGAAGGCCTCAGCGTCGAAGCAATGCAGAAGCGCATTGCGGCGTTCGCGGAAAAGCTGAACTAACGCCCACGTTTCTTCGTGTGCCTTGCTCCAACAGACGTTGAAACTCCACAGAGAATGCCTGGGTAGGAGGGTAGTCCCTTCGCAGTTGTCGAGAGGCATCAAGCGATTCCTTCGCTTGGTGCAGCAGGGACGCGACAGTCTCACCTTTGCCAGGACGAGACTGCGCTTGCTGGGCCAATAGTTCCGCCTGGATGAGCAGTGCCAGGAAATCCGAAGGTTTGAACTGAAGCGCTTTCCGGATCGCTTTTGTGCCGCTGACAAGACATGCGGAGGAGTCCAGCCCCTTTTCTGCCAGCGCCTGTGCTTTTCGAAGATCAGCCTCAGCCAAGGCGCGATGAGCCGCCGCGAGGCGCGGAGACAAAGCTATGGCCCGCTGCGCCGCTTTCCGGGCGTTATCGTAATGCTCCATGCAAGCGCCCTTGTTGCGATGATTCCAGTCCCCCCAGGCGGTCTGTATGCGCGCCAGATCGACGGCGCACCATCGTTCGCCGGGGTTCAGCCGCAAGCCTTCTTCTTCATGTTGGACCGCCTCGGCCAGGCACTGAGAGGGATCCCCGCCTTGCGCCGCGCGCCAGAGTCCTTCCTGCCAGGCCGCGTCACCGAGGTAGTAGTGATGGAAGGCAAAGATTTCGTCGTGCATGGTGTTCAGGCAAGCTTGGCGCACCAATCCAAGGGTTTTGGTGGGATCTATGCAGTGTTCCCGCTCCCAGCGGGCCTGATACAACAGCAATTCCGTTCGCTCGTCGCCTGCAGGCGGTGCATCCTTCAAAGCCATGGCTACCGTCGGCCTGGGATCAAGGCCATGCATATATTCCCATTCAACCTTATAGGTAAGCAACAGGATCAAGCCCAAACCGACCCGATGGTTAGGGTCCGAAAAATCCCCGGCCTGCCGCAGGCGTTCCAATCCGCGCGAAACAATAGGACGCGGATCTCTTCCGACCAGCCCGCTATTCCCCGCATGGTGCGAATACACCGTTAGCAGGACAGACAGGGCATCCGGGTCTTGTGGGTTGAGGGCGAGAAGTTGATCTCCCAGGGCCTCCAGAATTTCAAAATCTTGATCCGATGCAGCGCCATTCTGGCTCTTTCCGTACAGCCACCAGCTTTTTTGCTGCAGGTACTGCGCCATCAGCGCGCCATCACTGGGGGCCAGCGCGCGAGCTTCTCGATTCAGGGATTCAAACTGGGCGTACCACCCTGCGGCCACTTCCAAGCGCCCCTCGAATTGCGCTTTCTCTCCCAAGCCATAGCACGCCGAGGCTTCCAGCGATCTTGCACGGGCATCCAGCGGATCCGCTTCCGCCGCCATCCGGGCAAATTTCAGTGCCGTTTCGAAATCATTCTTCAGCCAGGCGATCTTTCCGGCGGCAAAGGATCTTTTCCCGGAATCCCTTAGCGTTTCCAAACAACGCTGGGCCTGTTCCAGATAGCGATCTCTTGTCGCCGTCAGTAATGCCTTCCCTTCGGCTTGCGCGGCAGACCTCTCGACCGTGAAACGTCCACAGCACGCCAGTACTAGGTTCATGGCCAAGTCATCGCCACGACCTCCATGGTCCCAGGCCCGCTGAAGGTGGGTTTGCGCCTGCGGATAGTCCTCCATTGCGAGATAGCTTCGCCCTAAGGCCCGGTAAAAATCCACTGGCGAAGCCCCCCGGGCGCCCGATTCTAAATTTTGAATACGCCTTCTCATCTCATTCAAAGCGGGCCGGACATCATGGGCCGGTTTCATGCGCTCCACCTGCATGATGTATTCGATATCTTTCGAAGCATCGGCCAATTGACGGGCAGCCTGGAGCCGCTGTGCGTCGCGGAGATGACCCCATGCGAATGCCGCGGTCAGACAACCCGCGCCCAGCACGATCGCCGCTCCCAGCGTCCATGGATGGTGCAATCCCTTTCGTATCAGGAAGGTCGCGCGACGACTCATCCGTCGCCCATGAACAGGCGCCAATCCCCTTGCGATACAGGCGAGATCCTCCGCAAGCTGGTGGGCTGTACGGTAGCGGTCCCTGGGATCCTCGGACAGACAGCAATCCAACACCCGTCTCAGGCTGTGACCGACCCCCTGTAGTTCCTGCGGCAAAACGGCCTTCAAGGTCGCGCCCAAGGCCCAGATGTCTGACGCCTGGCTTCCCGTATCACCTTTCAACGGTTCGGGGGCCATGAACCCAGGTGTCCCCACCGGGGATTGCGACATCGTCAACGCCATGCCCTTCAAGTCCTTGGCAAGGCCGAAATCTGTCACGTACGGATGCCATGAACCATCCGGGTTTTGCTCCAACAGGATATTGGATGGCTTGATGTCCCGATGAATCAACCCCGCTTCGTGCGCGCAACCAATGGCGTTCGCCACCTGAGCCATCACCCGTACGGCCTCTGGAATAGGCAACTCCCAGCCCTTCTTGGCCAGTGTTGGGCCTGACACAAAGCGCATCGAGATAAAACTCGTCCCATCCGCTTCGCCCACATCATAGACAGGACAGATATGGGGATGCTGCAAGCGTGCCTGAATCTGCGCCTCTCGCTGAAACCGAATCAAGGGCTCAAACCCTTCCAGAGCCAAGCGTTTGAGCGCAACCCTGCGCCCCAGGACCATGTCCCAGGCTTCGAACACTTCTCCCATACCGCCACGCCCGATTTGCGGCCCCAATACGTAGCGTCCCAAACGGCGAGCAGATGGCTCCAAAAGCCAGCGTGGCGCAACTATTGACCCCAGGGGGTGATGGTCCATCTCATTATTTTGCATCAACTCTCCCCTGCCATCACTTCGCAACACCCCGTGAGCATGTCAATCTGGCGCCATGCCCCGATCCGGCCCCTCCACGCCTCCGCCGCCTTCCCGTCCGCGCAGCCTGGGCGAACGCATACGCACGCTGCGCATGGCCTGGGGTTGGACCCAAGAACAACTGGGACGCGCCTTGAACACTGACCAGACAGCCGTCAGCGCCTGGGAGCGAGACAGGGCCCGTCCCTCGGGCGCAGCCCTATCCGCCATCGCCCGTCTGGCGGGCATCTCGGTGGAAGTGCTGACTTCCGAAGGTCCCCTTGGGGGCAACCTCTCGGCTCGACCGGAACTGGCTTCGACGCCAAGAGAACACACCCTCACCCTCAAGGATGCAGGGGCAGGCACGCCCCTGCAGTTCGTGGATCTCAACACGGACCAACAGCAGCCCCTGCTCGATTCGCAGGAAGCCATGCTCAAACTCATCGAGGCCACCCGCCAGGGAAGACGGGTGTGGCTGGTGGTGGATTGAGCCAAACCTGATCAATCAGATTGCACAAAAGCGTTTCAATATCGCACCCCCAGACTCACCCCCACCGTCCTTGCTTGAGCCCAGTAGGAAGCACTGGCTCGGCTTCCATAGGAGGCAGAAGGGGTGAAGGGCTGGGCCATCGAGGTGTATTCCGATTCGAACAGGGTGTTGTACGCCTGCTGATTCGACGATTGCATGTGGTTGAACAGGTTCTGAACCCACAGCTTGGCGAAGACCCGCACGGGGCGCTGCCGAACGGTTGCCAGGCGCAGTTCCTGCTGAAGGGCGAGATCCACGAAGGCCACCGACGGCATGATGAGGGTGCCCCGCTTCTGGTCCTGGTATTGGACCCAGGTATAGCCGAAGGCTTCAGGCAGATCGGGATTCAGCAGCTCGCGGGTCGCCTGACGGGTGGCACTGAGCCGTTGACCACTATCGAATCGGTACATCAGGCAGACGGAACCCGACCCAAGGCCATTCTCTCGCTCCCAAGTGGCCAAAAACCGCATGCGAAGGGGATTGTGAGTGGGCAAGGGGCCTTCCGGCGCGACCACCGAGGGTTCGAAGAGGCGAACCTGGTTCACTTGGGAGTACATCGCCATGCCCGACCCAAGCATGGGGAAGGAAGGCGCCTCCTGGGAAGCATTCCCCTGGAGACGGCTCCAGGTCACATTCCCTTCGAATCGCCAACGATTCTGCCCCGGAGCGGTCTCCAGCACACCCTCCAGCTCCAGGCCCCGGTATTCGCGGTGAGCCAGCGGATTGTTGAAGACCTTCATCAGATAGACCGAATTGCCCATGGAATCGAGCCGAGTCCCATCGTTCCCGGCAGTTGTATCAAAGAGATCCTTCCAACTCCGCCGCACCGCGATGGCTTGGATGTGGCCCTTCGTTGCACCCCAGTCCAGGGATCGGGTCAGCTGGATCTGCCATTCATCCAGCCTCTCGTAGCGAAGGTTCGAGTCAAAAACGTAATTGAAGGCCGGATCGTAGCAGTAGACCGGTGTATTGAAGTCGTAGTTGGAAGGATCAGCGAGCCGCGAATAGGAGGTGGGCCTGGCGGCCAAGCGCGTGGCGTAGTCAATCTCGATGGGATTATCCGCGTAGGTCGCCAGGCTGATCTGGCTATCCATGGGGCGTTGCCGGTACCGCCCAAAGTGCACATCCACCAGCCACCTTCTGTCCGCAAACACATCCAGGCCAAGTCCCAAGCGCGGAGACCAGGCCGACCCTGAAGCAATCTCCCGGTGGTTCTGATCGAAGCCCCTGAAAGCCTCTCCCCGAAGCCCGAAATGCCCGGTCAAGCGCCCCCATTGCCACTGGTCGTTCACGTAAATGGCCCGGGTTTCGGTGACGGCCTTGGCGCCAGGAACAGAGATGAACGTTCCGATGGAGTTGGGGATGGCCGTACGGTTCTGGACATCCAGCCCTGTGGCAAAGATCCATATCTGGCGTGACTGGCCCAGGACATCCCATTGGATCCGGCTTTGGGAACCATCCCCCTGGATCCAGCCTCGGTACAGATCCAGACCCAGGTCCAGCTCATGGTGGCCCAGGGCCTCACCAAAAACACTGAGCTTGAGGCTTCCCGTATCGGAATCCCGATGCACCACGCTTCCCTGCCGATCAAACTTGGCGTTTCCGTATAGAAGCCCATCGTCAAAGTTCAGGATCGGGGGCACACCATCGGCTTGGGCACCATCGATCTGAACCCCCCAGCGCTTGAAGCCGACCCGCGTGGACAGGGCCATATTGGAAACAAGCACCGAGCGAAGCTGGAGTCCGAACAGATCCGAAGTCTCGGTGCGCTGGTTCAGGGCCGCCAATTCCCCAGCGCCGTAATCATGGACCTCATCCTTGACTTGGCGGTGCCAACTCCCGACCAGGGTGTGTTCAGGTGCCATGGCCCAGGTCATCTTCAGGATCGTCCGCCGGTCCTGGGCGTTCTCGGTATAGCTCGTATCGCCCAGCCCCGTCGCAGCCTGCGCCGAAAGCACCTTGACCGGCGAGAGATCGCCCCGGTACGTCCCGGCGAAGTACCACAAGCGGTCCTTCAGGATCGGACCTCCCACGGTCAAGGAATGGGTGACATCCAGGTGGGATGCGTGGCGTCCCTCGTACGGGCGAAGCGCATTCCAATCGGCGTTGTTCAGTTCCATCCGGTATTGGGTTTCGAATTCATTGCCACCGGATTTCGTCACGCTGTTGATGATGCCGCCCTCTACATCCCCGTATTCCGCCGAGAAAGCACCCCGCAGCACCTGGGTTTCCTCCAGACCATCCATGAACAGGTTGATTCGAGGAAAGCCGTAATAGTTGTCGGCATAACCCACCCCATCCACAAGGTAGAGATTCCCCGTGCTGCGGGCTCCGCGAACCTGGGGACCGCTGATGCCATCGCATACGCCAGGCGCCAGCAGCACGGATTCGAAGACCCGGGTGTTTGGAATCGGCATTTCCTCCAGCTTCCCGGCCTCAAACACCGAGGCGGCAGACGCGAACGCCGAACCCTGCGCGCCCTCGACCCGCACCTCCGCAGAAGCCACGGGCGCAAGGCCGAATCGCAACTCGGATTTCTCACCCAGGCGAACCCCGAGGCGACTCGTCCCGGTTTGCAGCCCTTCGGCGGCCACCGTGACCTGGTAGTCCCCCGGCGGCAGCAGCGGAAAAACCGTGCGCCCCTGGGCATCGGTGATCGCGAGACGCTCGCCCTGAAGATGGGATGACCTCACACGTACCCGGCCATGAGAGACAGGCTTTCCATCCCGTGTTCGAACCTCGACCCCGAGCGCGCCCGTCTGAACCCCTTGAGCCCGCGCGATGAACGGGGTCCCGATCAGGGCCACGGTCAATAGCGACAAGCCATACGCCCCGCAGGCGGGGGCGCATCCCCATCGGCGCCCAGAACATTTTGAAAGCCAGCGCAACACGACCACAGGCACCAAGGACGAAGAATCCACCGCGTTATTCTGCCCCAACTCCCCCACAGATCACGTCATTTCTTCAATAAGTGCGTATGCGCATGGCCAGGCGAGGGGCAGGGACGATCCTATTGGATCACCCCAGGTTTGCCTGTGGGTTGGCCGGGATGAGATGCCCCCGGCAGCCCGCCGAAAAAAGATTAAAGTTTTTGCACGAATTGTTCGTATAAAAACATAGCCAACTCCCTGAGCCCAGCGCCTACCTCTTCACGAGCGCGGTGGGTTGGTTCTTCGTGTCCCCGGACTGCCACCACCACACCGCTACAAGGAACCCCGCCATGACCTACCACCAACTGCTGCAGGCAGCCCTGGGCGCCTTTGCACAGGAAGCAACCCAACCCGGCCCCGTTCAGCGGGCCGTCTACGTCGCCACCGCTTGCGGTGGCGTCAGCGAAGTGGGCTTGTACACCCTGGTGGGGGGATACCTCCGCCAGCAGATGGAGAGCCACGCACCCGACGCCCGATTGCTGGTCGATAGCGTTTTTCGCTGGGGAGAAGGCTGTCAACGTCCCGATTTCCAGGTTCACCTCAAGGACCAAGCCGACCGGCCCGCCCTGGCTGTGGAATTCAAATTCATCTCCGATGCGGGGGAAGGGAGTGGGCACTACCGCCAAGTGCTGGGCGCCATCGATGAAGACCAGAGCAAGCTGGCCGTTTTCGCCCAAACACCATGGGACCTGGAGACCGCAGCCGTGGTCTTTTTCTTGTCGGAAGGCCACAAATCGACTGAAACCATCGTTGCGGAGCTTGAGCAGCGCGGTTTCGCCAACGAAGCCACCATTGACCTTTGGCACCCCAATGGTGTGACCTATAAAGCCAAGCTTTATATTTTTGTATCTACCCAGCCCCATCCCCAGAAGGAACCTGCGCACCAGGGGCGCTAGGGTTCAAATATACTTAATTCACAATACAAATAGATTCTTTTTATTCACATTTACAAGCAACACACGGATCGTCCCATTCCCTCACTGGCACACCCATTAAAAACACATGCAGCACGGAATAAAAAGCCATCGAACAGGAGCAAAACATGAAACGGCTTTTGGTTCTTTCTTCGCTTCTCACCCTTCTGGCCTGCGGTGGCGGTGGTGGTAGCAGCTCATCCGATACCACAACGACTACTACGCCTGTCACCACGCCGACTACCACGCCGACTACAAACCCTTCGGCCGTGGTTTTTCCTGGAAAGTTTCGCCTGAATGCCACGGTTTTCAATCCCAGCGCTTCCGCTCTGATGCGAACCCTTGGAACTCCTTTGGCAACCCCTTCCGCTTCAGTTGCCTCCGTGACGAACCCTCCAGCTTCTTTCCTGGGTGCCCACAATCCAACGGTTAGGCCGCACCACTCCGAGCGAGCAAGTGGTAATGGAATTACCCTTCCCAATGGATGGGTTTTGATCGCAAATGGTCGACCTTGTGATTGGTTTATCGAGCAAAACCGAGATGGAAAATGGTTTCAAGTTGGAGAAAGCATCGAACTTTTCAATCCCGTGAACGAAATGTTCTATGAAACCAATCTTCCACTCATGGATCGTCCCTATATGTTTAGCTCTCTTATTGGGAACAAGGTTTATTTCTATGGTGGACCCTTGGATCGTAAGTATTCTGCGTGGAATGCCTATACCTTGGCGGAAAAGGAAGCCGCTTTTAATTCCACCATGGTTTTGGATCTGGAAACCGAAACGCTCTCTAGTGGTCCTGCCCTTGAATTTACCGGAGCCAAGTCCTACGGCGGTTGTATGGATAAGGTGGAAGTTGACGATATGAATACTTCCGAAATTGGTATGAATACGCCTTCGAGTTGGATCTTGAATGAGCACGAAATTTTGGTTTTCTGCACGGATACGAGTTATAGCTTCATCTTTTCTTTCGACCCAGCAACGGGAAAGTTGGTTAAGCCGCCTTTTTCGATTCAAGGCGGTGATAAGGGAAACGAGGCCGTTTTTGATGGTGATCGTTACATCTATTATCGCTATGGTTCACACGATTATGGAAGTCTCATTCGGTTCGATATTCAATCCTACACTAAGACAACTGTTGCGACTTATACCTTTGGCACGGGTAAGAGACTCTTTTACAATTCGAGTAACAAGCTGATTTATCTTTTTGGTGGCACCGGAACGGGTAACCTTGGAAATGCCACAACTACATCGGATATTCTTGCCTACGATACGCTTAGTGGTAAGATTAGTAAGGTTGCAGAACTTCCGGAACCTATGAATCGCCAGACTCCGGTAATGCTTCCGAATGGACGAATCCTTTTGCTGGGTGGTGCGCCTCCCGCCAACAGTGAGGATTTTAATAGTAACACTCAAATGATCTTTGATCCAAAGACGAACACCGCTGGTTACACCGGAAAGATGCTTGGAAAGCGACAGAACTTCGTTTGCGCTCAGCTTCCAACCGGACGAATCCTCCTTATTGGTGCCGAGTCGAATGTTCAGGATTCCGAGATCTTTGAGCCAGAAGCAAACGTCTACGTGGTTTACGATAAGACGCGAATTCCTGCAGGTGCTAGCTATCAGTTCCAGGTTGAATACGCAAAGGGTGTGGTGAATTGGACCGCGGAACAGGGTTCGATCGATTCCACTGGCCTTTATACCGCTCCCTGGAGTTTCGCCATCAACAAGGATTGGATCACCGCAACGTCCACCACGGATGATACCAAGTGGGGTAAGGTTCCGATGAACTTGGTTCGCGCCGAAGATGTTCTTCTGGTTTCGGTTCCGTTGGTTGTCACCAGTAATAATCCTGCCCAGTTGGAAGTCGCGGTCTTCTGGTTCGATAATAAGAACGTAACCTGGGGAATCGAATCGACACCTAAGGACGCTGTTGCTACTATCGATTCGACTGGACTCTTTACCACTGATAAGCCTGGTGATTACGAAGTGCGGGTTACTTCTGCAGTCGATAGTCGCTACACCACGATTCAGAAGATTACGGTTAAGTAAGCCTCAGTGATCGCAAATGGTTGCTTACCGGCTTTTCCTCGGCCGAAAGGCAGGATCGGATCAATCTCCCAAAAAACCAACCCAAAGCGACTAAGAGACATCGTTCCACCACCAGGAACCCCATCGGCACAACAAGCCTTGGGGTTCTTGGTGGTCAATCGATTCTCTGTGCCCCCATCAGCCAGCCTTTCCAGCCTCGCAGTTCACACCACTGGCAGGGAAGCAACACTGGAGAAGTCGAAATCCGCTCTGGGGAAACGCCATGAAGCCTTGAGGTTCTCAGGCTTCCGCTTTCTCCTCCTCGGGGTGCCTCATGCGGGCGATCCGGTCCTTCACGCGATGGCCGAAGGCGTTGAGATCACCGCGCAGTTCCGGCCCCGTCTTGGGCGTGGTCAGGGCCACAACCGCGGCTCCCACCGCGGCCCCAGCCAGGAAGATCAGGAGAGATGTACCGATGGATCCACGCGCTTCACTCATGGGATGCCTCCTTGGAAGGGGCGGGGTTCGAGGTACCGAACAAATGTAGGACTGTCCGAAGCCCTGTCAGGAGCGTCTGGAAAATATTCCCGGCCGGGCGAGGACGCTGGAAAAAAGCGGGCATGCCCCGGACGATCCCGGACACCACCTGGGTCAGCGCCGAAGGCAGTTCAAAGGTGACCTTGGCGAGATCCGCCACCTCGTCCATGCGCATCCGGACCTCATGAATATCCGTGGAAACCTGGTGCAGATCCCGCACGGCGCTCTCCGCCAAGCGCTCGACAGCCGCGGCGGTGCGACGCGCCTGGATGAGCAGCAGCACCAGGAAGACCGTCAAGACCACCACGGCCAGGCTCAGCGTGATCGGAAGGATATGGGACATGGGAACCTCGAAGGTCCCCGAAGTATGGGTCGGGCAGGCCCTCCAGGTAATCCCCTATCCCGCCGTTTCCTCCAGCAGTCCGCGCCAGACGGTGGGCTCGCTCAAGCTTCCATGTTCATCGAAATAGCGGCCCTCGATGAGGTAGCGGTAGCCCTGTTCGGTGAGGAAGAGCTGGCGGTTGCGGGCGAATTCCTGCTCGGTGGTGTCGCGGCTGATCAGGCTGTAGAAGTAGCTGATGTTGCGATCGTCCTTGGGGCGCAGGATGCGGCCCAGGCGCTGGGCTTCTTCCTGCCTGGAACCGAAGGTGCCGCTGACCTGGATGGCCACGCTGGCATCGGGCAGATCGATGGCGAAGTTCGCCACCTTGCTGACGATCAGCACGCGCAGCTTGCCCTCCTTGAATTCGCGAAACAGTCGCTCGCGCTCCTTTTCGGGCGTCTGGCCCGTGAGCACCGGCACTTTCAGGCGCTTGCCCAGGATGCGCAGCTGTTCCAGATACTGGCCGATGATGAGGATGGAATCCTTCGGGTGGCCCGCCAGCAGTTCATCCACCACGGCCAGTTTCAGGCTGTTCTCGGATGCGATGCGAAAGCGCAGGCGCTGATCCGCCACGGCGTATTCCATGCGCTCGTCCGTGGGCAGGGGCACGCGGATCTCCAGGCAGTGGGCGGTGGCGATGAAGCCGTCCTTCTCCAGCGTCTTCCAGGGCACGTCCACGCGCTTGGGACCGATGAGCGAGAACACGTCCTCTTCCTGGCCATCCTCGCGCACCAGCGTGGCCGTCAGGCCCAGGCGGCGCTTGGCCTGGAGTTCCGCCACGGCGCGGAACACCGGCGCGGGCAGCATGTGCACCTCGTCGTAGACCACCAGACCCCAGTTGGCGGCCGCGAACAGCTTGAAGTGCTCGAAGGGCGCGCCCTTGCTCTTTCGGTACGTCAGAATCTGGTACGTGGCGATGGTGACGGGCTTGATCTCCTTGGTATCGCCCGTGTACAGGCCGATCTGATCAGCGGTCAGCGAGGTCTTGTCGAGCAGCTCCTGCTTCCACTGCTTCACGGCGGTGACGTTGGTCGTGAGCACCAGCGTGTGCGTCTGCAGCCGCGCCATGCAGCCGATGCCGATGACGGTCTTGCCCGCGCCGCAGGGCAGCACCAGCACGCCCGCGCCGCCCTCGGGGCCGCCGCCCGCGTGAAAGACATCCACCGCCGCCTTCTGGTAGGTCCGCAGACCAAAAGGGCGGCCCGAATTCAGAAGCTGGGGCCGCAGGCTGAATTCCAGTGGATCGCCGGGCTTGTAGCCCGCCATGTCCTTGACGGGATGCCCCAGGCGGATGAGCTGCAGCTTGGCTTCGCCGCGCATACCGGTCTCCAGGAAGATGCCCTTTTCATCCGGGTAGGGCTCGGCCAGCAGGCCGAACAGGGATTTCTGGTTCTCCAGTTCCCAGAACAGTCCGCGATCATCCATCTCCAACGCCAGCCGATCACCCTTCTGGACCAGCCGCAGCCGGCCGTAGCGCGTGCCATGATCCTCGATTTCCTGCAGCAGGTTTTGCGGCACGGGGTATTTGGACCAGCGGTTCAGGGTCTCGACCATCTCCCCGCAGCTCACACCGGAGGCGGAAGCGTTCCACAGCGACAGCGGCGTGATGCGGTACGTGTGGATGTGTTCGGGACTCTTCACCAGCTCCGCGAAGCGCGCCAGTTCATCCCGCACCTGCTCGAAGGCGGGATGCGCGACCTCGAGCAACAGCGTTCGATCGCTTTGCACGATGAGGGGATTTTCGGGACGAATCGCAATCAATGCAGGCCCACCTAAACCTTTCAGGTTAGTGATGGATCGAGAGGGGGTCAACGCGCCGTTTTGCCTTCGCGCAGGCCGCTTTCGCTAAACTGCAGCCAGGAGCCTTCATGAGCCTTGACGATCTGGATCTCGATGCCCGCGCCCGGCGGATCCGCCTGCTGTGCACGGATGTGGACGGCGTGCTGACCAACGGCGAGCTGGATTTCCCCGGCGAGGGGGGGCACACGAAGCGCTTCAATGTCCGCGATGGCGCGGGCATTACCTTCCTGAAGCGCCAGGGCATCCATGTAGCCTTCATTTCGGGCCTGGACAGCCCCTCGACCTGGGCGCGCGCCCGACACCTGGGGCTGGAGGATTGCTTCGCGGGCAGTCTGGCCAAGGGGCCGATCCTGGAACAGCTCTGCGCCAAATACGGCCTGGAGATGCACGAAGTGGCGCACATCGGGGATGATCTGGCCGATCTGTCGCTGTTGGATCGCGTGGGCCTGGCCTGCTGCCCACAGGACGCGGTCGAAGAGGTGAAATCCGCCTGCCATTGGGTCGTTCCCGAAAACGGCGGGCACGGCGTCCTGCGCGCCGTCGCCGAGCGCGTCCTCAAGGCACAGGGGGCCTGGGACGCCATCGTGGCTTCGCATCGGGGGAGATCATGAGTCGATATGGACAGTCGCTGTCAAAAATAGCCATCCTCGTGGCGCTTGCGGCCGCTCCTTTGGCCAGTCCCCTGGCCGCCCAGGAGGCCGAGCCTGCCACGCTGGGCGTGCAGTTCCGGGGCAGCATTCCCATGGCGGGGCTGCGCGATGTGGTGGGCGGATCAGATCTCGGCCTTCCGGGCTTGGGGGCCAGCCTCGTGGCGGAAATGGATCTGGAGGAAGGCTTCCGCGCCCGCCTGGAAGTGGGAGGGGATCGCTGGAGCGGCAACGAATGGTCCGGGCGGCCCGGCGTCGAAGGCAAGGTTTCCGCCTTCCACGTCTCCATCGAGGGCGTGTTGATGCTGCGCCCGGAGGAATCGCCTTCGTGGGGACCCTACGTCGTGGCGGGTCTGGGCGGCTACGCCTGGTCCGTGCAGGGCCGCGACAAGGGCACCGGCGTCAGCACCACCGAGCGGGTGGATCACGTGGCGGGCACCCTGGGCTTTGGCTTCCGCCTATCGCGGAACCTGGATTTCGAGCTGCGGGGATTGGGCGGACGCATCGACCCGACCCTCTTCGCTGCGGCCATCCAGCTCAGCGCGACGTACCGGTTTTAACGGCTTCTCCGCCACGGCCAGGAACAGCGAGTAGTTCCGGCCATGGCGGACCAGGCTGTGGCAGGTGTCGATGCGGACATCGGTAAATCCCGCCGCTTCCAACTGGGCACGCAGGGCGGCGCGGTCGAAGCCCGGGTGCACCTGGGCGCCGGGGCCGTGGAAGGAGCCATCCTCCACATCGAGATCGGAAAGGCACAGGAAGCCGCCGGGCTCCAGCAGGGCATGAAAGGCGCGCAGGATGCGGCTCGTATCCGGGATGTGGTGCAGCACCATCAGGCTGTACACGATCTGGACCGTCAGGCCCTCGGGCAGGCCCGCCTCCAGATCCAGGCGCAGGGGCTTCATCTGCTGCGCCGCGTCGAGCTTGGCGATCTTTTCTTCCAGGACGGCCAGCATCCCGACGGAACTATCCGCCAGCAGGATGGGGCCAAGGTTGGACCGCAGCGCGAAGCTGAGCTGGCCCGTACCGCACCCGTATTCCAGCGCGCGCATTCCGGGGTCCAGGGGCACTTCGCGACCAATGGCTTCGGCGACGGCTTGCGTGCGCTTCCACCGCTCAGGATCGTCGTCCCAGCTTCCGGCCTTGGCATCGAATTCGTTCATGAGACACCTCGTTGAGGATCACGACTTCATGGCGAGCCTGGACGCCAGATGCTCCGCCACGCGATCCGCGGCACCGGGCTTTCCCAGACGGGCGCGGACTTCGCCCAGCGCTGCGCGCATGGGGCCGGCCACGGCTGGATCCAGCAATCTGGACAGTTCCTGTCCAAGCCGTTCCGGGTTCACCTCGCCCTGAAGCAGCTCCGTCGCGATGTCCTTCCCGGCGACCACATTCACGAGGCCGAAACGCGGCAGCTTCACGATGCGCCGCGCCAGCGCGTAGGTCAGCGGGCTTAGGCGGTACAGCACGGCCATGGGCGTGCCCAGCAGGGCTGTCTCCAGCGTGGCGGTGCCAGAGCACACCAGCGCGGCGTCGGCGTGGGCGCGGGCCGCATAGGTGCGACCCTCCACCAGATGAACGGGCAGGTCTTCCAATTCATGAGCAAAGACACCGGGATCCAGCGTCGACGCCACGGGTAACACCCACTGGACGGCGCTGTGCGCGGGATCCTTCGACCAGCGGCGCACCAATCCGGCCATGGCGGGCAGCAGGCGGCGCACCTCGGCGGCGCGGCTGCCGGGCAGCAGGGCGACCAGCGGGCGCGCGGGATCCAGGCCCGTCTCGGCGAAAAAAGCGTCCCGATCCCGTTCCGGCTGGACCGCTTCCACCAGGGGATTGCCAACCCAAATGGCTTCCAGTTTGGTGTCCTTGAACAGGGCCGGCTCGAAATCAAACAGGCAGTAAAGCGTGTCGAGGGTTCGCGCCAGGGTGGGGATGCGCCCGGCCTTCCACGCCCAGACCTGGGGACAGACGTACTGGTGCAGCCCAATCGAGGGCTTTTTTTTCCTGATGCTCTTCGCAAGATTCAGGTTAAAGCTCTGGTAGTCGATGAGCAGGGCGTTGCCCACGCCTTCTTCCTCCATGACACGAAGGATTTCCTTCTTCAGACGCAGGAGATCCGGCAGATGCTTGATCACCTCGAAAAACCCCACGACGCCCAGATCCTTCACGTCCGCCAGCTTGCGGTCGATGAATGGGGTCATGGCCGCGCCGCCGATACCGATCACGCGCAGGCCCGGGTGCACTGCCTTGAGGGCCTTGAGAATCTCGGCTCCGTGAAGATCGCCAGAGGCTTCTCCCGCGATGACCAGCAGGGGTTTTGACTTTTCTTGTGGCGGGGGAAGCGCTGCTTGCATCCGATCATCATGAAGCACGGAGGCCGTCCATGGGCCGGGTATTCACACTCGACGAAGCGCAAAGGCTGATGCCTCGCGTCAAAAGCATCACCCAGCCCGTCTTCGAGTTGGCGACCAGCCTCGCGGATGAACTGCAGGCAGCGGAGCACCTGGAAGACGCCCGCCGGGCCGAGGAGCTGCGCAAGCGGCTGCAAGTGCTCGTGGAGAGCTGGGCCGGGGCCATTCGCGAGCTGGGGCCGGATGTGAACGGGTTGTGGCTGGTGGATTTCGATGCGGGCGACGGCTACTGGTGCTGGGCCTATCCCGAAGATGACCTGGAGCATTGGCACAGCTACGAGGGCGGCTTCGGATCACGCGTGCCGCTTTCGGAAAAACCTGCGGATCCGGGGCTGTAGGCGGCCCTCAAGAATTCACAGCCATGCCACGGCCTGGGTGCGCGGACTTCACGAAGAAGTCACGGCGGGCCGGGAACCTTTGTGCAGCCGAAATGACTGGCAAAGGAGATCCCATGAAACGCACTTGCACCCTCGGCGCGGCCGCCCTGATGATCCTTGGCGCTCGTCCCGTTCTCGCCCAGGCCAACATCAGCGGCAGCGTCCAGCTTTGGTACACCCAGATGACGGACAACAATCTGCGCCGGAACAGCGCGGCCCCCGGCGGCTATTTCAATCTGCGCAGCGAGTTCAAGGAGAACACCTTCACGGTCCGCCGCTCCGAGCTGAAGATCAGCGGCAAGGCTATGGACGGTCTGGAATACGAAGTGATGGTGGATCCCTCCATCAACACCGCTGCCACCAATCCCACGATCCTGCAGGACGCCTTCCTGGTCTGGAAGCCCGGTGCCGGCTTCAGCCTCAAGGCGGGCCAGATGAAGACGCTGCAGACGTACGAAGGCGCTGGCAGCTCCTCCGAACTGCTGTTCGCCGAGCGCTCGCAGTTGGGCCGCGTATTCGGCGATAAGCGCGACCGCGGCATCGTGGCCGCCCAGGAATTCGGGCAGCCCGCCGACTTTGCCACCAAGATCAGCGTCGGCCTGTTCAACGGCCAGAGCGATCTCGTCTCCGGCAAGAGCACGGATAACAACGCCCAGAAGGATTTCGTCGGCCGCGTGGACTTCACCTTCGAGAAGATCCACAAGTTCGGCTTCTACACGCTTCAGGGCGGCACCGATCAGGCTGACAAGGGCAAGATGATCGCCCTGCCCTTTGCGGGCACCTCTGCCCCCGCGACCGCCGATGTGCTGGACAACAAGGACAAGCTCTCGAACCTGGGCGCGTTCTACGTCTTCCAGACCGATTCCTGGGTGCTGAGCGCCGAATACATCACGGGCGTGCTGGGCCGCCGCTTTGCCAGCGTCTGGACCGTGAATGCGGATGGCACGACGACGGCCCCCACCGCCGCCAAGCGCGAGCACCTGGACCAGAAATTCGTCGGCTACTACGTGACGGGCGGCTACACCACCGGCAACCACAGCTTCCTGCTGCGCTACGACGTGCTGAACTACAACAGCGGCGACAAGTGGTACACCAGCTACAACCCCTACACCCAGAAGGCCGACGGTTCGGCCCTGGGCGCGGACTACACGCCGAAGTTCACGGAGATCACCGCGGGCTACACCTACGCCTGGAAGCCCGAAAAGGTGAAGGCGGCCAACTTTAAGCTGAACTATATCGCCCGCAGCAAGAACTTCCTGAAGCCCAACACCGCCGCGGGACAGACCGGCGAACAGGGCGGCAACACCATCGTGGCCGCGCTTCAGATCGCGTTCTAGACGCCAGCCTGCATCCTCACGCAAACGGGCCTCGCCAAACGCGAGGCCCGTTTCTACGTCGTCCGCGTCTATTCCTTCTTGGAGCCGCCGATCCGCTCCATCATCTTCAGGAACTCCATGGGCAGCGGAAAAACGATGGTGCTGTTCTTCTCCGTGGCGATCTCGGAGAGGGTCTGCAGGTAGCGCATCTGGATGGTGACTGGGTTCTGGCTGATGCAGTTGGCGGCTTCCAAAAGCTGCTGGGAGGCCAGCAACTCGCCTTCGGCGGCGATGACCTTGGCCCGCTTTTCGCGCTCGGCCTCGGCCTGCTTGCCCATGGCGCGCTGGATCTGATCAGGCAGATCGACGCTCTTCAGTTCCACCGCGCTCACCTGGATGCCCCAGGGCTCCGTGGAGGAATCGATGATTTCGCGCAGGCGCAGGCTCAGCTTCTCGCGGTCCGCCAGCAGTTCGTCCAGGCTCACCTCGCCCAGAATCGAACGCAGCGTCGTCTGCGCGATCTGGCTGGTGGCGTAGTAGTAGTTCTCGACGCCCAGGATCGCCTGCTTGGCATCCAGCACGCGGAAGTAGACGACCGCACTGACCTTGAGGCTCACGTTATCGCGCGTGATGATGTCCTGGCTGGGCACATCGAGCACCACGGTGCGCAGCGAGACGACGACGGCGCGCTGGAAGGGCTTGAATACGAAGATGAGCCCTGGTCCCTTGGGCCCGGGATTGACCTTGCCAAGCGTGAAGATCACCGCGCGCTCGTACTCGTTCACGATGCGGATGCAGGCCAGCAGCCAGATGATAAAGGCGGCGGCCAGGATGCTGGAACAACCCAGGCAATTGGAGAAAATGGGGGGCATGGAACACCTCGGAGGAATGGACCCATCATGGCAGCCTCAGGCCGAGCCGGGGTCCCCTACGAATTTCGAGTTGTGCTTCGCACGCTCGGCGACCAGATCCAGCCCCAGGCGTTTGGCGGCGAGATAGAGCGCCGGTCGGGTGAGATCCAGGGCGCGCGCGGCTTCGGTGACCTGGAAGTCCTGGGCGATCAGGGCCTCCATCAATAGCCCCCGCTGGAAATCACGGGTCGCGGTCTCCCAGCTGCGAACGGTAGAAATACGCCGATCCAGCTCAGGAAAATGATGGGGCGCCAGCATCCCATCCCCGCATCGCAGCAGCGCGCGCTGGATGGCGTGGCGCAGTTCCCGGAAATTGCCTGGCCAGGCAAGGCGCGACAGCGCTTGGGGCAATCCCGCCGCGATATCAGGGCATGGGCGCTTGGCCTCCCTGGCAGCCTGCGCGACGAGCCGAGGCACCAGGTACGGGAATTCGTGGCGACGGGCGTCCAGCGACGGCAGCTCCAGAACCGCGCCCTGAAGGCGGAAGAGCAGATCCCGGCGGAATCCGCCCGCCACCGCCAGCTGTTCCAGGGATTTGTGCGTGGCGGCCAGAAAGCGCACGTTCACGGCGCGGCTGCGCTCGCTGCCCACGCGGCGCACCTCGCGATCCTGGAGCACGCGAAGCAGCAGCGACTGGAGCCGGGGCGAGAGATCCGCGATCTCGTCCATGAACAGGGTGCCGCCTTCCGCCAGTTCGATGGCGCCCTTGCGGTCGCGCTCGGCGCCCGTGAACGCGCCCTTCACATGCCCAAAGAGTTCGGATTCCAGCACGCCTTCCCCAAAGGCAGAGATGTTCACGGGCACCAGGGGACCCAGGCGACCCGAAGCTCGGTGCAACGCCTTGGCCACCAGTTCCTTGCCGCTGCCCGTGGGCCCCAGGATCAGGACCGATAATTCCGAAGCGGCAACGCGGTTCATATCCCGCAGCACGCCGACCATGGGTTCGGATCCATCGGCCAGGAGTTCACCCTCCAGCGGCGGCTCGGACTCCGGCGCCGCTGGATGCATGAGAGCCAGCCATGGCGCCAGGAGGTGCAGATCCATGAAGGTGCTGGGTTCGCCCAGGGACGCCTCGGGGCGGCAGCCGATCAGGGCCGAAGCCACGGGATGCCCCTCCCATCGGATGGGAAAGCCCCGCCAGATCCAGGATCCCGTCGCCCCTTCGGCCTGGAAGGGCGGCAGATGCCCCGCCTGCCGAAGCCGGGGCAGCGCGCCTTCGGGCGGAGGCTCGCCAAACCCCAAGGCTTCCGAACGGCCATCCCACGCGATCCAGACGGGATGCCCCAGGCGGGCGAGCTGGTCCCGGACCAGGCTTTCCACTTCCAGGGGGGCTTCGGTCTCCGGGTAGGGCCACAGCAGGTTCACCCGCGCCTGCAGCCGGGGGGCGCCCATGCGATCCGCCAAGGTCTGCAGCCGCAGCAGGCGGGCCAAGCTCCGCTCCTCCGGGCGCGCCTCCAGAAGATCCAGGGCGCAGTTCAGCCGCATGGGATGGTTCGAGCAGCGCTCCCAGGCGACCCAGAAGGCCTTGGCATCCACCCGCTGGCGGAGCACGCGGTGCAGCTCCCAGGCAAGCAGCGTCTCGGGGTCCAAGCCCTCGGGGCTTGGCTGCGCCATGCCGCCCAGCCAGGCCTGAACGAGATCGCGAAAGGGACTGGGAGCCAGGTGTGGAAGGATTTCAGCCAGCTCTTCGGCCACCTTGTCGGGCTGGTTCGTCTGCATGGCCCGCTGCGCCAGCAACACCCAGGCACTTTGGAAATCGTGCTCCCGCGCGGTCCGGCGGGCCAGGGACAGGGCCTCGTCCCATTCGCCCTGGACGGCGTGCAGCAGGGCTTCGCTGTGCTCCTGGTAAGGCGAGGGCTCGGGTCCCAGGATCCTGCGCCACGCGCCGAGCGCCCGCAGATCGCCCCAGAAAAGGGCCGCCGTGGCGGCATTGGCCGCCGCGCGCTCGGCCCAGAAGGCACTGCACAGGCGTGTGAAATGGGCGTGGGCCCAGGTGAAGGCCCGCAGGGCGGCTTCCATGTCCTGCGCGAAATAGGCCCGGCGGCCCTCGGCCATCCAATGAAATGGATCCGCGCAGGCATGGGCGGATTCGCCCCAGCAGGGATAGCCCGGAATCGGGGCGGGGGCTTCGCCTCCCCAGCGCATGCGGATGCGGTCCAGCACCGGGTCGCCGCTGGGGGGCGGAAACTCCATCGTCTGGCCGTGGAGATCCGCGTCCAGAGCGGATGCCCAGCCATCAGGGCATGGTGTTGCCCCCTGGATCTCGCCCGCGAGTATCTCTGCGATGAGAGGCTCGGGCGCATCCCCGCGCGCCAGGGACGGCAACGTCAGATCCGCCAGCCCCTGGATGGAAGCCCCAGCCCCGCGGGTCCAGGCCCTCAGATGGGGATCCAGGATCCAGAAGCCCTCCCGCTCCACCGCCCAGGGGAGCAGAACCTCGGGCGGAGCCTCTTTCAAGGCGAGGGGCTCCAGGAAGGGGCGCGTCTCATCCCCGAGCAGATGGAGTTCCCGGGGCGGCGGGCCTTCGGGCAGCAGGCGGCCCTCTCCATCCAGACCCACGGATCCATCCTTCAGTCCGCCGCCCAGGAGCCGCACCCACCAACCCGCGGGCAGCGCCTTCAGCGATTGCGGCACCAGATCATCGAGAAAGGGCGGCAGCACCAGGCGGCCTTCCGCGTCCACCATCCCCAAGGGCGCCACCCAGCGCAGGCGTGTCTCCAGGCTCAGCAGCACGCTGCCCAGGGCCATCCAGGGCGATCCATCGCCGCGCAGCAGGGCGTCCCAGCACCAGATGCGGAGCTCATCCTCGCGCGGCTTTGGCTGCTGGGCTGACAGCTTCGGGCTGCCGTGGCGAAGCAGGGCCACCCAGGTGGGATCGGGGCGCGGTCCCCGGGGCAGCTGATCGAGGGCAGATCCCGCTGCGGATCCCGTCGCACGGGAACGAGCCAGCTCACCTGATACAAGCGGCCAGCGCCCTTCGCATCCGCCCAGCATCCAGGCCTGGGCAATAGACGCGAGCGCCCAGACCGGGTGTCCCCAGCGCCGCCCATACCCGAGATCCCAGGGTTGTTTCCAGGATCCCAGCCAGGCGGCCTGGGGCGCGGTCATGCGGGAGTTCCTTCCGGGTGGAGCGTCCCTTCCTGGTGGAGCATCGCGGCCCAGTCATCCCAGAAGCGGGGCAGTGTCTTGGCTACGCAGCCGGGGTCCAGCAGCTCTCCGCCCCATCGCAGGCCTCCCAGGGCCGCGGCGAAAGCCATGCGGTGATCCCGGCGCGGATTGAAGGGATCCCGGTGCCCAGGCCCCTCGCCTGGGAAGATCTTGAGCGTGTGATCACCGATGATTTCGGCCTTTCCGCCCAACCATCGAACCAGCTCGGCCGAGGCATCCAGACGATCGCATTCCTTCAGCGGCAGCGTCTGGAGCCCTGTCAGCACCGAAGGCGCGGGGGCCAGGGCGGCGGTGGCGGCCAGCACCGGCCCCAGATCGGGACAAAGCTCCAGATCGGCGTTAAGTCCGCGCAGCAGCGGACCTTCAAGAGTGAGCGTGTCGTCATTGATCCAGGCGAGACGGCATCCGGCTGCTTCCAGGATTTCCATCAGAGCGCGGTCGCCCTGGGGATCCCGCCGATCCAGCGGCGCGACCTGTGCGCGGCACCCCGTCACGGCGGCAGCGCAGAGGAAGGCCGCGGCCCCGCTCCAGTCGCCGGGCATGGCGAGGCTATTGGGCCTCAGGGCCCCGCCGGGGATCTCCCAGCCATCGGCGCGCAGCCGGGATTCGCATCCGAAGATGCCCAGCCAATGGACGGTGAGCTGAAGATAGCTGACAGAAACCGGGGGGCGGCTCCAGCGCAGGTGCCCTCCGCCGGGCAGAAGCGCCGCCGCTTGCGCCAGCCCGGTCAGGAACTGGCTGCTGGCCGTGCCATCCACTTCGAGATCCAACGCCTCGGGCGCCGTGGGCGCGGGGTGCAGCACACCGGCACCCTGAAGGGCTTCCCATCGCGCTCCGTAGGCACCGATGGCATCCAGCAGACCGCCCAGGGGCCGCTCGAACAGCCGGACATCCCCCTCGAAGCGCACGGGCATGCGCGCCGTAAAGGCCAGCCAGGGCAGCAGGAAGCGCAAGGTGGTCCCAGACGCGCCCACGGGCAGGGGACCGCTGGCGTTGGGAGCGGCCCCGCCGCGAACCGTCCAATCCCTCCCGGTCTCCAGGACCGGAATCCCCAGCGTGCGCAGGCATTCCCGCATGCGCGCGGTGTCATCGGCCTCCAGCCCCTCCCCCAGCCGCGACTCCCCCTGGGCCATGGCGGCCAGGATCAGAGCGCGGTTGCAGACGGATTTGGAGCCGGGGATCTTCACGGGCCCAAAGGCTCCCCCGGCGGGGATGGGAATTTTCGGCAGCAGAATCGTAGACGTCATGGAACCAGATTAGCCAAGGTCCCCGATCAGCGAGCGTCGAGGTACGGCGAAGAGACGGAATCCTCCGTAGCCAGCGTGTAGCTCGTGATGCCAAAGAAGTCGATCTTGCGCGAGTAGCGCAGGCGGACCGTGCAGGTGCCCTGGCTGTTGTCGCCAGATTTGGTGACCACGATGGCTCCCGCCGCCAGGGCTTCGGGGATTTCAAGCTCCTTGGCCTTGGCGCGAAGCTGCTGTTCGATCAGGGGCACCGGCTGGACCGAAGCGCGGCTGGCGAGATCCTTGGCGGCATCCTTCAGCTCGTTGTTGCTCCAGTAGACGGGGATGGCCTTGATGCCCACGCCCACGAGCAGCAGGAGCACCAACAGGGAAACGATGCAACCGAGCTTGCCTTCGCCGCGCTGCTTGGCCAGGGGTCGGGAGTTCGTGAGGGATGGGGCCATGATTTCTCCTATGCAAGGAAGGGGTCAGGGGTTCAAGTCCTCGAGGGCCTGCTTGGCCAGCGTGGCCACCAAGGGACCTTCCGGGCCGAACAGGGTCGCCTGGGGATATTTCAGGGCTTGCTTGAAAGCCTGGATGGCTTCGGAGGTGTAGACGTTGCCGAGGCGCAGCAGGCAGGTGCCAGTGTAGTAGTCGATGGTGCCCTGGCTGACGCCGGAGATGGCGCTCACTCGGGCGTCTCGCAGGATCTCCATGGCCTGGTCGTATTCCCGGAAATGCATCAGGGCGAGGGCCTGGGCGAACCGCAGGAATCCGGCTTCATCGCCCTTGGCGCCCAGGTAGCGCAGGCGCAGATCCGCCAGCAGCATCGGATAGCAGAAGTTGGACGCGTTCAGGGGCAGTTCCAGGGCCGCGTTGGTGACCGCAAGCTGGATATTGGCATCCCCCTGGGTCAGAGTGACGTGATCCAGCGCCGTTTCAGCCAATAGCTTGCGGAAGACCTGGACCGAGGCCACGGGCTTGCCGTTCAGAGCGGTGATGGCCTTGAACGGCTTGATGCCCGCCTTCATGGCGGCGGCGTCCGCCTGGATCACCCAGGGGCCGGATTCGCCCTTGAGATCCAGCAGGGTCACGCCGGTCCAGGGCTCCGAAAGCGGGGCTGGGGCATTCAGACGCACCGTCAGGACCGCCAAGGGATCTTCCTCCAGGGGCTTCACAAGGAGGCGTTCCTCCTCGCCGCTCAGGGTGCTAACGATCAACTCGATCTGGTGGATGGGCTTGCCCGGCACCGGCCGCGCGCGCAACACCAGTTCGGCGTCCTTGGCCCCCTTGTGGCGCGCGATCGCATCCTGCGGCGTCTCTCCCGCCACCGGAGGCAGGTAGGCGAGATCCTTCAGGCGCAGCCCCAGATCCAGAAGGGCTTTCTGGATGCGCTCGCGGCCCGCGAATTCGTCGTGGCCCTCAAGGCCGACGTAGACCATGCGGGGCTTGGGCCGAATCTGAAGCGCGACGGATTTTCCTTCCGGAATCTCCACCCGCTGGGTGAAGCCCCCGGCCGGGAAACGCACCTGGAGATCGTAGATTCCGGCGCACACCTGAAGATCCTTTACCGGAAGCGCACCGAAGCTCTTGCCCGAAAGCAGCAGCTCCCCGCCGGGCACCGGGCTGGAAAGCGTCAGCAATCCCCGAGATGGCTCCAGCTTCATGGGCTCCAGCAGATGATCCGCAAAGGGCGTCGCGAAATCCGGGCCCAGCTCGATGCGGCGGCTCCGGTAGCAGGGCGCGCGGAGTTCGAGGATGTGCTTGCCCGAGGCAAGGCTGGATACCGTGAAGGCTCCCGAGAGCTGTTCGGGGGCAATACCTAACTTCTCTGCCGCGGGACGCAGTTCCGGACCAGCCTGCCCCGCCGTCTGCCCCAGGCTCTTGCCATCCAGCAGCACCTCCACGCCAGCGGGGCAGGTGTTGAACGAGACCGTCGAAGAGATGCGCGTCAGCGAGAAATCCAGGGCCTTGGTTTCCTTCAACGCCAGTTCCACTCGCTGCTCCGAGGGCTGGTAGCCGGACTTGGCGTAGGTGAAGACGTGAGCCCCGGGATTGAGGTAGCGGAACTGGGATGCCCCGGCTGGACGCCCCTTGCCGTCGACGGCGAGCGAACCGCCATCGGGTGCGAAACTGAACTTCACCTTGCAGAGCTTGGCATTGCGGAGGGTATCGAAAACGCCCTGAAGACGGGCGTTGGTGATATTTCGATCAATCTCGAAATCGGGATGCAGGTCCAGAATCGCTTCCAGATCTTTCGACGCCTTGGTGCGCTTGTTCGGCGTGCGGTCATCGAGCACCGCCAGCCAGTTGTAGGTCTCGCACAGAACCTGGAGCCACTCCGCATCAAGGCTTCGCGCCTTGGGCTCGAGCGAGGCGAGGATCTGCTCGAACTTGGCCACCGCGCCATCCCGATCCCCCTGCGTGGCCCACATGCCCTTGGCCTGCTGGAGCGTTTCGCGCAAGCCCGGGTCCTGCGCGCGAAGAGGGATCTGGAGCGGAGCGAGGAGCATCCCCAGCAGGATGGGCGACAGGAACGAGGCGGCGCGTAGTCTGGACATGTCAGTTCAACCGGATCAGCACGTCATTGGAACGATCGGCCAGGATGAGTCCGCCCCACCGATCCAGGGCGATGGCACGGAACTTCCCGGAAATGCCGAGACTCTTGAAGGTGGCACTGCGCAGTAGGGCGCCGTCTGGCCCCCAAACCGCGACGCCGTCGAACTCCCCTTCCACGATCGCAGCCACATGGCCCAGGGGGTCCGAACAGAGCGACAGGACGTACTTGAACGGGGCGGGCAAATCCTTGCCATAGGGAACGGTCAAGCGCGGTTGGGCCGATGCGTCGAGAAAGAGCAGCGAGCGGTTCGTGTCGGAAGCCAGGACCGCGCCACCATCGGGCATGGCCGCCAGGGCCGATCCCGCGGGCGAAGGCAGGTTGCGGGCGCTGCCATCGGCGGCGATCAGCTCGATGGCACCCGCCTTGGCGTCGCTCACCCAAAGCGTGCCCCAGGCATCGAAAAAGGCGCCGGTGGGGGAAAGCATCGAACCTAGCGCCAGTGTGGTGCCATCCTCCTTGACCACGCCCTGCTTGGCGGACAGCAGCCACAGGACTCCGGAAGGCATGGGCAGCAGCGCCTTGGCGCTCTTGACCGCAGCGCCGATGGGCTGAAGCTCGTTGCCCTTGAGCACGAAGGCTCGATCGAGATCATCCTGGTAGACGTAGAGCTCGCCGGCATTTCCCGTGGCCAGCAGCGTTGGGGTCTTCAGCCATTTCTGCCGTCCCTGGGGCCAGAGGCCCTCCGAGACCAGCGCGGGTTTCTGGATGCGCTGCTTCACGCGCACGGCGATGCGCCATTCGGCCTCCTCGGCCTCGGGGCTCTGGGGGAAGCGCGTGCGAAGCCCCTGCAGCACGCGCAGGCATCCGGGCAGATCGCCCGTGATATCCAGGATCTCCGCGATCTGAAGCTGGGCCTGGGGCGCGATGGGCGAGGTTGGATCCAGCCGCAGCGCTTCCGTGAAGGCGCGCAACGCCCGCCCCCACTGGCCCTGCATGCGGGCCGCCAGGCCGAGCTGGTGGTGGGCGACCTGGACCGCCGGATGATCGGGAAAGAGATCCACCACGCGGTTGAACTCGGCGATGGATTCCTTCAGCTCGGCGGGCTTGTGGCAACGGCCCGCCAGGATGATGCCGCGCAGCAGCATCGCTTCCGCCGCCGCCGGGGTCTTCAGGTGATCGGTCTTGATGCGATCCAACAGCGGCAGCGCCGCGTCGGGCTTCTTTTCGATGTCCATCTGATGCCGGGCCATCTTCAGCAGCGCCTCGGAGGCGAAAAGAGACTTGGGCGCGGTCTGGATCAGCTGGTTCCAGGTCTCGAAGGCTTCCGGATACGAATGGGCGGCGTAAGCGCGTTCGCCGGAGCGGTAGATGCGTTCGACCATGTCCGCATCCTGCGCGGACGCTGCAGCGCCCACGGAGAGCGCCAACGCAAAGGCCAGGGGAATTGGCCTGAACCGGAAAAGCATGGACATGATCAGCCTCGGAAGCGCATATCAAAATGGATCGGCATACACGAGTCTATCTCAAGCCTCCAGCGCGCGGAGAAGCTGCTCGAAGGGGTAGGGCTTGAAAAGCACGCCCAGGAGCCAAGGCGCATCGGCGATGACGCCCAGATCCCGGTTCGCGGTGGACAGCAGGGCGTGGCGGAAGCGATTGTTCCGCCAACCAGCTTCCAGCCACGAACCCAGCTCGCCCTCCGCGTCCTGACCCTCGGCCAGGATCAGATCCACCACGCCTGCGTCGAGCAAGGCATCTGCTTCATGCCGCCCGGCAGCCTCGGATAGCTTCCAGAGCCCCGTGGCGCCAAGGGTCGAAAGGATGCGCTTGCGGAAGAATCCGCTGGGTTCCAGCACCAGGATGGTCTGGATGGGCGCGCGGCGGTTGAGGTCCGCCTCGGAAAGCCCGAGCGCCAGCAGCGCCCCGCGGGCGGCGCTCTTGAGCCCAAGCCCGGTGGCCCGCAGGTACACATCACGGATGGGTTCGCACAGTTCTTCGCGGTGGGACAGCCCGCCGATCTCGCAAAGATGTGCCGTTTCGCGCCATTCCGCCGTGGGGCGTCCCAATTCGCGAAGAACGAAGGCGGATAGCTCTTGCGCCAGCTCGGGACGGATGATGAGCTCTGGATCCTGAAGGGCGTCCCGCAGGGCCAGCAGCGTCTCCACACGCTTGGGGCCCATCTCGGGCAGATACTGGATCTGGCTCCGGATATGGCTTTCCTTCTGCGCGATCAGGCCCAGGCTGGTCGAACGGCGCGTCAACTCCTTGATCACCGCGGCGACCTTGTCGTTGCTCTCGCGGTCCCAGTTCTCCTTGGTCCGCATATGGAACAGGAAATCCGAAAAGCGCTCTTTCAGCTTCTCGTAAGCGCCCGAATCAAAGGCGTAGAACTCATGCATGCCCAGCATGGCGCGCAGCCGCTGCCCTTCGCCCTCCCGTTCGTCGAAGCACCGCTCGGCCAGCGCCAACAATTCCGGCACCTTGGGTCCCGGCATCGGGTGATCGAAGCTATTGAAGGCGGACAGGGCACCTTCCAGGCACAGCACGAGCACCTGGGATTGCTTGAGCGCGGTCGAACGGCTCAGCAAGCCGAGCGATGCCTCGGGCGTGGCCATGGCCCCCAGGGCTTTGGCCAGGGCAATCTGAAGATTCAACGGCTTGCCGTCATGCAGCAGATCGAGAAGGATCGACGCGCCCGGCCCATAGGCCAGCTTGGCCAGGGCCTCCGCGGCGTCCACCAAGAGATCGTCCCGCGTATCCTTCTGCATCAAGGCCAGCAGGGGCTCGGCCGCGGCGCGCACCTGGTTTTCGCCGAAGACGCGAATGGCCAAGCGCACCTGTTCGACCTGGCCTGATTCCAGCAGGCTCATCAGTGCCGGGAAACTGGATGGCAACTTGCCCAGATGATGGGTCGCCAGCAGCCCCACTTCCACGATGGGATCCTGCATGGCCTTCAGGAAGAATCCCACCAGGGCGTCATCCTCGCGGCTGCCCAGGGCGTTCAGGTACCGCTGGCGACGGTCCATGTCCGAATCCGCCAGCAGCTCGTCGAGAACGGATGCTTCCGTGATCGGGAGATGGAAGAGGAAGGCCTGGATGAACCCCTCGCTGCCCATGTGGGCCCGCAGCGCCTGCAGCAGGACGGTGCCCAGCGCCCCCGGCTCGGAGGCGCCGATGTCCATACGATAGGCCAGAGCCTCGGCCACGGCATCGCAGTGCTGGTGCAGCTGCGAGATCCGCGCGTCAGTGCTTTCGGAGAGTTCCTGAACATAGGCGCTGAACCGAGCGAACTTGCCCTCCACCAGAAGGGACAGGCACTCCAGCAGCGCGCGATCGCAGGCGCCGGAAGCCACCGCCTTGAGAGGATCCAGTTCGCCCGAAAGCTCCGCGCCGTCGATCGCAGCGGCCCGCTCCAGGCAAGCGGCGGTCTCGGAAACGCGGGGCTGAAAGCGCTGCCCGACCTGGCGCAGCAGTTCTGGTTTGAGCGACGCCCGCTGCAGGGGCTGAATCCGGCGCAGGCACTCCGCGAGCATCTGATGGTCCAGGAACTCCTCGCGCCCGGTATCCAGCAGACCAACCAGGAAGGCCTCCGCTTCGGAGGCGCGGATCGAGCCCATCAGCCGCAGCACGAGCCGCTGGGCGAGGACATCCCCGTGATGGAACGCCTCGATCAAGGCCGGAACATCGCCGGGCCCCGCGCCTGCAGCCAGCGCCTTCGCGCCCTGGGCGGCCAGCTTGGGATTCCCCTGCCCTTCCAGCAGCCGGTTGATGTAGTGATCAACGGTCATCTGTGGACGGAACAGCGCCAGTTCGCGATTCAGGATGGTCTGGCGATCCGGATCATTCCGAAGTCCCTGCAATTGCTTCAGTGCCTCAAAGGCTTCCCGCGTGGCCAGCACGCCCAGGGCCGCGCAGCCCTCGTCGAACACGCCGAGATCCGGCTCCTGGTGCATGGCCGCAAACAGATGGGGGCACCACTCCGGCCAGTCGAATCGCGCCACCTGGGCCAGGATGCCCCGCCGGATGCCCTTGGGCGTCGTGGTCTCGCACAGCCGACGACCCAGTTCCCCGACGATCTGCTTGCGATACCGCTGAAGCAGGTTCGCGAGCTGGCTGCGGAAGCTGTTGTCGTCGCCTGAATATTCCCCCAGCAGGGCACGAAGCGTGTCCAGCGGCGTATGGGGAATCATTCGCGCGAGTACGGTCATGGCCTCATTCTCATCGGAACAGATCCTGGCTTGATATGAATTCCGACACAGGTCCTCCGGCATCGGATAGCGTGGCCTCATGATGTCCGCGGGCCCCACCAATCCTTCTGTATCCAGGTCGCGCTGGTCGCAGTCCCTGGATGTGAGGCCGCTCTGGGAGTGCGCGCTTCATCCCGCGTCGGGCTTCCAGACGCCTGCAATCCTGGACCGGAGCACCGGATCCGCCTGGGCGCGGATGATGATCCTGCGCACCCCCGTGGCGGGGATTTCCATGCTGCTCTCCTGGCTGAGCTTCGCGAAAGCATATGAACGGTTTCTAGATATCCAGAGCCCCTTCTGGCGGACCCTCGCGCCCCATCTGCCGCCAGAGATCCGCCTGGAGGATCTTGCCGAGCTGCTGCGCGCATGCCCCAGGCTGCCTGGACTGGGACAGGCCCTGCCGTGGATCCTGCTCGCGGCGCCACTCTACGTATTGAGCCTTTGGCTGCACGATGCCGTGTGGGATCACGGATGCCTGTGGATGCTGCGCGGCCTGAGGGGGCCCCGCAGCTTTCGCATCACACTGAAGGCGGACGCCGAGACGCTCGCCGTGGGAACCCTGGGCGCTGCGCTCGGATTATTGAGCCAAACGCCAGGCATCGGCGTTTTTCTTCTGCTGCCGCTGAGCGCCGTGGGTGCCTATTTCTGGATCCTTCGGGGTTTCGCCCTGGCGGCGCTTCACGGATGCCCAGCCTGGAAGGGCATCGCCGCCACGCTGCTGCACGCCGCCTTGATGCTGATCTTGACGCTCCTGTTCCTGGGACTGCTGGCTGCGCTGTTCTTCCTGCAGGTGGCATGATCGCCCGGGGGCGGTCATGATGAGGAATCAGCCCGGAGAAGCCCATGCCGTTCCAGGAGATTCTCGATCGACTCATCGAGCGCGTTCCCGAATCCATCGCGGCCACGTTCAACGACAAGGATGGCGAGGCCATCTGCTCGCGAACCATCGAGGTTCCCAACGACGCCCTGCAGCTGCTGGGGGCTTATCGAAATGTCGTGAAGCGCCATCTGCAGCAGGCCGTGGCGGACTTTGACAGCGGCGAAGTCGATCAGGTCGCCTTCGCCACCGATCAGCATTGGATCCTGATGATGGGCGCCCAGGAGCAGTGCAGCCTCGTGCTGGTCATGTACCGCGACGGCATCCTGGGCCGCGCACGCTTCGAGATGCAAAAAGCCATCCACGCACTGAACAAGGAACTCTGAAACCTCAGCGCCCCGCTTCCAACTCCAGGTTCAGCTCCAGCACATTCACGGTGGGTTCACCGATGAATCCTAGCGTTCGCGCCCTTGTGTGCTTTCACACCAGGGCGCGAATAGCGTCAGGCTTAGCGCTCGCAACCGCGCCAAACGGGCGACCTGATACTCCGCGGGGCGAGGCAGAGATGCAGGGTCGGAGAGGCTCTAGGACGCCTCCTGGCTGAAGGAATTCATCACCTTCAGGATCTCCTGGCTGAGGTTGGAGAGGGCCTCCATCTTCTCGATGATCATTTCCAGGGCGCCCAGCACATCGGTCACGCCCGTGGCCACCTCCTCGAAGGTCTGCAGACTCTCGTGGCCCGTGGTGACGGAATCGCTGATGCTGGAACCGACCTGGCCCAGGGCGTTGGAGATATCCGTCGCGTTCTGCTTGGTGGATTCGGAGAGCTTGCGGATCTCGCCGGCGATGACGCCGAAACCGCGGCCGAAACTACCCGCGTGGGCCGATTCGATGGCGGCATTGATGCCCAACAGGTCGACGGTCGCGGAGATCTCGTCGATCACGGTCAGCATCTCGGCGATCTTGTGCATGTTCGTGGAGACGTTCCCGATTTCGCGGTTCGTCTCTTCGATCTTCTGGCTAGAGATCTCCGTGGTCTTGGCGAGCTGGCGGATGGATTGCATCTTGTTGTGCGAGATCTCCGACACCTGCCCGATGGCCTCCACCATGGGAAGCACCAGGGAGTGGATCTGATCGTTCTGACGCTTCAGGCCCGCTTCGGCATGACGGCTTTGCGCCAGCAGGAGGGCGCCCTTGATGGAGCTGCGCAGCTGCGTGAAGATCGCCTCGTAGATCGATCCATCCTTCGAGCCCGCCTCCAGGGCCAGGAACCCCAGGGATTCCTCCTGGTAGTGCAGGGATTGGGCCACCAGGTAGAAGGGGCGATCCGAGGGCAGCAGATCCTTGGGGAAGAACTCGCTGGCGGGGTAATCCTCGTACCGCCCGCCCGTCTGCAGAACCTGATTGCCCACGCACGCGAGCAGAAGCTGAGCGCGCTGCTCGTTACGGCCATCGTCACCATAGACGGAGACCAGGGTACCGGGAATATCCAGATGCCTGAATTCGGATGCCGCGATGGACATCAGTTCGTTCATGTCGAACGACGTCCCGAGCTTCTGGGCGACCTCGTTGAGGCGATTCCTCTGTTCGCTGGCCTCGGCGTTGAGATTCATCTTGGCCCGTTCCAGCATCACGCCGATCAGCACGCGCGCCTGATGGCACAGGTTCTCGGCCCGAACGCGCTGAGCGTCGTCCGGCAGGGAAGGCACGGTGAGGTTACGCAGATGGGAGATGATGTTCTGCCAGTTCGCGAGATCGACCCGTGCCTCGATCTGCTTGTTCAGCAGCGTATCCAGGGCCGGAATGAAGAGATTCTCGGTGCCATCCAGCACCTCGCGCCGGAATTCATCGAGCACGGGGAGAATCTTTTGCCCCAGTTCCGTGGTCGGCTTGAGGTTCGAGGCTTCGCACAAGGCGGCGTGCAGGATCTCAAGCGCGCTCTTGCCCGACTTCAGGGGCGCCGACACGCGGGTTTTATCGGAGGGCAGCACCTCCTGGATGCCGCTGGTAGCGCAGCCGCAGGATTGCCGGATCACCACCTCCGTGGGCAGGAAGATATCCGAGGTCACGCGCTTGCCGCGAATCATGTCCAGCAGGACTTCCACGGCCTTCTGCCCGAGCATCTCCGTGGGCTGGCGGACGGTGGAAAGCTGGGGCGTCGTCTGCTGGCAGGCGGCGATATCGTCGAAGCCCGCGATGGAGACGTCGAAGGGCACGCGGAAGCCGCGCTGTTTGGCGGTCCGGAGGGCGCCGATGGCCATGTAGTCGTTCGCGCAGATGATGGCGTCGAACTCCAGCTTGCGCTCCAGGATCATCTCCACGCCGCGATCCCCGGCCTCGGGCGAAAAATCCCCGGGGATGACGTAATTGGGATCGAAGGGAATGCCGTGTTCCTGCAGCGTCGCCTGGTAGACATTGAAGCGCTGGATGGCGTCCACGCTGGATTCTGGCCCGCGGATGTGGACGATCTTGCGTCGGCCATGCTCCTTGATGAGGTGCGAAATGATGTCGTGCATGCCCGTCTCGTTGTTGACGAGAATGGCCGGCATCCCGGGCATGGTCCGACCGATGCTGACCCGAGGCAGGTGCTTGAAGCGATCGCAGAAGGCAACGTACTCCTCTGGCGAAACATGGTTCCCCAAGGAATTGCCCAGGAAGATCACGCCGTCCACGCTGGCCTCGTTGGCATAGTCGTAGATGCGGTTGCGCTGGATGGCGTAGCGGTTGCCGATGGCGTGATGGATGGTTTCGCCCACGAAGCTGATGAGATTCACGCCCAACGCCTCGGCCGCGCTCATCGTGCCGGTCCAGAACGGCTCCTGAAATCCCGTGATCGCGTCAATGAGCAGCGCAAGGGTGGGACGCGAGTTACTTTGGGACGGGCTGGGCTGGCTCATGGGCAAGGTTCCGAGGATGGGTGGCCACATAGGAACAAGGAATGGAACAACATTACGGCTCATCGACTGAAGACGAGGTTGCCCCAAGTAATGAAGCACCGGTCTCCTGAGGACGGCCATGCCATCGTAGCGCTCCAGCCCAAGGGCCGAGGCCAGATATCTTTCCCATCCCTGGAATTTACGCGATCGTTTCTCCGGCGGCATCGAACCCGCGTCGACCGCCCACCGGATCAGACCCGCACACATGAGGAGGAGCGCCATGAGCCAAACGATTCAATGGGGTGTCCTGGGCTACGCCCGCATCGCACGCAACCACGTCATGCCGGCGATCCAGCGCTCTCGCAACGGCCGAATCCAGGCCCTGGCGGCGCGGGATGCCACGCGGCTTGCCGAAGGGCGCCAGCGATTCGCCATTCCGAGCGCCTATGCGAACTACGAGGATTTGCTGGCGGATCCGGAGATCCACGCCGTCTACATCCCGCTGCCCAACGCCCTGCATGCCCCCTGGGCCATTGCCGCGCTGGAAGCAGGCAAGCACGTGCTGTGCGAAAAACCCCTGGCCCTGAACGCCGCGGAAGCCCGACGCATGGCCGATGCGGCGCGGGCCAACGGCCGGTGGCTGATGGAAGCCTTCATGTACCGCTATTCCGATCGCACCCGTCAGGTGGAAAAGCTGTTGCGCGACGGCCGCCTGGGGGACATTCGCCACATCAACGCCAGCTTCCGGTTCCGCATGTCGCCAGAGGCCATCGCGCAACCGGATGTTCGCCTGGTGCCCGAACTGGGTGGCGGCGCCCTGTACGACGTGGGCGTCTACCCGCTGAATTTCCTGGGACTGGTGACCGGCGGCCTCAAGCCCGTGAGCTGCCGAGCTGAAGCCAGCTTCTACAACGGCGTGGACATGAACCTTTCTGGGGTCCTGCGCTATGAGAATGGCCTGATCGCGGCCATCCACTGCGGATTCGACGCCGCCTTGCACGTGCGGGCCGAGATCATCGGCACCGAGGGCGTGCTGGAAATCCCCGATACGTTCTTTGGCAATGCCGGAGAGCTGATTCTGAGGACCGCGGACCAGGAAGAACGCATCGCCGTGGCCGAGAGCCATCGCTACCAGTCACAGGTGGAGGATTTCGCCGATGCGATCCTTTTGGGTCGCGAGCCCAGGCTGCGCCTGGATGAAAGCCTGAACAACCTGGAGGTGCTGGACGCGCTCTACGCCAGCCTGTCCCGGCCATAAGGGCCCGAACAAAGAACACCGCCCTCCGCAGCGCCATTGGCGCGCCGGAGGGCGGTGCAGAGGCTCAAGCGAGGATCAGTTGGGGCTGATCGTCACGATCGAGCCGTCGGGACGGTATTCCAGCTTGGCGAACTTCACGTTCCGCTTGTGGTTGACGCCCTTGGACATCTCGCAGTCGTGGTAGAAGAGGTACCACTCGCCCTTGTATTCGACGATGGAGTGATGGGTGGTCCAGCCGAGCACGGGGGTGAGGATCACGCCACGATAGGTGAACGGCCCGTAGGGATTGTCGGCGGTCGCATAGACCAGCAGGTGCGTGTCGCCCGTGGAGTAGGACAGGTAGTAGGTCCCGTTGTACTTGTGCATCCAGGGGCCTTCGAAGTAGCGGCGCGTGCGATCGCCCGCCTTCAAGGGAACACCGTTCTCATCGACGATGACGATATCGCGGGGCTTTTCCGCGAACTCGAGCATATCGTCGGACATGAGGGCGATCTTGGGGCACACCGCAGGCTGATCGTCCGCGGGCTCGCCGCCCTCGGGGTCGAACGTGCCGGTCTTCCACTTGTCCAGCTGGCCGCCCCACAGGCCGCCGAAGGAAAGGTAGTACTTCCCGTCTTCGTCGGGGAAGATGCAGGGATCGATGCTGAGGCTGCCCTTGATCGGCTCGGGCTGCGCCTTGAAGGGGCCGGCGGGCGAATCCGCCACGGCCACGCCGATGCGGAAGATGTCGTCCTTGTCGCGGGCGGGGAAGTAGAAGTAGAACTTGCCGTCCTTCTCCGCGGCATCGGGAGCCCACATCTGCTTGGAGGCCCAGGGCACATCCTTGAGGTGCAGGATGCAGCCCAGATCCTTGGGATACTCGTTCATGTCCTCCATCTCATAGACGTGGTAATCGACCATCGCGTACTGATCGCCGTTGTCGTTATCGATGGTTTCGATGTCCAAGTCATGGGACGGGTAGATGTACAGCTTTCCGTTGAACACGTTGGCAGAGGGATCCGCCGAGTACATGTGTGTGATCAGTGGCTTTTTCTCGATCATGGAATGATCTCCCGCGGGTTGGTGGACGTTCACGTCAGGGATGTACCGTCGGCCGATGACCCGCAAATCTTGATAAAACGCCAGGAACCACGGCGGCGCATTCGACGGGGATCGGTGCCGGAGTGCGGCCGACCCGACAAGAATATGCCAGACCTCGGTCCCGTCCAAGGGGCCAGGGGCGAAAGGGCCTCAACCGCTTCCGGTCCCTGGACCGCCTTGAGCTTTTGGCCGCTACACGCCGCTGCGCATCGCCTCGGTAATGGGTATGCGGCTCGCACGCCAGGCAGGAAAAAAGCCCCCCAGGATTCCCATCAGGACGCTGAAGGCCACACCCTGGAGCATCAAGGCAGGCGTGATCGTGAAGGCGAAGCTGACATCCGAAAACGTATCGAAGTTCACGGTGCCGGTCTGGATGCCATTGAACCAAAGTGCTGACACGACGCCCAGCACGCCGCCCAGGCCGCAAAGCAGGATCGATTCCCATTGGAAGCTGGCCAGGATCTCCCGGCGCCGATAACCGATGGCGCGTAGGGTTCCGATCTCGGAGGTGCGACCGGAGACGGCCGCATACATCGTGTTCATGGCGGCAAAGATGGCACCGATGGTGAGGATCACGGTGATGAGCTGACCCAGGATCCGGATGGGCGCGCCCGCCTCCGTCTGCCTGGCGTAGTACTCCGTCTCGCGCAGCACATCCAGCTTCAGGCGCTTGTCCGAATCCACCATCTGGGCGAATCCATCCACCTTCTCCGGCGAAGCCAGGCGCACCAGCATCGACGAATAGGCATCGCGCCGGCAGGCCAGCATGAGTTCGACAGTATCTGTCCAGATTTCTGAATCGAAGGCGGAACCCTCAGCGTCGAAAACGCCCACGATCTCCCATTCCATTCCGGCAAAAGGCAGGCGCTTGCCCACCTCCAGATCGCCGAAGCGCCCCTGCATCCGGCGGGGAACCACGAGCTCGGGCAGCCCGGAGCGGAACCATCGTCCCTTCACGAGGTGCACCTGGTCCCGCATGCGGATGCCCGCGGGCTCGACGCCGCGCACGGCCACATTGGCCCCGCCGGTGCCATCCGCCAGCTCAAGCATCTTGACCACATAGCATTCGGCGCTGACCAGCGGACCTTCGGCGTCCTGCGCCACCAGGGGATGGGCCTTCAGGATGCGCACGCGATCCCGCTCGATGCCGCTGGTGAGTTCGGTCTTCGCGTTGGGGCGCAGCACCAGGGCCTGATCCGCCCGACCGCTATGGACGAAGGCCTTGGAAATGCCCTGGGACAGCGAAAGCACGACCACGAAGATGCCCACCACGACCGCGATGGCCGCCCCGGTGCAGATCGTGCTGACCTTGCGCTGCCAGAGCGAGCGCGCGTTGTAGGACAGGGGCACTGGATAGCGCAGCGCGGCCCAGAGCAGCCACGCCAGGTAGGGGATCAGAGGGATGAAGCAGAACCAGATCATCACAGCGCCCTCAAGCCCTGGACGATGGGCTGCCGGACCGCGCGGTAGGCGGGGATGAACGTGGAGAGCAGCCCCACCGCCAGGGTGGCTTCAAAGCACAGCTGCAGGGTGTCGGGCGTGATCGAGAAATCCGTCAAATACGGCAGGATTCCCCCCGCCACTGCGCGGATGCCCCCGGCCATGAGATAGGCCACGGCTAGGCCGAAGCCCGTTCCGAGCAGGGAAAGCAGCACGCCCTCGGTCAGCAGCAGGCCCAGCATCTGGCCGCTGGTGAAGCCCATGGCGCGGAATACGGCGATCTCGGTGCTCCGCTCGCGAATGGCCATGCCCATGGTGTTGGCCGTTACGATGAGGATGGCCACCAGCACCGCGACCGTGATGGCGTGGATCATGGCCGAATAGTTGCCGATCATCTTCAGGAACTCGAGCTGGAAGGCGTTCTCGGTCTCGCTCAGCGTCGGCTCCGCCGCGTCCTTGAAGTGCTCGTCGATGGCTCGCATGAGGCGCGGTACATCCTCCGGATGCTTGGCACGCACCCAGAAGTTGCCCACGCTGCCCTTGAAGTACGGCACCCCTTCCTGCAGCAGCTTGAAGTGGAAGTGCAGCACCTGCTCATCGGTGGCTCGCCGCGAGCGGAAGATCGCGCGCAGCGTCAGGCGCGGGTTGATCGGAAAGGTCGTGCCCTGCAGCGGGATCACATCGCCGATCTTCCAGCCGTATTTTTTCGCGAGCGCCTCACCCACGACGCAGCCGTTGCGGTCCTGCAGGAAGTCCCGGAACTGGACCTCGGAATAGTCCGTGATCTCCTCCTTGAACACCTGGAGCAGGGGTTCGGGCTCGGAGGCGAAATTGGGGAAGAAGTTGCGGGGGTCCTTGTAGACGCCGCCGAACCACTGGAGCGCCATGACCGCCTCCACGTCACGCTGGGAGCGGATCCAGTCCTCGTGCCGCAGCGGCAGCAGATTGGTGATCGAAGTGCGATGCCGCACGGCGATGCGGTTCGACGAATTCGGGTTATTGGCAAAGCCATCCAGCGTCGAGAGCACGCTTTGCAGGATGGCCACCAGCGCCACGGAACCGGCCAGGGAAAGCACCGTCAGCACGGTCCGCCGTCGCGAACGGAGCAGGGAGCGGAAGATCAGGTGAAGGTATCTCACGTCAGGAATTGATTTCGACAGTTCTGTCCAATACGCCCTTTTCGAGATGCACCTGGGTGCGGGCGTGATGGGCGGCCTTGGGATCGTGGGTGACCATCAGGATCGTCTTGCCGAGTTCGCCGTTCAGCCGCGCCATGAGCGCCAACACCTCTTCGGCGTTCTTGGAATCCAGCGCGCCCGTCGGCTCGTCGGCGACGATGAGATCGGGATCCCCGGCGATGGCCCGCGCGATGGCGACGCGCTGCTCCTGCCCGCCGCTGAGCTGGCGGGGATAGCTCTCCTCGAAATCCGTGAGATTGACCAGGGCCAGGGATTCGCGCACACGCTCGCGCCGTTCGCGCCGCCCCATGGACGAAAGCAGCAGCGGCAACTCCACGTTCTCGAACGCGTTCAGCACGGGCACTAGGTTGTAGTTCTGGAAGATGAAACCCACGTGGACCGCGCGCCAGGCGGCCAGATCATCGTCATCCAGATCGTGCAGATCGTAGCCGCACACGCGGATGGCCCCGCCGGTGGGCCGGTCGATGCCGGCGATCAGGTTGAGCAGCGTGGTCTTGCCCGAGCCCGAGGGCCCCATCAGCGCGCAGTACCCACCCCGGGGCAGCTCCAGATCCAGGCCCTGCAGCACGGGGATCTCCAGCGCGCCGCGCCAGTAGCTTTTGGCCACGGCCTCGCAGCGGATGATGGCTTCGCCGTTCGAAGCCCCGTTCATTTGAGCTTCACCTTGGTGCCTTCGGATAGCTTCAGATCCGCGGGCAGCAATAGCAGCGGCAGCGCGGGATCGAGGCCTTCCACCTGGAACCCGACGGGATTCTCGGCCACCACCCGCACCGGTTGCAGCGCGGCCTTGCCCTCCCGAAGGGTCCACACGGCGTCCGTCCCCCGGACCTTCACGATCTGCTCGCGTCCCAGCACCAGCGTGTCCTTGGAAAAGGGATCGCCCAGGAAGGTCACCTTCGCGCCCATATCGGGCACCAGGATCGGGTTCTTCTCAAGGAAGGCCACGCGCACGATGACGACGGCCTTCTGACGGTTGCTGGACGGATAGATCTCGCGCAGAACGCCCTTCAGCACCCGATCCTTGGGATCGTTCTCCAGCGCGTCCACGTGGATCTCGGCGGGCATGCCCTTCTTCAGCTTGGCGATGCCGGTTTCGCTGACCTCCACCTCGACTTCCAGCGTGTCGAAATCCGCCAGCACGGCGATCGCGTTGATCGCATTCGCGCCGCCCGCGCTGCCGGGACTGACGGTCTCGCCCAGCTCGGAAAGCTTTTGCGTGACGGTGCCCGTGAACGGCGCGCGCAGGACCATGTTCTCCAGCTGGGCGTCCTGGTACTTCAGCTGGGCCCGCTGGGTCAGGACGGTGGTGCGCAGCTTGTCCACGCTGGCGCGATCCAGCACGCCCTCCTTGAACAGGCTCTCCGCGCGCTTGAGATCCAGTTCCGCCTGCTGCAGGTTCGCGGCGATCTGATCCCGCGCCGCCTGAAGATCCGTGGATTCCAGGCGGGCGATGATCTGGCCCTGGGTAACACGGGTGCCCTCTTCCACGCCCAGCCACGAAAGACGGCCCAGGGCCTTGGCCGAGAGCGTGGCCCGATGCCGGGCGACGATGTAGCCCGAAGCGGTCACCAGCGGATTGCGATCCCCCGCCTTGAAGAGCGTCGGACGCACCGTGGCCAGCGTCACGGGCGCGTGCTTCTGCACATAGACCATGGCCAGCGCAGCCGCGCCCAAAGCCGCCAGCACCAACCATCCCCAGGGGAATCGCCGCCGGATGATGTTCTTCTGCGTGCCCCTATCCATGGCGACCTCATTCCTCGAATCCAGCGATCGTTTTATTCCTGGGTCCATTGCATGGAATTCCGGTTCGTCCGTCAACGCGAAATGGACCAACAAACGGCCCCACTCGGCAAACGGCGGGCGATCGGCCACCAAGGGACTGCCTGTGTATGCTCATCGAGCCTCATCCCTTTCGGAACCGCCTGGGCGCCTCTGGGGACCCCCCGACGCCGTCTCGTCCGTTGGCACGCATGGAGCCAAGCCGGGGGCCTATGATCAAGACGAATCGCACATGGTGTTCTTCATGTCCTTCCTGTTTGAAGCCCTGACCCTTGGTTTCGCCTCGGGATTCGCGTGCCTCGCCTCCTGCGGCGTGGTGCTGCTGCCATGGCTCACGGCCCTGCGCCGCGGCTGGCGCGGCACCCTGTTTCTGCTGGGGCTGTTCCTGAGCGGGCGTCTGGCCGGGTACCTGATCGTGGGATGCATCGCGGGCTGGCTCGGCAACTTGGCGCATTTGCGCGGCCCCGGCGGCCTGCTGCTGGGCGGCGTGGCGGATCTGTTCGCGGCCGCATTGCTGGGCCTCCAGGCCTGGAAGGGGCTGGCCGGCCTTGGCACCAGTCACAAGCCCTGCCCCGTGGGCCAGGGCGTGACCTTCGAGCGCCGCTTCGGCCTGCTGGGACTGGCGCTCCTGGGGCTGTTCACGGGCCTGAATATCTGCGGACCTTTCGTGACCGCGGCCCTGCGCGCCGCCCAGACAGGCGGTCCCGGACCGGCAACGGCCTTCTTCGCGTGTTTTTTCGTGGGCACCGCCGTCTGGATGCTGCCCCTGATCGCGGTCGGCGGACTCCGGCGATGGACGCCGCCCGCGCTTGTTTCCCGCTTGGTGCTGGCGGCGCTCGCCCTGATCTATGCCTGCACTGGAATCCTTCTTCTGCTGAGGTGGCACCATGCCTGATACGACAACGCCCTTTCGAAGCTGGCCCCGGGCCTTCCTGCTCACCCTGCCCATCGCGCTGTGGGGCCTGCTCATGATGACGCCCGCCCTCAAGGGGACCGATGGCGTGGCCAAGGCCACCGCCCTGTTGAGCGAAGCCTTCATGGCCGTTCTGTTCCTGATGATGATGCGCACCGGCCAGACGCACCGCTGGCGCGTGATCTTCTTCGCCACGCTGGGCTTTCTGTTCCCCGTGGGCTTCATCATCAACCTGGTACATCTCCGGGGCTCCATGAGCCTGCCCGTGGAACACATCATCAGTGGCGATACGCCGTTCTGCTTCATGGTCCTGCCCATGACGATCATCCCGGCGGCGCTGAACCGCGTGCTGATCTTCCCGGGATCCATCCTGCCCACGCCCAGCAATCAACATGCGGTGGCCACCATGATCGGCCTGTGGATGGCCGCCACGCTGGTGCTCGGCAAGGCCTGGTGCGCGTACGGATGCTTTTTCGGAGGCATTGAGGAAGGCTTCGCGTCCCTGCGGCGGCGGCCGCTGCTGAAACATCTCAACCCGCTGTTCCACTACGGGCCCTGGGCTGTTCTCGTGACCATCGTGCTGTTTTCGCTGGTCTCGTATGCGCCGTTCTATTGCGATTGGCTGTGCCCCTTCAAGGCCGTGACGGAGTTCGGAGAGATCAACAGCGCGCGAACCATCCTGCAAGCCGTGATCTTCTTCAGCCTGTTCCTGGGCCTGGTCGTGATCCTGCCGCTGCTCACCAAGAAGCGGACGCAGTGCGCGTTCTTCTGTCCCTTCGGCGCGTTCCAGAGCCTCTTCGCGAAGATCAGTCCCTTCAGGATCAAGGTGGACCGCGCCTCCTGCAAGGATTGCGGCGCCTGCGTCACCGCCTGCCCCAACCTGTCACTGGACGACGAGATGCTGGCCAAGGGCACGACGCGCCTTTCTTGCATGCGTTGCGGCGCGTGCGTGGACGCCTGCCGCAAGGGCGCGATCCGCTGGCACGTGATCGGCACCCAGGCCCCCTCCGAGCGGGCGCGGCTGCTGTTCCTGTACGCGGGATGGGGCTTCGCCTGCGTCTTCGGCGCCAGCATCATCGCGTCCTCCTTGACCACCTTCCTCCATCTTTTCGTCTAGGAGCCCCCATGCGCAGATTGCGATCCATCCTTGGCTACGGTCTGGCGGCGCTGGTGCTGGGAATCCTCTTGCTGTCGCCCTTTGTGCTGTTCTCGCGCTTCAGCGGGCTGGTGGGAGGGCTCGGGCTTCGGCCCCATCCCAAATACGCGGGCGGCCCCGTGGTGCGCACCCTGGACCGGGGGGCCTATCGCGTGGAGATCTCGGCCATCGCCCAGCCCGTGGGACGCCTGGAGTCGAAATTCCGGTTCGTCCAGGTGGCGTGGCGCCCGCTATCGGCGCTGCCCCCGCACATCGAGGAGGAACTGGATCTCGATGGCGACGGGCGCGCCGACGTGAGGGTGGCCTTCGAGGTGCCGAAGGATCCCAAGGCGCCGCTGCTGGGGCACGTCCAGGTGCTGGATGCGGCCAAGGTGCAGCCGATCCACGAACTGCGCCGCGATGATCTCAGCGCTCTGCTGGTGCGCCTGGAGGATCGCATCGTGGCCCGGATTCCGATGAAGTGAGGCCCTTGCGCTGGCTCACCCACGGGCAGTCGGCGATGGCGAAGCGCAGCGTCGCCGCCTGATCCGCAGGCGCGGCATAGGCGATGCCCACGCGCGATCCGCGCAGGATGCGCGCGGGGCCTTCGCCTTCGCGGAGCTCCAATCCGCCGGCCTGATAGAGCGGGTGATGATTGAAGCTCAGATCCAGGCCCAGCGCCTGGGCCACCTTGCCCGGTCCGGTGAGCATTACCGGAGACAAGCTCACAAGTCCCCGCCGCTGCTGGATGCGCTCCCATCCGGCCACGGGCTCGCAGGCGCGCACCAGGATGGCCGCGCCATCCCCGGCCCGTCACGATATTCAGCATGTGGTGCACGCCGTAGCACAGGAAGATGTAGGCCCGGCCGCCGTCTTCCCACATGGGAGCGTTGCGGCCCGTACGGCCGAAACGACAGTGGCTGGCGCTGTCATCGCAGCCGCCATAGGCCTCGACTTCCGTGATGCGCAGGGCAACGTCTTCGCGACACAGGCACATGCCCAGCAGATCCGCGGCGACCTCCGCCACCGGCCGCAGGTAGAAGGACGCCGGGATCAACCCTCCCGCGTGAAGCACGCTCGTCCCCGCACATGGCTGGCGCGGATCATCCGCGGATCCTCGCGGTAGAGCAGACGCGAAAGCACCTGGGCGGGGTCCTGCCGGATTTCGCCCGCCGGGTCGGCCATACGTGGATCGACGATGATGAAATCCGCCTCCTTGCCCACGCGCAGATCCCCGATCCGGTCATCCATCCCAAGCGCCAGCGCGCCCGCCTGGGTGGCGAGGTGGAAAGCCAGGGTGGGATTCGCGGTCTCGGCATCTTCATCCGGCAACAGCGCGGCCCTCAGGCGCGAGGCCTGGCACGCGAAGCCCATTTCGTCCCAGAGGCTCAAGCTCGGGCCCGCGCCCACATCGGTGCCCAGGCCCACGGACAGGCCTTCCGCCAGCCACCGGCGCAGCGGCATGACGCCACTTTTCAAGAAGGCGTTGGCCCGCGCGCAATGCACGATGGTGGCCCCCGCTTCGCGGATCTGCGCCCGTTCAGAACCCGAAAGGTAGACGCCGTGGCCCAACAGCGTGCGCGGCCCCAGCAGCCCGGCATGAGCGTAAATGGAGGTGTAATCCGCCGCCGAGGGAAACAGCTCGCGCATCCAGGCCACCTCGGCGCGGCTCTCGGCCAGGTGCGTCTGCACGTAGGCACCGCACTTCTCGGCCAGGGCCCCGGCCTTGCGCATCAGCTCAGGCGAGCAGCTGCCCGCGAACCGAGGGCTGAAGGCGTAGCTCAGGCGGCCGTGATCGCGGCCATGCCAATGGCTGCACAGCTCTTCGCTCTCGATCAGGGAGGCCTCGGTGGATTCCGTCAGCTCCGCGGGCGAATGGCGATCCATCATCACCTTGCCCAGCACGGCGCGCATCCCGGCGCGCTCGGCTTCCGCGAACGCCGCGTCCACGGCCCGGGCGTGGATGGTGACGTACGCCACCGCCGTCGTCGTGCCCCAGGACAGCAGATCATGGAAGAACCGCCGCGCTTCGCGCACGGCGTGGGCGGGATCCATAAAGCGCATTTCGGTGGGATAGATGTAGGCCCTGAGCCAGGGCATCAGCTCCAGGCCATCCATCGCCACGGCGCGGTACTGCGGCAGATGCGTGTGCAGATCCACCAGCCCCGGCAGGATCCAGCAGGGCCGCAGATCCATTGATGGCAGATCCTTGAATTCGGAGGGCAGCGCCTCCCAGGCGCAGGCCGCGACAATGCGGCCGTCCTCGCCCACGACCAGCGCCCCGTCGGGCACATGCCACAGCGACGACGGCCCCCCCGAAGCGAGCAGCGCGGCGCGATAGATGGAAACACGAGCGGCCATGGATCACCGAAAAAGCATTGAGACAATCAGATTACCCAAGCCCCATGATCCAGGCCTTCCGCCGCATCACTGAGCCGAGATCACCGCGGTCGCGGGCTTCAGCCCCTTGCCCGTAACGGTGAGCGCGATGGGCCCAGTCGCGCCGGGCTTGGCGCGGACGATGACCAGGCACAGGCCATTGAACGCCTTGCGCGTGGGCACCTGGAAGGGCTCGAAACTGGTGGGATCGCCGTTATCGGCGGCCACGAATTCGCCTGGCCCCTCGATGGAAAAGCTCAGGGCGTTCATCGCGCGGGGCGCGTTCCGGCCTTCTTCGTCGGTCACGCGCACGGTCACGAAGGAGAGATCGCGACCGTCGGCGCGGATCTCGGCGCGGTCCGGCACGGCTTCAAGCGCGCTGGGCTCCCCGGCGGTCTGCACGCGATCCGAGGCCCATCGCTTCCCGTCTTTGTAGGCGACGACCTCCAGCGTGCCGGGCGCGTAGACAACGTCATCCCAGCGCAGCCGGTATTCGAACGCGCCTTTCCGTTTCCGCCCCAGCGAACGGCCGTTGAGGAACAGTTCCGCCTCGTCGCCGGAGGTGAACACATGGACCGGCGTGATCTGCCCGACGCGCTCGGGCCAGGTCCAGTGGGGCAGAAGATGGGCCATGGGCAGCTCGGGTCGCCAGTGCGCCTGGTAGAGGTAGAACCGATCCTTCTTGAAGCCCGCAAGATCGATGATGCCGGCATAGGCGCTGCGGGCGCCGTAATCGCTGCGGGACTCGTAGTACGGCGTGGGCTCGCCGAGATGATCCCAGCCGGTCCAGACGAATTCGCCCGCGACGTAGGGATGGCGCGCGAGCGAGCCGAACACCTTATCGGCCGTGGCACCCCAATCGCAGGCGTAGAGTTCGTAGGCACTCACCTGCTGCTTCACCGAGTCGCCGCCGCAGCCATCGTGCACGGGATTGCTGTTCTTCTGGGACACCGGAAACAGATAGACGCCACGCGTGCTGAAGGCCGAGGCGGTCTCGCTGCCGATGATCATCTTCTGCGGATGCTTCGCATGGAACTCCGGGTAGTTGGGCGCGGTGCGGATGCGCGTGGTGCCATCGAATTCTGGATCCTGGCGGATGCCCTCGCCCTGGTAGTTCACGCCGATGACATCGAGCGCCGCGGGCAGCGCCATATCCGGCTTGGCGAAGTTCATGGCGCTGGTGGTGGCGCGGGTGGAATCCTCTTCATGGACGATATCGCCCAGCCGCTTGGCGATCGCGGCGCCGGAGCCGGGGATGTGCTGTTCGCCGACCTCGTTGCCCAGGCTCCACAGAATCACCGAGGGGTGATTGCGATCGCGCCGGACGAGCGCCCGCACATCCTGTTCGTGCCAATCGGGAAAGATCAGGTGGGCGTCCAGCGGATTCTTCGCCATCTCCCAGCCGTCGAAGGCCTCATCCATGACCAGAAAACCCATCGCGTCGGTAAGCTCCAGCAGCTCCGGCGCGGGCGGATTGTGGGCCATGCGGATCGCGTTGCAGCCCATCTCCTGGAGCTTTTCCAGTTGGCGCTGGGCCGCGCGGAGATTGAACGCCGCCCCCAATGCGCCAAGATCATGGTGCTGGCAGACGCCCTGGATCTGCACGCGCGCGCCGTTGACCATCAGTCCGTTGTTCGGATCGAAGCGCAGCTCGCGGATGCCGAAGGGTGTCTCGTAGACATCGACGGGCCTGCCCTGGCGCGTGACGGTGGTCACCGCGAGGTAGCGGTTCGGCGTCTGGCTTGGGGGCGGCCCCCAAAGCCGGGGATGGGCGAGGGTGATGGAACCCTTCACCCTCGCCCTCGCCCCGGCGGGGACGGTTACCGGCTTGGCCGCGAAGCGCGCCACGGCCCCGCCAAGCCTCTGCCCCACGGCATCGAGCGCAAACACCTGCGTGGCGACGCTCACGGCCGCATCGGCCTTCGCATCATTGGCCAGGGTCACCGCGAGATCGATCGTGGCCGACGCAGCGGAAACGTTGCGACTCGTCAATTGCGTTCCCCACTGGCCGACATGGACGGATGAGGTCTTCGTGAGCCAGACGTTGCGGCAGAGGCCCGCGCCCGGATACCAGCGCGAGGAACGCGGCGGATTATCGAGGCGAATGGCGAGTTGGTTCTCGCCGCCCAGCACGGCGCACGGCGTGAGATCGACCTGCCACGAGCTGTAGCCATAGGGCCAGCCGCCGACCAAATGCCCGTTGAGCCACACCGTGGCGTACGACATGGCGCCGTCGATTTCCAGCGTGAGGGTCTTGCCCGCATCCGTGGCGGGCAACTTGAATCGCTTGCGGTACCAGCCGATGCCCCAGCTCTGCAGCCGTCCCACGCCTGCGGTGTCGCCCGTGGCCATGAACGGTCCTTCAATCGCCCAGTCGTGGGGCAGCTCCACAGGACGCCAGGCACTGTCGTCGAAGGTCGCCTGCACGCAAGCGACCCCGCTACCGGGATCGCCCGCAGGACGGACATGGCGCTTGGCCGGATCCTTGATGAAGGCGTTGCCCGTCGGCAGGATCCAGGGCTTGAGCACCGCGGTGCCCCGGGCATCGAGCTTTACGGCCTCGTGAGACACCGCATCCGCGACACGGTTCTCGGTGGCACCCGTGATATCGGGGCGCACATCGTAATCCAGCGGCACGGTGTTACCCGGCGGATCCTTCTTCTGGAAACGCCAGCCCGCGTTGAACGAAACCCGCTCTCGCGGCGGCGCGGCGTGCGCCAGGAGCGCGCCGAAAGTCAGGAAGATCGTGGTGAGGATTCGGCGTGGCGTGTGCATCGGCGTTCGTCTTCGAGGGTCCATCACAAGGTGGAAATTCCGCCGCGGATCTTCAACGGCGGATGTGGCCCACAAACCTGGGGCCACCAAGGATTCTGCCCTGGATCACGCCGGGGAAGGGAAATCCCCCGCCAGGACCAGGATCGCCATCCCCTGCTGGCGAGCGGATGTCATGGCGCGGGCGATCTCAGGGTGGCGCTTGAGGCCGGGAAAAGCCTGGCGCACGCGGCTGGGGTCGTAGACCTCGAGCACCTTCCAGCCCGCCCGATGCAGCTCACCCAGCACGACGCCTTCGGCCTCCGAAACGGAGCCTCGCGCCACACACGCAAAGACGGCCCGATCTGAGCCTTCGCGCAGAGGCCCAGCCGAAGGCGTTCTCTGCACAGCCCGAAACAGGAAGACGTGCATGATCTCTGGCCCTTACTTGCGAACCGCCCCAGCCCTCGGATAAGCCTCGCCGCTGGCCTGGAAGGCTTTGCCCAGCCAGGCGATGGCCCGGCCCAGCTGTGCCATGTTCGCCATGCCTTCCGCATCGCCCGCCACGTCCCCGGGCATCATGCCGTAGCCCATGTTCCAGTAGGTGGCCCCCGGGATGATCATCTGGCTGATCTGGAACAGGTGCGTCATCGAATCCATCACATGGGTGGCCCCACCCCGTCGCACCGCCACGACCCCCACCCCGATCTTGCCCGCGAAAAGCCCGCCGTTCGCCATGGCCACGAAGCCAGCCCGATCCATCAGCGCCTTGATCTCGGGCGTCACATCGGCGAAATACGTGGGAGAGCCCAGCACGATGGCGTCCGCCACGACCATCTTGGCGAAGATCTCGCTGAACGCATCCCCATCAAAAACGCACTTCTGATCCTTGCGCTCGCGGCACTGGAAGCAGGCCCGGCATCCCCGGATCTCCCGGCCCCCCAGTTGGACGCACTCCGTCTCCCAGCCCGCTTCGGCCAGGGGCGCGAGCACCGCCTGCAGCAGCAACCGCGTGTTGCCGTCTTTCCGGGGACTGCCGTTGAT